>JBGPBY010000658.1:0-3534 GCA_041481485.1 Terriglobia bacterium
CGCTTCGCAGCATCTTGCGGGAAACAATGGCGCCTTCCAGTTCCGCATGGGTCTACAGCGAACTTCCTCTGGTCCACATTCTCGATGAGAATAATGTGCGACTGCTGGAACGTGCCATCGTCAGCCCAATTCCACTTCATTCAATGGAACGCACACACAGTGTGCGGACATTCCTTTCATTTCTTGAAGCAGTTCGCTTTTACCAGGACGAGTTGGAAACTCGCACTTTATTGGAACGCGAAAAGCTTCCCGTGCTTCGCGAACTGCGATCTGCAACAAAAAACCTGAAGGAACGAGAACGGAAATTGACCCGGGAGCAGGTGAAGCATGCGGAGTCCGGCACATTCCAAAAAACCGCACAAATGCTGACCTCCAGCGGGATGAAAATGGATCAGCGATATGAAAACGCGGAAGTCACCAACTATTTCGGGGAAGAGCCGGTCGCCACACAGGTCAAACTGGATTCTTCGCGAACTTTGAAAGAGAACATCGACAAGATGTTCAAGCAGCATCAAAAAGCCGGCCGGGGAAAGGGCGTTGTGGAAAGGCAGCTGGGAGAAGTCCATCAAAAATTGGCGGCCATTGAGGAACAGACACGCAGATTGATCGCGATTCGGGATTGGGATACGTGGCTCGCCATTGCAGGCCGGATTGGAAAGGAAAAGGGTAATTCCCTTCGTGCAGCGGACTCAGAGAAAGAACCTCCCAGGCGATTTCGCGGTATCGTCGTGGACGGCCACGAAATCCTGGTGGGACGGAGCAGCCGGGAAAACGATACGCTGACGTTTCAATTCGCGGCTTCGGACGACTTCTGGCTGCACGTCGGAGATTACAGCGGCTCGCACGTAGTGATCCGGAATCCGGCGCGAGAAAAGGAACCGCCGGAGAACGTACTTACAAAAGCGGCTCAATTGGCTGCATACTTTTCGCAGGCTCGGAACTCTTCGAAAGTTGAAGTTCATTACACCCGGAGGAAGAGCGTTTCCAAGCCTCGAAAGGCAAAACCCGGACTTGTCAGGCTGACCGAATTCAAATCGATTGTGGTTGAGCCCCGGAACTGGCTCGAAGACTAAACATGCTGGAATTCGATTACACCAATATTCTGAAAAGCGCCGTTGGAGAACACGGAATTGACCCCGCGGCATTCAAGCAGGCAGCCGACACCATGCGGCCCTTTGTCGATACCCTGGAGTCTGCGCGAACCAAAGGTCAGCTTGGATTCGCGGATTTGCCGTTTGAAGAAGGTCCCGTTAAAGCCGTAACCACCTTCGCACGAAATCACGATTTTCCGAACGTCCTGATACTGGGAATTGGCGGTTCAGCTCTCGGCCCACTGGCGCTGGATGCCGCGTTGGCACGGCCGAACTCCGGAAAGCGGCTCATCGTTCTGGACAACATCGACCCGGATTTCATTCGTGACACTCTGGACACCGTTGCGCCGAATGACACCATTGTTAACGTCATCGCAAAATCCGGCGTCACCGCCGAAACCATGTCGACCTTTGCGATCGTGCGCGACTGGATGATTCAGGCGGTTGGCGCTGCCAGGGCGCGGGACCATTTCGCGGTGACGACGGATCCGGAAAAAGGTGATCTGCTGAATATTGCGCGGTTGGAAAAATATCCGATATTCGAGATTCCTCCGAACGTGGGCGGTCGATTCAGTGTCCTCACTCCAGTGGGCACGCTGCCCGCAGCATTGCTCGGGTTCGACGTCGATGCCCTGATGGAGGGCGCGATGCGCACGGCGATTCAGTCCAGACGGACGTTCGAAGAGAATCCGGCGCTCGTTTCGGCATTCGTTCAGTTCATGCTCGATCGCGAGCGCAAAAAGAATGTCCTTGTTCTCTTCCCTTATTCCCAGTCGCTATGGAAATTCGCATTCTGGTTCAAGCAACTTTGGGGTGAGAGCCTGGGCAAGAAACTGGATCGGCAGGGACGCGAAGTCTATTGCGGCCAAACTCCAACCGCAGCTCTCGGAGTGACGGATCAGCACTCTCAGCTTCAATTATTCATTGAAGGTCCAAACGACAAATCATTTCTGTTCTGGGCAGTTCGCGAATTTCGAAATTCGCTGAACATTCAGCATCCTTACAATGATTTCGATTCGATGGGATATCTGCAAAACCACAATATGGCCGAATTGTTCGACGCGGAAAGGAGAGCCACGGAAATGGCGCTCACTGAAGCGGGACGTCCCAATGCCACGGTTTATGTGGACCGAATCGGCGAGGAAAGCCTGGGCGATCTCATCATGTTTTCTCAATACATGACCGCCTATTGCGGAGAACTCTATAACATCAACGCCTTTGATCAGCCCGGAGTGGAATACGGAAAGAAACTGACGTTTGCCATGATGGGCCGAAAAGGATTCGAGCAATATCAGGCCAAAATCGATACTGCACGGCGTCAGGAGCGCGCGATCGTCCGATGAAAATGCCCCAACGCCGCTCCGTGCTATGGTTCACGGGAATTCTGCTGGCATGCTCGATCGCTCTCGGGTACGACTATATTTTTCTCTATGACCCCCCGATCCGAACCGTTCGCAAGTTTGAAACAGCGATGGGATGGGGGGACATCCAGGCCGTGAAATCCCTGATTGTGATGAGTTCGAACATGGATCTGCAAAACCTCCGCGAACCCACCGATGAGGACGTTAAGGAACTCCTTACCGAGCCATTCCACGTTGGACGAATTCTGGATCTGCGGCTGCGTGCCGACGACAAGAGAAAATTTCATTACGTCGTTTACCGCAATGCAGATGCTCAGGTTTATGCCTTCATTGTCACGGAGTTCGGAGGCAGACTCCACGTCGTCGTATCGGACAAAAGGACCGCGACGCCCTCCCGTTACCTTTGGGAATACACTTGGACCTATTGAAGATCGGTCTTGTATACTGAGGTATCACTTCGGAGGAACCCATGTTAGGTTGGCCTGAACTGCTTATTATTCTTGTGATTGTGTTCTTTCTCTTCGGTGCAAAGCGCATCCCGGAGATGGGCAAAGCCGTTGGAGAAACCATCAAAGGCTTTAAGAAGTCGATGGGCAGCGAAAATAAGGATCAAAAATAGACTTTCGACCGAGACAGCAGTTCACACACCAGCGGCAGCGGGAACCCCATTACATTCGAATAATTACCTTCAATTCTGGAAATATAGACCTGTGCAAATCCCTGGATTGCGTAGGACCCTGCCTTATCGAGTACCGGCTCGCGCCGCACATATTCAAGAGCCTGCGTTTCCGTCATTGAGTTGAACCAGACCCGAGTCTTCTCCAATCCTTCAAAGGTTTTCGAATGGAGCTGTCCGATAACGCACACCGCCGTATAGACCTCGTGCTGGCGACCGGATAACAACATCAACATGCGTACCGCATCCGATTCATCCAGAGGCTTTCCCAGAATGCGGCCATCGATGGTCACGATCGTATCCGCGGATAAGACTACGGAATTCGAGACGCGCGATGCGACTTCCGTGCCTTTCTCGCGAGCGGCTCTGGCCACAAACTGTTCCGGAGATTCTCCCGACTGTGGCA
>JBGPBY010000659.1:0-3529 GCA_041481485.1 Terriglobia bacterium
ATTGAACATTGAACAGTGAACATTGAACATTTCTTCGGGAAAATGTTCAATGTTCACTGTTCAATTGTCATTTTTTGGGGGTCATAGACCGCCCCTACAGTCGCTCAATTCCAATTCATTCGCAGTCGGAATCGCGTTCATTCACAAAGTCATTACCTTCCGATCGCAGGCGCATGCCTCAGCGCACCGGCGAGCATGCCCGCGACGAAGATTGCGCCGGCAACAATCGGAAGCATTGTCATTGAAGAACGATTGGTGGTCAGCGCAAGATGCACGATCTGCAGCACAGCAGCGCCAAACGAAATTGCGGCGACAGTGACATAACCACTGCGCGACACACCTTGCCGTTTACCTAGCAGGAACCCGAGCACGGCAATCAGAATCAAGACCATGAGGGACGCTCCTTAAAGCTCGTTACCGAGACTTCATAAAGGATTCAATTTCATCGACAGTTTTCGGAATGCCGACGGAGATCTCCTTTGCCTTTCCGTTTGTCATGATGTACGAATCTTCGATTCTGACTCCAATATCCTTATATTTGTTGAACGCGGACTTGATCTTCGATTCTTCGTTGTTGGCATTCTTTATCAAAGTGTCGAGCGAGTCCTGGCGAATATAAATTCCCGGTTCGATGGTAAAGGCCATGCCATCGGCCAGTTGTGCATTCCTTGCACCGGCATCGTGGACGTCGAGTCCAATCCAGTGCGATGAACTGTGCGGGTACCAGATGGAGGTTTGATCATTCCTCGTAATCAGTCCGAGCTTCATGAGTCCATCTCGTATCACTTCGACGGTTTTCTGATTGACGTCGCGCAAAGTGGCTCCCGCAACTGCAACCTTGCGGCCCTCTTCCTGCGCTCGCAGCACGAGTTCGTAAATGTCCTTCTGAGGACCGGTGAACTTCCCTTCGATGGGATAGGTTCGAGTAATATCGGTAGTCAGGTAATTGTAATTCGCTGCGGCGTCGACGAGCAGCAGTTCCCCGGATTTCATCTGCCGCGTTGAAGCTTCGTAATGCAGAGTCGTCGCATTCGGACCGCTCGCAATGATGGATGGATATCCCCAGCCGATGGCACCATTCTTGCGAAAGATATATTCCATCGCCGCCTGAACCTGGTATTCCCAGACGCCAGGCTTCGCCACTTTCATTCCTTCCCTGTGGGCTTCGACTGAAATTCTCGCACTCTCTTCGAGCATCCGGCGCTCGTAGTCGGTCTTAATCAGCCGCAGCTGGGCAATCTGCGTATTCACGTCGCGCATCTGCAGGCCGGCGAAGCGCTCCCGCAGTTTATTGACGAAGGCATAAGATTCCGGAAGCGTTCCGGAAACACCCGGAGGCGGTCCGACCACCGCAATCTGCGCGGCATTGTTTTGCAGCGCGATGAAAAAGGCGTCGTAGTCGGATGTGGTCACGCCAATTTCCCGTTCGTAGGATTTGCGGGAAAGCACCGAATCGAGAAATGGCTCAAAGTCCGTCGTAGCATATACGGTCGTGATACCGCTGATCTGGGTAGCTTCATCCTCGGTGAGACTGTGTCCTTCCCAAAGTTCCTGGGACGCATTCCGGGGATGGATAAACAGGTATTCTTTGCGTATCTTGTTTCCTGGAAGAATCACAAGGACGGTTTCAGGCTGCTCGATGCCGGTCAGATAGTAGAGGTTACTGTCCTGCCGGTACGGATAATTCACATCGCCCGAGTACACCCGAACCGGAGCGCTCCACAGGATGAGCATGGCATTGGGACTAAGCACCTGTTCGAGCCGCTGGCGGCGCGCCTGCAAATCTTGCTGAAACGATGGAGATTGCAATGCGGCGGCGCGGGACAAGCTGCCGATGCAAATTCCGATGATCGATATCAGCAACACTCTTCGAGACACAGAAACCATGATTGAACACTCCAGATGAAATGGGGCAACGGAGTAAGCGTATCCTGCCTTCAGTTCAGTTACAATCTTTGCACTTTTGCGGAGGACAATCATGAAATGTCGCGCTCGCCTTGCAGGACTGCTCATCATTATTCTGTGGGCGGCAGCATGCTCGCGTTCCACGGCTCAAACCGAATTTCCAGTTCCGAAAATCCCGGTGGAGAAGTTTCAGCTGGCGAACGGCCTCGATGTTCTCATGGTGGAAGACCATCGGCTGCCGCGGGTTGCTGTCGCCATGTGGTATCACGTGGGTCCGGTCAACGAACTCCCGGGACGCACGGGATTTGCCCATCTGTTCGAGCACATGATGTTTGAAGCCTCCAAACATGTTCCCGAAGGGGGCCTGGATAAAATGCTCGAAGCCGCGGGGGGCAGCGACATGAACGGCACTACGGATTTCGATCGTACGAATTATTTCGAAACCGTACCCAGTAGCGAACTCGAGCTCGTGCTATGGCTCGAATCGGATCGCATGGGCTATCTGCTCGACAAACTCACGGCGGAGTCATTCAAGAACCAGCAGGATGTGGTTCGCAACGAACGGCGGCAGTCTACCGAGAGCCAGCCCTATGGAATCGTAGACGAGGCCATGTACCACACGTTGTTTCCGAAGGAGCATCCATACTATGCGGATGTGATCGGCTCGCACGCGGACATCCAGGCCGCAAAGCTGGAGGACGTCCGGAATTTTTTCAAGCAGTACTATTCGCCGAACAATGCCAGCATCGCCATCGTGGGCGATATCGACAAAACGAAAACGCGCGCACTCGTCGAAAAGTATTTCGGTACGTTAAAGCGGGGACCGGATGTTCCCGCGGTTCAGGTCAGCACTCCCCCGATCACTTCGGAACGCCGCATCACAGTTCAGGACCGCGTTGAATTGCCTCGTGTCTACATGGCGTGGATCACACCGCCAGCCTTCAAACCCGGTGAAACGGAAGCCGGATTGGCGGCGGCCATACTCGGAAACGGAAAGTCGAGCCGGCTGTACAAGAGTCTGGTTTATGACAAGCAGATTGCCCAGGACGTTGCGGTGTATAACCAGCCGCTGACACTGGGATCCATTCTGGTGATCCAGGCCACCGCTCGAAATGGACAGAAACTCGAAACTCTTGAAAAGGAAATCGATGCCCAGCTCGATGCTTTGCGCACAAAGGATGCAGAGCCTTCCGAAATCGAGCGCGCCAAAACCTCCATCGAAACCGACACGCTGTTTTCTCTGGAACAAAACGGAGGATTCAACGGAATTGCCGACCGCATCAGTCTTTACAACCATCATTTGAAGAATCCCGATTACCTTGCTGAAGACATCGCACGTTATCGCAAGGCAACGGCTGCAGACGTTCGCGAGTTCGCCGCAAAGTATTTGCAAAACTCCGCACGGGTTGTTGTCTACGGCGTACCCGGTAAGCAGGATCTGGGCCAGCCGGTACCCACGCCTGCAAAGATTGCCGAACACAATCAGCCGGAGTCGGTAAATGCGGACGAGCCATGGAGGAGCCAGAGACCGGTGTCCGGCCCCCAACCTTCGCTGGTCCTGCCGGCGCCGAAATCGTTCAAGTTGTCGAACGGCTTGACCGTGATTCTGGACCGCCGCATGGGC
>JBGPBY010000660.1:0-3512 GCA_041481485.1 Terriglobia bacterium
CTCCAGGACGGAGTCTTTGAATTCCGTGACGTCGCGCCCGGCGTCCATTCGCTTGCGGCGAGCATCGGTCCACGCGAGCGCCATACTGGTCCCGTTCCCGTCGTTGTCGTCAACCGCGATGTGGACGGCATTGTGCTGACGCTTTTTCCCGGTGTCTCCGTCTCCGGACGCGTGAGAATGGAAGGTTTAGATTCACTCGCGGAGTTTACAAAGGGGGATTATGGAGCAGGTGTTGGTCTGGGTGGAGCAAAGTCAGGCGGATATGCGCGCTTGAACGCCGACGGAACTTTCAAAATCGATAACGTATTGCCGGGAGAGTACGACGTCTACGCCTGGCCCAAGCCATCGTCCTCGGCCTACATCAAAGAGGCGAGATTCGGTCTCGTTGATGTATTGCGTGAGCCACTCCACGTTGCCGGACCCGACTCCAGTCTCCTGGATATTCTGCTCAGTTCGAATCTTGGCGTCCTCGACGGCACCGCGATAGGTCCCCTGGGACCATTGCCGGGCGCGCAGCTCGTGCTTGTTCCGGACAAGTCCCGGAACCGGCACGAGTTGTTCAAGGCTGTCACTGCAGATCAGAACGGCCGGTTCAGCTTCACTGATGTTGTGCCAGGAGATTACAAACTGTTCGCGTGGGAAGCGGTCGAAACTTATTCCTGGTTCGATGCAGAGGTCCTGGCGCCCTACGAATCCAGGGCCAGATTCATCCACGTGGATGAGCTGTCGAAGCAAACCATTGAAGTGAGAACGATAGCGTCGACGCCGTAGAAAAGGGGAAAGATGTGTGCTGCAGTGGCTGTTTTGTTACGTCAAGGAACGGCGAACGTAGACTATCGTGAGGTGAGATCGATCGGAGACACCAGTATTTTCGTCTGAGCCGCGGGCTTCACCGTCAACGGAACCCCTTGCTTCTGGTAAAGACCCATGAGGTCCGACACTGGAATGTTGCTCCAAATGACCTGGGAAGAAGTCTGGTTGCAAAGACTCGATACTCCCCGGGTGATGGAGGTCTTACCTGATTATGAGATTGAGGTCTCTCGTCAGCTGGCCGTTTTCCTCGATCGTAATCGGGAATGCACGCTCCTTGAAGGTGGCGATGAAATCCGGGTCCGCATAGTTCATCGTGTAAATGTCGATGCCGTCCTCCAACGCATCGCGGTCACCCTGCCGCGCACTCGCCAGATACAACTCAGGAGGCAGATCTAACCGGTCCAGATTGTAGGAGCCTGTAACGAGATCTGTGAATTCGGCATTAGCGTCAGATCCGATCGCCATCCGGGTTCCGTTGTATTCGTCCACAAGATCGGATGGCGAAGACCGTGTATTCACTTTTGCACCGTCACTCGTGCGCGACTTCAAACCGATGGGCAGCCTGGTATTCGCTGTAAAGGGAACGATCGATCCATCCTCGTGATCGATGAACGTCCGAACCGAAAGGACTCCGTGGACGCGGGAGAGATCGACTTCTAACGACCGGTCCGCGCCGTCAAAATCTATCGAAGTGGAATACTCCGAATCCCGACTTCCCGGATCTGTCCATCTGACGCCAAAAGAAACCGGCCCCGGCCCATTAGGCGAATATTCTTCCCAGAAGTCCGCGCCGGCATCGATGTGGACACGACGCATCCCATCACCAGTGCCAATAATTCCTTCCTTCGCGGGCTCACCCCGATTGAGGATATGAACCCGCAACTTTCCCATGCGAACCGGCCCGATGACCATCTCCTTCAGTCGGATTTCCTTGCCGTTTTCGACATTCACGACCTCCGCGCGGGAGACTTCGGCGACTCCGGGATAGAGGACCGCCGGAATCGAACTCGGTTTGGGCGGAGGCCCGTTCAACATGATCATCGTTCGACCTGCCGAATACCCGACGATGTAACGACGCGGCTTCAACCCATAAAGACGGAACTCACCGCGATCATCGGTACGAGCGGACATTTCGCTATACATCCTGTTGATCGGAGCAAACGGGTACAACGCCACTTCCACATTTGCGGCGCCCTTACCGCTTTCGTCGACAACATGACCAGTGACAAGCCCGGTCCTCGGCTTCGACTGCTGCAATCGAATCAAGACGTTCGATAGGCGTTGACCAGGTGCAATCGTGAAAATGCGGAATTGAAAGTCTTCGTTCGTCTTGAGGAAATCGACAGACGCGCGGCCATTGTCACCGAAGATGTTGTCCCTCACGAAGTGTCCATCGGCGTCTGTTTGCACGAGTGGGAACACCAAGGGAAGATTGGGAGGCGGAGGGGGCCACGACGATGGCCACGGCGGAATCACGGTGAGGCCAGCCAATGGCTTGCCGGTCGCCGCATCGACAACAATGCCTTCGATCGTTGACGGATTCGGCGGAAGTGGAAATTGCGCCGACGGGAACTGTGCAGAATGCGCCGAGCCCAGCAGCAACACCAACAGCAGACCGGCGACAGGTAGTCTTGGTTTCACGCCTGCGAGCATATCTAAAAACTCAAGAGGAGACGAATCCCATTCCTCTGTTATTCGTCGGAATGAAGAGCCGCGTCATGTGCCTCGTTGTAGGCCTCCGCGCAATAGCACAAACTAGCGCCACCTAGTTCTTGCAATTTCAGAGGACCTAACCTATTCTCCGCCATCATCATCAGCTCCGCACATATCAATTGGGAGGTGCCTAATGAAGAGGCTCACGGTCGCGTGCGTTGTGATTCTGCTCTTCTGCCTGATGGGAACCGTCCTTGAGGCCACGCCAATAACCTACAAGGCTTCGTTGAATGGAACTCAGACGGTCCCTCCAACCGGAAGCTTGGCGACGGGCCTTGCAACCATAACCGCGGACTCAGCGACGCACTTACTGACGTTCGACCTCTCCTGGAGCAATCTCGCAGCGAACCCTTTGGGGTTGCATATCCATTGTTGCGCGCCAGTCGGAGGCAACGGGGCGCTTGCAATCAATTTTCAGGGATTTCCCGCGGCAACGTCCGGAGTGTATCTTGTCCAGAATGTCGACCTCACGGTCGCCGGTCTTTACAACCTCCCGTTTCTGAATGCGCACGGTGGGAACGCGGCGCAGGCGGAAGCGGATCTGCTGGCGGGCCTTGCAGCAGGGAATGCTTATATCGACATCAACAACACTCAGTTTGGTGCTGGCGAGATTCGCGGACAACTGGCCGCGGTACCCGAGCCCGCAGCCGTGCTGCTCCTTGCCATGGGCTTAGCGTCGGTCGCCGCTTGTCGCCACAAACGACGGCCTTCCTAGCCGGGTAAGCGGGTGCCGCTTCCAACAGATTCATTCGAGCGGCAGCGGGTTTGACCATCAATTATTTCTAAACTGTTCAGTTTGACGAAAGTCACGAGAGCTTTGCTGAAAAAATGTCTCCTGTTTGTCTCCTGTTCAAGATGAGAAGGAATCGGAAGCTTTCTCGTTACCGTTTGGCGAAAAACCCGCGTCAGCATTGGGGTTTTCGGTAATTTTAGGTAGCTTCTGAAATAGTCGAACCGAGACTCTGAATCTGCTTATCGGGGTTCGA
>JBGPBY010000661.1:0-3502 GCA_041481485.1 Terriglobia bacterium
AAATTGTGGGCGGTCATAGACCGCCCCTACATTGGGGAATCATCAGATTCACGACACCACCACCCCCGCGTACCCCACTACTCGTTCATAGTCTCCTGAAACTTCCGCCGAGGTCGCGTACTTCACAAGTTCGGCACTCGTTGCCCCCAGCATCAACGCGGCAATGAGCATTGCCGTGGCCGGACCGGCGCCGCACATCGAGACTCGTTCCCGCCGCACGGTGTCATGCAATCCCCTTGGATCGAGGCGCAGCAAGGGATCGATCGCTTTGGCATCCTTCACCCGTGTGATTGCATCCGTTTCGTAGTGGTTCATGTCGCTCGACGCCAGGATCAACGTGCTGCGGTCGAACATGGCGACCGTGCTTCCAATCGCCTTGCCGAGAGTTTCAAGGGATTCCCATCCAGAGACACCAACGGCAATCGGAACGAATAGCGTTTCCTGTTTTTGCAGGACCTGAAGAAACGGCAGGTGGACTTCGATGGCATGTTCCATGCGGTGAGCCCGCGTATCGTCTTCAAGCTGCGGATCCGCATTCATGAGTGCGTCGCACAGATCCTGATCGATTTGAAGTTCACCCAAAGGCGTCTTCCACGAACCGCTTTTCATGATCGCGAGTGGCGCGCCCATTCCGGTGTGGTTCGGGCACAGAATGATGGTTCGTGACGGAATCTTCAGCCGGGAATAGACCGCCCCTGCGACGTGACCCGAGTAGATGTATCCGGCGTGCGGGGCGACAACGCCGATTGCAGGTTTTCGTTCGCATCCGGCGTCCACGTACTCGCTGATCATGGAGGTCAATTCGGACGGATCGTCCGGATAAAACCGCCCTGCAACCGCTGGAGGACGAACGAACATGGAGTGAACGTCAGGACTTGGGCGCGTAGTAGCCCTGTCTGGCATGGGCTTTCAGGCCATCGGGCTTGCCATCCTTGTTGACATCGAGATTTTCGACTTCAACCTTCAGCTTATGAAACTTGCCGTCCTTTTTCTGGTTTGAGGGAATAAACGCCAGATTGTACTGGTTGCGAAGCTGATGACTCAGCGCCTCGTAGATCTCAGGATACTCATTATCAAATCGCGGGAAGAAGGCCGTTCCTCCTGTTGCAGATGAAATCTGTGTCAGGTTATTGTCCGCCGCGATGAGTTCGATATTGGCTTCCTGGGTCATTCGGTTCTGGTAGTAGAGGCGGTACAACTGTCCCATACTGACGGCGTAGATCATCGTGTCCGAAGACTGGGCCTTTCTCAGGGTCTCGCTGAATGTGTGCCTGCTGATGGAGTCCAGCCCGGTGCTCAACAGGAATATGGCTTTTTTGCCGTCTAACTTATCGAGCTTCTGCAGGGTGTCATAAACTGCGTCATATAGACCGCGCTCCTGCGTGTAGGGATTCCTCAACGTCTTCAAACCTTCGTAAAGCTCGCGCTTGTTTTTGGTGAAATCCGTCACCAGCGTGGGATGGATATCAAATGCAACGAGCGCACCCCAGTCATCCTCCCTCAGGGAATTGACGAATCCGCCGATGGCATTGAAGATGTCCTCGTAATAGACCACGAACGGCGTGAATTCGACAACAATCACCGTGGTCAGCGGTGTTTCCACCGTGCTGAAATTCGTGATCTTCTGTTCGACATTGTCGTCGAAAACCTTAAAGTGCTTCTGCTCCATGCCGCCGATCGGATTTCCGTTCTTGTCGATCACGACGACATCGAGGTTCACCAGGTTCACATCGAGTGAAATATCGCTGCTTCTCTGGGGCACCGAATCGGATTTGTCCGGCGCGGGTCTCACTGGAATATCGTTGCCAAGGTTTCGATTCGGTCCCTGGGCGAGCAGAAAACTCGTGATCAGCATCAAGCCTGCGGCCGTGACGATCCGTTTTTTCGATTGCATGGTGAACCTCGTTTCTCCAGCCTAACTGAGCGCACCGCGACGGCGCAAGATTTTGATCTTGCGCTTCCAGGACTGGCTGATCCCAATCTGCAAAAAGGAAAGGTCCCCTGGCAGGGCCGCCACCAGCCGGTCGAAAGTTTTGTGAAAGGACAAGAGTGGTGCCACGACCACCAGAAGCGCCGGAATTTCCTGGATACTCATACCGCTGAAATATCCCCGGTTTTGGAAATCGCCGGCCTGGCGATGACGTTCCACCGCCTGCCAGTAGTCCAATGCCTGAAACGGCAAGTCCGGGTCGGCGGATGCCTTGACTTCAATCACCACAAGACGCCCCTCCCGGGTCACGGTTAATAAATCGATAATGTTGCGTTCCGCTCCGGTAAAACTCGGAACCTGCGGGTAGATCCACCCGGGACACACTGGCAAGAGTTCCTGGATCTGTCGAATAAGGTTCGACTCCAGCCAGCGTTCTTCGTAAGCGCGTGCCATAGGATGGCGGCTCCCGGCCTGCCGATGCCGTGCCAGTGATTCGATAAGTGGCTGCAGAGGTTCGCCCATCGGGTAAGTCGTTTCACTCTCGGACACCCTTGCAACCTCCAGGCCCCGAAGACGGATTGAAATGGCGCGTGCCGGGATATTGGGCACCGCCTGAAGCAGGTCCGGTGCGAGCGCACAGATTCTGGAGACTTCAATCTCCACTGGAGGCAGATGGAATTCATGAACATGAGTCTCTGGAACTGGGATTTCCATGTCGAGAGGGACGATGGAGCTTCCGTCCCATTCCATCCATTCAAATCTGGAACGTACCATGGTCATGTCTTTCAGTCTGGAGACAGTCGTCTGTTTGCGTTGGCTCGGCACAACCACGCAGATTCGATGCGGGATGAATTCCGACCACAACAGCGCCGCACGCATAATCCCGTCAAGAACCGGCACGTCTTCCTCCGGGTCCACGGAAATTACCGCGCGGTTCCCAAATACGAATCGCGGGTAAGCTCCGCCAATTCCACGCTGTTTGTCCGAGTGCAGGATCTCCCGGACCGGGACACGAACCTTGTAAAAAGCAGCCAATGCATGGGCCAGCCGTGTTTGAAACAGGCGGCGCCGCCGGCGCAGGTCTATTCCGCCTGGTAACTGATTGCCGGGAAAAAACGTCAGGACATTGCCGCGCGAGTCCCTCTTGTTTCGCGTTCGAAGCCGCATGATGTTCGACCGCAGCCAGTCCAGTTGAAGGACTCTGTGTTTCTGGCGGCCGATGCGAACGATTTCGCCGTTGAATTCGATTTCCGAGTTGGACAGTTGTACGAACTCTCTCCCATTGATGGAAACAGTCCAGGTGGGTTCCAGCGCCAGGAGGGACTTTAGCTCTTGAAGTTGCATGCTTCGCCTTTCAAGGGCCTGGCCGAGCATACCGCAGGGACGCGATTTAGAGGTAGGTCTGTCGCGACGGCGGCCCGCTGCGAAAGAGTCGAATTCTATTTTTTTGAGCCGCGTTAGCGGCGGCAGGTCCTTTAGCCACCGGCGTAAGCCGGTGGAATCTCAAGCTCAAAAACCAAATGAGCCGCGTAGCGGCGACATATCCAGAGAAATGCTGGATCTGTCGTGCCT
>JBGPBY010000662.1:0-3501 GCA_041481485.1 Terriglobia bacterium
AGCCGCAGCGCGGCGGCAGTCCCCCGTCTTTCATAACACAGCGCAATTAGCTCTCCCGCATCCGGTAGGCTTCCATCGCCAGGGCCTGGATCTCCTTCAACGGGACATTGCGTTCACGGGCAATCCGCGCGCAATCCTCATACTCGGGACTGCATGAAACAACAGCGCCATTCTGGCGGGACACCTTCATCGTCACGGTGCCGAAGCGTGTCTCGACTGAAATCAATTCACGCTCAAGCGCAATTCGCTTTGCAGCATATTGGCGTAATCCGATCGTCGTGGTTTCCTCAAAAATCACGCGGGAGAGAACTTCCGCGCGGTTCATGGGTGAAAGCACCTGGAGCATGCATCCCGGACGGCCTTTCTTCATCTGGATCGGAGTCGTGGAAACGTCCAGGGCGCCGGAATCCAGCAGCCGCTCCGACACATACGCAAAATTCTGTGGGGCCATGTCGTCGATATTGGCTTCGATGACGATGATCTGATCCATATCTTCGGATTCACTTCTCACCTTCCCTGCGCCCGGGCGTCCCTGCGCTTCAGTACCGATCATCAATCTCAGACAATTCGGAAAATCCTGAAACTGTTTCGTTCCCGCCCCATACCCGACGCGATCGACAGAAAAATCATTGAGACTGCGAAATTCATCAACGAGCGCGGCGAGAATCGCTGCACCGGTTGGCGTCACCAGTTCGGTGGAGACGTGTTTCGAATAGATCGATGCGCCGCGCAACAGATCGGCGGTCGCGGGCGCCGGAACGGGATAGACGCCGTGTTGGCAGTGAATGAATCCGCCGCCGACATTGATGGAGGAACAGACAAACCGGTCAATACCCAATGCATCCATGCCGATGGCCGTTCCGACAGTGTCAACGATGGAATCCACGGCTCCAATTTCATGAAACTCCACTTCCTCGGGCGGGATACAATGCACCCGGCCTTCGGAAATCGCGAGTTTCGTGAATATGGCTTCCGCCATGCGTCTGGTGTTGGCATTGAGCCCGCTTGTCCGGATCATCGACAGTATGTCTGCAGCCTTGCAATGATATCCGGCGGAGTGATGCTTCCCATGCGCATGGATGTGTCCTTCAAGCGGAGGGGTCGTGTCGCCATCGAGCCTTACATCGAATTTCATCGCGCTGATATTCGCGCGGACGACCCGCGACGCTTCGGTGCGATAACCGGTCAGCGGCAGCTTCTGCAATTCGGCCTGGAGGTATCCCAGCTCGAGGCCAAGATCAAGCAGTGCGCCAATAGTCATGTCTCCGCTGATGCCGGAGAAGCAGTCGAAATAGAGCATCGGCATACGCCCGAAATACTAACACGCCGGAAATGGTAAGATTTTCGCCCTATGCCAATGACTGTTCATTCCCAAATCCGCGAAGCACTGCGGTCTGCCATTCATAAATTATGGGGAATCGATATTCCTGAAATTGTTCTGAACCAGACACCTAAGATCGAGATGGGAGAGCTCGCCAGCCCGGTTTGCTTCGAACTCGCGAAGCGGCTGAAGAAATCGCCAAAGTCGGCAGCCGAAGAACTCATCGGCGGTGTCGGTTCAATTCCCGGAATCGCACGTATCCAGATCGCCGGCGCCGGGTACATCAATTTCCATCTCGATCGCGCAGAATCGTTTCGCAACAGTTTCAGCAGACTTGCCATCAAAAAAACTGTTGAAGGCGCTGCCGGAAGCGGTAAGGCAATCGTTGAGCACACCAATATCAATCCGAACAAAGCGGCGCATATCGGACATCTGCGCAACTCCACGATCGGCGACACATTCGTGCGAATTCTCAAAGCCACCGGCCAGGAGGTCGAAGTTCAGAACTACATCGACAATACCGGCGTGCAGGTTGCCGATGTGATTGTCGGTTTCAAATATTTCGAAAAGAAAACGGTCGGCGATGTCCGCTCGCTGATCGAGGATCCCAGTGTCCGGTTCGACTACTACTGCTGGGATCTGTACGCAAAAGTCAGCGGATTCTATGAATCGCATGATCCCAAACATACGCTGCGGGGACAGACTCTGAAGGAGATTGAAGAGAGCGGCAATGACACTTCAGAAATGGCCGAACTGGTGGCCATGAAGATTGTGCAATGCCATTTGGCGACGATGGCCCGGATTGGCGTTCACTACGATCTGCTTCCGAGGGAAAGCGACATCCTGCACCTGAAATTCTGGGATCGCGCCTTCCGGCAGCTTCAGGATCGAAACGCCATCTTCTTTGAGAAAGACGGCAAGAATGCGGGATGTTGGGTCATGCGCATCGACAGCGAAGGCTACGATGATGACAAAATTATCGTGCGGTCCAACGGCACGGTCACATATGTCGGCAAAGATATTGCGTACCAGTTGTGGAAGTTCGGCTTACTGGATCAGGATTTTTTCTACCGTCACTTTGGCAATTCCGGCAACGGCACGGTCTGGATTACCGACTCGACGGGCGGTGAAAAATCCCATCCGAACTTTGGCCACGGGAAGAGGGTGTACAACGTCATTGACGTGCGTCAATCCTACCTTCAGAACGTCGTTCGTCAGGGACTGCTGGGTCTGGGATACGACGATCAGGTCCGCCATTCCATTCATTTTCATTACGAAGTCGTCGCATTGAGTCCGGCCTGCGCAGAGGAACTCGGAATCGAGCTTTCTCCTGACGATCGGAAGAGGCCGCACATCGAGGTTTCCGGGCGAAAGGGCCAGGGCGTAAAGGCCGATGACCTGCTGGATCGCCTTCAGAAGGACGCGCGAGATGAAGTCCGGCATCGAAATCCGGAACTTTCGGAAGCGGATGTCGAGCAGATTTCCAGACAGATCGCCGTTGGCGCTCTGCGTTATTTTCTGTTGAAATTCACACGAACCGCGATCATTGCTTTCGATTTCAAGGAAGCATTGAGTTTCGACGGAGAGACCGGGCCGTATCTCCAATATGCTTCCGTCCGCGCCAGTAACATCATGCGCAAGGCGTCGGAGGCCGGAGTGAATGTGGAAGTGAAAACCATCGAAGATTTTGTAAATTCTCCATCGCTGGCCGCACATCTCACCGAGGCCACCGATATCTGGGAACTTGTCTATACCGCATCACGGCTGGATGAGATTTCAGCCTATGTCATTGCGACGCTCGAACCCGCGGCCCTGGCGAAGTACACGTTTACGCTCGCCCAGCAGTTCAATCTTTTCTATCACCGGTATCGGATCGTGCCGGAACCCGACCCGGATCGACGGATGTTTTATTTGAGCGTTGTCGAGCTGGTTCGAAACGTTCTCGAACTCGCGCTGGATATGATGGGAATGCAGATCCCGCAACGAATGTAGGCGCGGTCATTGATGCTGTGAATGAACTCGATTCCCAATGTAGGGGCGGTCTATGACCGCCCACAATTCAGAGGATTGCATTATTCAAAATTGTGGGCGGTCATAGACCGCCCCTACATTGGGGATCGAGTTCATTCACTGCATCAATGACCGCGCCTACATTCGTTGCGGGGTCTGCTTTCCCCTCA
>JBGPBY010000663.1:0-3495 GCA_041481485.1 Terriglobia bacterium
AGCCGCGTTAGCGGCGGCAGTCCCTTAGCCACCGGCGTCAGCCGGTGGAATGGCTATTAGCAGACACAGAGTGCCAGGCACGACAGATCGGGCATCATCAGGCGTGACGAATTCGCTGGATATGTCGTGCCTATGGCACTCAGTATTTCATGGATTCATAATCCACCGGCTCACGCCGGTGGCTAAGGGACTGCCGCCGCTAACGCGGCTGGGAACGCGGCACTTCTACAGCCTCGCAATTCCAACTTACCCACACCTTATTCAGGTGAAGACTTCTTTGGTGGGCAACGAGCGTTTGAACTTTTGATACCTCACCATCAGGAGACCATTTTCAATCTTGTGCTCGAGGGTATCCATCGCCCGTGGTGAAGGTCCGCTGAGAACCTTTCCCGCCGGATCAAATGCACTTTTGTGGCCTGGACAAACAAAAGATCCAAGGCTGGCTCTCCAGTTGATGCTGTAGTCCTTGTGAGGACAAATACTGCTCAGTACCATGACGGAGCCGTCGTCATTCCGGCGAACGAATATGCCTCGTTCCACATGCTGGTCAAACCAGCGGTCATGCGCAGTTACCGTCACGCGGCGGGCCTGAATTTCGTTAATGGGAAGCTCGGTAACCGGCGCCACGGTGACCCATTCGTCGATGGGTCCTTCGCGCCCCAGGGCCAGGTACGCTAAGGCCAATGTTCCGCTTCCGGCGACCAGCCACGCTCCCATTTTCCGGAAAGCCTTTCGGCGATCCGGAAGCGATTCCTTATTCATAAAACGATCATCGCACAGCCGGGAATTTCCCCGCTATCCTTGACGCCGCTGTAACCTAAAACGTACCATCTCCCGACGAAAGGAATCAGGTATTCATAATGGCGGACAATTCAGATTCACCGGGCAAGTGGCCCTCATACACCATGGTCGACCCGCGAATGCGGAAGATCTACTTCCAGTTTTATCAGGAAACGTATCGATCTTCCGTTCTTGATCGGAAGACCAAGGAATTGATCGCCATTGCAGCGTCGCTGGCGACACACTGCAACGGATGCCTGGAAGGTCATATCAAGAAAGCGCTGAAAGTCGGCGCTACCAAAGAAGAGATCAGTGAAACCATCGCCATCACGATGGGCGTGGGTGCTGCGGCCATCGTTGATCTCACGGATATCGCCGCAGAAAGTCTGCGCATCCGGCATTTTGAAGCAACAGGCGCTCCCGAGGAACCCAAAGAAGTTTCACCGGAGAAATAAATGAAATATTCCACCCGATTGATCGCAGCGATACTTGTCGTGACTGCCGGCGCGGCCGCTCTGATTGCCCAGCGCGGCGGCGGGCCGCAACTCCGCGATCCCATTCCCCAGGGTTCGCGAGTCCAATACAAAACCTTCCACAGCGAACTGGTGGGCCGCGATTTAAGCTATGCCCTGTATCTCCCACCGTCTTATGACTCATCGACCCGTAAGTATCCGGTGCTTTACTTTCTCCACGGCCTGAACGAGAACGAAATGCGGTGGAGCACCCGCGGCGGAGCGGATTTGCTCCTGGACAAATTGATTGCCGAAAAGAAATTGGGCGAATTCATTGTCGCCATTCCGGCTGTCGATCCATCGAGCTTTTATACGAACGCGCGCAGCGGCGGAGCGCCATGGGAAGATGTGGTTGTGAAGGAGTTCATCCCCATGGTGGAGTCCACGTACCGCGTGAATGCCACGCGCGCCACCCGCGCAATCAGCGGTATCTCCATGGGAGGCTACGGCTCGCTGAAAATTGCGATGAAGCATCCCGAGATGTTTTCCGCGGTCAGCGCCCACAGCGCCGCGCTGGTTCCCAGTTTCGACAACACTACAGTCAGCGGCCGCCGCCTGGATATGTTCAAGGCACTGTTTGACCGTATTTACGGAATCAATTTCGCGGGGCCTCAGGATCTGACTTACTGGGCCGCCAACGATCCACTCACGCTTGCGAAGAACACAGCGAAATTTCAGGGAATGAAAATCTATTTCGATTGCGGTACCGAAGACGAGTATGGCTTTTACGATGGTCTCAAGGTGCTTGACGATACTTTGACCAAGGCGTCTTTTCCTCACGAATCGCATCTGTATCCGGGAATGCACGGCTGGGATTTCGCAAAGCAGCACATCGAACAGTCGCTGCTGTTCCACGGGAAAGCATTCGGAGGGAATTAACGGCTGGAACGGTGATGGACCTGGAATTCCAGACCGTTCCTTATGACCGGACCACCTTCCTCGAGGCCGTTCTCCCCGCAATTCCCAAAGGCACTGCGGTCTACAAGATCTTCGATACACGCGGAAGCCTCATCGTTCTGGATAAAACCAGCAATCTGGCGCAACGCCTGGAACGGTTCTTCGGCCCTCATTCTGAACGTGTACGAGATCTGGATCTGCGCCAACTGACCAGCCGGCTGGAATACGTCCGTACGTTCTCACCCTTTGAAACCACTTATGTTCTCTATCTCGCCCGCCGCTTTCACTTTCCCAGGAAGTATCGCCGCATGAAAACGTTCCGATACTTCACGCTGATGAAGATCAATCGCAGGCAGCGGTTCCCGAGGATCTACGCCAGCCGCCAGATCAAATCCGGTGTCGATTATTTTGGGCCTTTGGTGACGCGAGGCCAGTTCGCGAAGATCAAGACGGCTTTGGAGAGAACGTTCAAGCTCAGGCCATGCCCGTTTAACATCCGCGGCAACGATCCCCGGCCCGATTGCATGTATTTTCAAATGCAAACGTGTTCCAAACCGTGCAACAACGACATCGATCGGACCGATTACCTCGCAGATGTGTCCGACGCCATTCAGTTCATTCAGGGCAACGACGACGCGATCCTGCAAGCCTGGACCAGCCGCATGACCACTCTCGCCACGAAAACAAGATTTGAAGAGGCCGAGATCGTAAGGAAGAAGATCGAGAAACTGCGGCGGTCGCGCCATGAGGTGAAAGACACACTGTGGTCTGTCCGAGAGTTCCACTACGTCGTCGTCATGCCATCGGAAAGGTCAACGGCGGTGAGAATCGCTCTGGTGCGCAGCGGCGCGATTGTCGATTTTCAGGACCACCCTGTGAAAGACGTGAGAGTGACACTTGAAGCGTGTCTGACCGACTGTTTCGAAAAACCTGCTCCGGCTACAAACTGCGACACTCAGTACGACGAGTTCTGCCTGGTATGCAACTTCATCGTAAAACCCCTTCAATCGGTGCAACTCATACCATTTACTGATGTGGAGAAAACCCTGCAAGCCGTCGAAAAATTTGTTTCATCGAACCGCAAGCGCTTGCACGAGGAAACGAATCATTGAGATCAAATCCCTCTCCCAACGGGAGAGGGTGGGCATCAAGAAATGGCGGCCGGGTGAGGGGTACCGCCAGAAAACGTTTCCTGGCCGACGGCGCGAAAACTTAGATGAAGATGGAGTTTTAGATCTGTCGTGCCTACGGCACTCTCTGGGTGGTGTTGTGTTTCTTTACCCCCGGCTCACGCCGGGGGCTAAGG
>JBGPBY010000664.1:0-3488 GCA_041481485.1 Terriglobia bacterium
CGATGCCACCGGAAAGTTCGTCATTCCTGGTCTCATCGATGCCCATATCCACTTCGACCAGTCGGGCGACGTCTTTACCCGGCCGGATGCCGTGGATCTTCGTGCGATTCGATCCTACGCCGATGAATTGGCTTGGACAAAGAGCCGGTTGCCGGTGACGTTGATGCGCTACCTCGCATGCGGCATCACCGGTGTCGTGGATATGGGAGGTCCGCTCTGGACTTTTGAAGTTCGCGATCTTGCGAACAAAACGCTGAACTCTCCCCGAGTCGCCGTTGCGGGACCGCTGATTTCCACAGAAGCGGAATTGCCATTTGTGGAAACCGATCCTCCGGTGATTGTGGCAAACACTCCTGAAGAGGCCAGGGAACTGGTTCGTAAGAACGCCGACCGGCACGCCGACTTGACCAAGATCCTTTTTATTCACGGCAGAGGCGATATTGAAAAGCAATTTTCCGTTGTCAAAGCAGCAACCGAAGAAAGCCACATGCGCGGGGTCCGCGTGGCTGTTCATGCGACCGAACTCGAACTCGCAAAAATGGCATTGCGTGCCGGCGCTGACATCCTTGTGCACAGTGTTGAGGATCAAAGAGTGGATCGCGAGTTCATCAACATGGCCAAGACCCGGAATGTTCTGTACATACCAACCCTGATTGTCAACGAAGGCTATGACGAAGTGTTCGGCCAGGCCATCAAGCTGACGGCTATTGAAGAAGAATTCGGGGATCCCCAGGTGATTGCCACCTGGTCTCAACTGGCGAAGACACCGGCAAACCAGATACCGGGCGGTGTTCCGGCGCCGAATCTTCGAGACATCTCACAGAAGAACCAGCTGGTGAATCTTCAGCTGGTGGATTCTGCGGGAATTCGGATTGCGGCCGGAAGCGATGCCGGAAATATCGGTACTCTGCATGGACCCGCGCTGCATCGGGAATTTGAATTGATGGCGGATGCGGGGATGCGTCCAGTAGACATCCTGGTGGCTGCGACAAAGAATGCCGCTGCGGTAATGGGAAGGGATGCAGACGTGGGAACGCTGGAGAAAGGCAAAATTGCGGATCTGCTTATCCTGGACGCCGATCCATCCCGCGATGTACAGAATTTTCGCAGAATTTTCAAAGTGATCAAAAATGGGGTAGTTATCGAAATTTCACCGAATTCGTTGAAGTAAACCCGGCCTTCGGGCATACTTCATATGTGAAAACTGAAAATGATAATCGTTTTCATTTGGAAACGAAATCCCGCGCACACGAACTTTCCCGGGTTCCGCTGAACCGGACTTTTCAGATCGAACGTCTGGAGGGGCCCACCGAGGACTGCAATCGTTTGCTGGACCTCGGGGTGACACCAGGAGAAAGCATCGTCGTGACGCATACGGCGCCTCTCGGCGATCCGCTCGTCATCCGAATTCGAGGTGCCTCCCTTGCGTTGAGGAAACGCGAAGCCGCCTGGATTTGGGTCGCATGAGCTGCCACCCCACAGACGTCGAACCTCATCATTCAAAAACCGAGGATCAGAACGTCTGTCTGGTGGGCATGCCCAACGCCGGTAAGACGACTTTAATGAACGCCCTGACGGGTGGAAATTTCAAGACCGCCAATTATCCCGGCGTTACCGTTTCACTCCTTCGAGGCCGGACCAAACCCGAGTTTGGAGCTGCGCGTAATCTCATCGATCTGCCCGGTGTTCACAGCGTTGTGGCGCCGTCTCCGGAAGAAGAACTCGCCTGCCAGGTGATTGAAGGAAAGCACGGCAAGGTAAAGCCAGACGCATTTGTTCTTGTGGTTGACGCCACACAGCTCGAGCGCCACTTGAAGTTTGCAGGTCTGGTGGCGCGGCAGGGCAAGCCTGTCGTTGTCGCCCTGACCATGATGGATCTGCTTCCCAGAACGCGGCAGGTTGTCGATCCGAAAGGCCTGGCTGAAACACTTGGAGTGCCGGTGGTTCCCGTGGATCCGCGAACCGGAAAAGGCATGGAAGACCTTATTGGTTCACTGGACCTGGCCATAGCAAGTCCGGCAAAACCCACCAATGCTCTTGCACAATTGCCGCCCGAGCCTGTCGCGGCATTCATGCAGGTGCGCAATCTGCTGCGCAAGAGTGGTGCCGTATCCCATTCGAATGAAGCCGATTCGGTGACGTCCAGGATCGACGGAGTGGTTCTTCACAAGTATCTCGGATTTCCGGTTTTCATTATTGTCCTCACATCGCTGTTTGCTGCCATATTTAAGGCAGCCCAGCCTTTCATGGACGCGATCGATAAGGGTTTTGGGACGGCGGCTGATCTCGTGATGTCGATTGCTCCGAACTCGCTCATAGTGAAGTTTCTCGCTGAAGGAATAATTCAGGGAGTCGGCGTGGTTGCCGTGTTCTTTCCTCAGATCATGATTCTGTTTTTTCTCATGACACTGCTGGAAGATTCCGGATACCTCGCACGCGCCGCAACGCTGGTGGACCGTCCATTGTCCTATGTAGGCTTGCACGGCCGCTCCTTTGTTCCCATGCTTTCGGGATTTGCGTGCGCGATTCCTGCAGTGTTCGCGGCCCGCTCCATCCCGTCGCGCCGTGAACGCCTGCTCACCATCTGGATTCTTCCTCTGATGAGTTGCAGCGCGCGCCTGCCGGTTTATGCCCTGCTTTTGGCGGCATTGCTTCCATCGAAGTCGTGGCAGCAGGGGATCAGTTTGGCTTTGATCTATATTTCGAGCCTTCTGTCCGGTGCGCTGGTTGCGGGACTCGCCGCCCGGGTCTTTTTGAAATACCGCGCTCCTTCTCTTCTGGCGATGGAATTGCCGGCATATCGCAAACCGCGGCTGAAACCAATTCTGAAAATGACATGGGCTCGAGGATTCTCTTATCTTCAGCGTGCGGGCATGCCGATCATGATCGTTTCTGCGGTGTTGTGGCTGGTATCGAATCTCGGTTCTACTCCGGAACGATTCATAACAAGTACTCCAAAGGATCAGTCCTTTGCTGCACAACTCGGACACAAGATGGAACCCGCTCTACATCCGATGGGAGTGGACTGGCGTGCCGGGGTCGGACTTATTTCGGCATTTGCTGCCCGGGAAGTATTTGTCAGCTCCATGGCCATCGTCTATCACGTCGAAGACACAAACGAGGAGACGCAGCAGAAAGGCCTGCTCGCGCAGATGCGGAATGCGACTTTCCCCGGGACAGGGCAGCCCATCTTCACGCCGTCCAGCATCATCGGTTTGATCGTCTTTTTCTTTTTCTCTCTGCAATGTTTCTCTACCGTTGCCGTTGTGCGCAAGGAAATGAACTCCTGGAAACTTGCCGGGCTGCAGCTTCTGTTCTATACCGGCCTTGGATACGCGCTCTCCGTCATCACAGTCCAGGCTCTCCGCGCCTTCGGCGTCGCATAGCAAACCGATTTTAGTTTAGGAATGCGATCAAGAAATCCCTCTCCCAACGGGAGAGGGGGCCGCGCAGCGGCCGGTGAGGGGTACCACAAGTAACAATATTTA
>JBGPBY010000665.1:0-3474 GCA_041481485.1 Terriglobia bacterium
AGTCGATACGGTTTTTGTTGAATGTGTAATCTTTAGTCGGGATGTGGCTCAGTCTGGTAGAGCACAGCGTTCGGGACGCTGGGGTCGGAGGTTCAAATCCTCTCATCCCGACTTTATATTTGTGGAGGCTTATTCATGAGGTCAGTTTTCAATAGGATATTCCTCTTATCCTTGGCGGTCGCCGTGGTTACGGTGGGTTGCGTTATGGCTCAGGGCGGACGCGCCGGTGGCGTTGCGGCTCCTTTGGTTGCTGCCGCGGTTGCCCAGACTCCGCCGGCGGGTGCCGCGGCTGCTGGCGGCGAAGACTTGAAGAAATTTGTGAATGACACCTGTACCAGCTGTCATGGACTGGATCAGATCCAGGCCGCCAAACACGATTTGGCCGCCTGGACAGAAACCGTGAAACGCATGACCCTTTACGGCTTGGATCTCAAGGACGATAAAGTTCCGACAGTCGCCTGCTATCTGGCAATGACCTACCCGACCGGCACGCCTCCGACGTGCGGAACACCCGCCGGAAAGACCGACGAAGCCGATGCGAAGGGCAAGCACATTCTGGAAACCGCTTGCACCACATGTCATGACCTGGGTCCCGTCGAGCGTCGAGCGGATGACCGTGCCGCCTGGGAAAGCGTAGTCTATGGAATGGTTGGCAACGGCGCGGACGTGAAAGACGCCGAAATTCCGGTGCTCGTCGACTACCTGGTGAAGTATTACGGGCCGTCGAAAGACGATAAAGCCGCTCCTGGAGCGCCCGCGGCCGGAACGCAGGCTCCCGCAGCTCCTCCTGCCGGCAATGGCGGGCGAGGAGGCCGTGGCGGACGCGGTGGCCAATAAGGACTTGAAACAGTTTTAATTGAAACCATGGACCGGTGGTTGAACCGCCGGTCCTTTTTTGTTGGGAAAAAATTGGAACACGGATGGACCGGCAGATTCTGATCACGAACGACGACGGTATTTCCTCACCGGGAATTACGGCCCTTGAGGATGCGCTTTCGAAACTGGGTAAGGTGACCATCGTCGCACCGGATCGTGAAATGAGTGCGACCAGCCATCGCATCACCATGCATCAGCCGCTGCGCTATCAGCAGCTGAAGCCGAACCGTTTTGCGGTGGACGGTTCTCCCGCAGACTGCGTCATCCTCGCCTGCCTCCGCATTCTCAAGCAGCGTCCGGACCTTGTCATTTCCGGAGTCAATCGCGGCGTCAATCTCGGCGACGACATCAATTACTCCGGCACTGTTTCTGCTGCTTTCGAAGCGGCACTGCAGGGAATTCCAGCAATTGCCGTTTCCACGTTCGCGCATGCGAAGTCGGATTTCAAATCCGCGGCGCACGTGACCGAGCGGCTATCCAAACGGGTGATGGACAACGGACTGCCACCGGACGTCGTGCTCAACGTGAATTTCCCGCAATCCTGGAACGGTTCGGTGAAACTCACACGCCAGGGCCGTCAGGCCATGCAGAGCGTCGTGGTGGAAAGCCGCGATCCCCGCGGTGAAGAATATTTCTGGCTGCACGAAAAAATCGCCCGCACCAAAGGCAAATTGAACGGCGCCGCCGAACACCACCTGATGACGGATTTTTCCGCCGTTGCCGCCGGCTATGTTTCCGTCACGCCCCTGCATCTGGATCGTACCGCTCACGCACACCTCGAACGCTTCAGCGAATGGATCGGCGGATTGGAATGGTCCGAAGGCTCCAATTCGCGCTAGAATAGTCAGGTTTCTCTTCGGGGCGTGGCTCAGCCTGGCTAGAGCGCCTGGTTCGGGACCAGGAGGCCGGAGGTTCGAATCCTCTCGCCCCGACTCATTGATTCAATAAGATACAGCCGGTTTCGGATTGCTTCCGAAACCGGCTGTAGTCGTTTTTGTAGATAGGTTTTCCTCACAGTTCAACCAGTTTCAACAAGGAAGAGAGTAATCTTTGGAGGAAACATACCTTTCTTCTATGCAAGAGTCGGAGGTTCGAATTCAACCGGAGATATTCTGGATTCATGACATGTGTCAGGTCGTCGACTTCTCGATTGGCGGAGAACGCGTGACAAGGGTCTTGGAGGAACTGGCTACGCGGCGAGGCCTGCCGGAGAAGATCGTTTCGGACAACGGGCCGGAGTTCACCAGCAAGGCGATGTTCTTTTGGTCTCAGAAGACGGACGTGAAGTTGCACTTTATCGAACCGGGAAAACCCTCACAGAACGCGATCGTGGAAAGCTTCAATGGGAAGTTCCGCGACGCTTGTTTAAACGAACATTGGTTTATCGACATCCACGATGCACGACGAATCATCGAGACTTGGCGCATCCACTTCAACAGGGTGCGGCCGCATAGCAGTCTTGGATATCAGACGCCGGAGCAATTTCGCCTGGCGAGCGAAACGGGCACTGGAAAAGACGGTCACTCTGTGACCTTGGAAAACTCTCCGAGTTTTCCACTTTCCCAGAACCCCGACTGCGACGATAATTCCGTTAATTCCTCACTTTCGGGCTGGAGCTAATTTAGGGGGAAGGTCACGGGGGATCGTCCGTTCAAAATCGATCTTTCGCGACGTTAGCGTGGCGGTGCGCCGAAGGTGCCGCGTGGTGGGAGTGGGCCCAGGGTCGCCGAAACGCGTCTTGAAACGCCTATCCGCGTCCGTTTTACGGTATCCTTGGCGGCTAGATCGGTCATTTTTCAAGTTCGGAGGTTCATGTCATGAAGAAGAAGAATCGCTCGTTGCTTCTGATGTCGTTGCTTTCAACATCGCTGCTCGTCGGCATGTTCACAATCGTGCAGGCCCAGAATTCTGCAGCGCCGGCAGCCAAGGCGACGAACTGGTCTGATCCGGCGACCTGGCCCAACCGCAAGGTGCCCGTCGCAGGCGACAAGGTCATCATCGAGAAAGGCAAGCAAGTCGTTCTCGACGTCACTCCGCCGGCGCTGAACGGTCTGACCATCGAAGGCAAACTCAGCTTCGCCAACACCAAAGACATTGACCTGACCACCGAGTGGATCATGTTGCACGGGGAATTGGAGATCGGCACTGAAAAGGCTCCTCACACGCGCAAGGCAACGATCACCTTCACCAACAACGTGAAAGACGAAGACATCAGTGGAGTCGGTGGAACGACGAACAGAGTCGACCGCGGCATCATGCTCATGGGCGGAACGCTGAACCTGCACGGCGACCGCACCAATACCTGGACCAAGCTGTCCGGCACGGCTGCCGCGGGCGCCACCTCGATTCAGGTTCTGAACGCCGCCGGCTGGCGCGTCGGCGACGAGATTGTCCTCGCGTCCACGGATTACGATCCCCGCCAGGCAGAGCGGCGCAACATTGCCGCCATCAGCGGAAACACGATCACGCTCGACAAGAAGCTCGACTACATGCACTTCGGCAAGATCACCTTCGACGTGGATGAACGCGGCGAAGTCGGCTTGCTGACCCGCAACATCAAGCTGCAGGCATCGGCCGACGCGGAACAGTCCTTCTACG
>JBGPBY010000666.1:0-3471 GCA_041481485.1 Terriglobia bacterium
TCGGGGAAATGTTCATTGTTCAATGTTCACTGTTCAATTGTCATTTGGGGGGGCATAGACCGGGGCTACAGTCGCGGCCCCGGAAATCGGATTAACTTGCCGTTTACGTCGCCGCCGTAGTAGTCCTTGCGGGCGCGGACGTGATAGCGCGGGTCCTTTGCGCGGACTTCCACGTGATGCCATTTCTTGTCGTTCATGTCGTGTTTGGGGTAGTACCCCAGACTGTACTGGCTGCGTAGTTCCTCTGCCAGCTGGTCGAGAATCCTTTCGATGGCGTTGCCGCTCGTGTCGCTGATCGTTCCGCTGATGAGCCATGCTCTGCCGCCGCTGACATCCGCAAAAGCATTCAGCACCGACATGTCGACTTTGGGGGCTATCGTCCCCGGATTGCCGCGGCCTCCCGGACCACCCTGCGGCCGTTGCGCGACGAGTTGCAATCGCCGGCCAGGCAGAGGAATGGAAATCCCTCCGGGAAGTTGAATGGTCGGGGTTTGCTGAGGATTCCCCTGACGTCCGCGTGGGCCGCCCGGGATGGTTGGACCGCCTCCAGTTCCCGGACCAGGGCCGCCAATCACGACCGGTCCGATCTGGCCCACTCCCTCGTCCGAAGGAGAAATTCCCAGACAATAGACCAGGTATTCGGATTCGCGGACGGCGCGCTCTGTTTCTTCCAGTGACCTCACGCTGCTTTCGTCCACTCCGTCTGTTAACAGAAGAATGGCCTTCTTTTCATGCTCCCCGCGCCTCAAGTGCTGCAGACTGACCGACAACGCGTCATAAAGCGCGGTGCCACCCTGAACCCGAACTCTGCGAAGCGCGCTGGTGAGTTTTGACCGGTCACCGGTGAAATCCTGAGCCACATTAACAAATTCGGAAAACGTCATCAGAAAGATGTCGTCGTCTCGGTGAATTGTCCGGATAAATTTCTCGACAGCCGAAGTGGCGGTGCCGATCTTATGTTCCATGCTGCCGCTCGTATCCAGAACGATACCCAGGCTGATCGGCGTGTCATCGGAGTAACTGAGGTGAGAAACGGGCAGGATCTGTCCGTCTTCCTCGATGGTGAAATCTTTTGCAGTCAGGTCGGGAATGTAGCGCCCGCGATCATCGGCGACCGTGGCGACGACATTGACCAGCGAAACATCCACGGTCAGTTGCGCCAACACGGCGGTTCCGGTCAGTAAAATCACGGTCAAAAGCAGTATACGGAGTCTCATTTTGGGGGCCTCCTGCAGCCGGGGTGAAGCTTTGGACGCGGGCCGGCACGCTTTGTCATTGTCTGATCAGGAAAATTCGAGTCCGATCATACCCGAAAGGCTGCGGATTACCGGCACGACCGCAAAAAATCTGCAGCGGCGCGCTGGAACACATCGGTCCATTCGTGGCCACCCTGGAACAGGACCACGCGGACGTCGACTCCGGCGGCGCGCAATCGCTTTTCGTCTGCTTCGAGTTTTGCCGCAGTATACCAGTCATCCTGATCACCGCGGCCCAGAAGCGCTGCCGGAATATTGCCGAGGGCGGCGGCATCAAGCTCGGGCGGTACATCGCCACCCAATGAAATGACGCCTCGGACGGGATGATCGGTGTGGACCGCACAACGATAAGCCATGGCGACGCCCTGGGAGAATCCGCTGAAAACGACCTTCGGCATCGTCGGCGCGCCGTGCGCAACGGCATCGAGAACGGCCGCTGAATACGCGATGTTGTCTTCTATTGCCAACTCCCGGTCCTGCCGTGTCATCCAACTGGCGACGACCTCGTTGGTCCGGCGGCGATAAAATCGATGGAGCCCCTGAACTGCAACAATCCGCCATTCTTCCGAACCTTCGATGGATTTCAATCGCTCGAACTCCACTTCGGCGGACTCGGCATAGCCGTGAAATCCCATAAGAATTAATGCAGGAGTGCCGGAGCCGGAGGTGATATACCGCCCATGCGTGGAAACACGGATGTTTCGTTCGATCATTCAAACAGTCTAGTGTGGTTTGTACCGTCCCTGCAGTACTGCGAAAATACGCCGCCCTATTTACCCATCGCATTGAGGCCGGCCTGGCAGAACTGCTCATCGTTGGCAGGAAGCGATCCACCGCAGCCCACGGCGCCCACAACTTTTCCATCCTTAAGGATCGGTAGCCCGCCCTGTCCAATCGTGATGTCCCAGGCGCCGGCGGGAGGATTCGTCAACGTTACCGATATCGGTTTGCCTGCGGCCATCGAATCCTGAGCCGCTTTGGTCGGAACTCCCAGGAGAAGCGCGGCACGCGCTTTGCCCTGCGAACTGGTCACCGCTCTGGCCGATGCTCCATCCATTCGCTCGAAGTAAACGAGATCTCCATTGCCGTCGACGACAGCAATGGCAATTTGTGCATTGCCGGCGATTGCAGCGGCTTCGGCTGCGGCAACCATTTTCTTCGCCGTGGCGGCATCCACTCCCACTGGTTTGGCCGGCGCCGCTGCCTGACCGCGCGCCTGACCGCCACCTTGTGGCGCCTGGGCGGCGGCGGTACTGAACAGAGAAATCGCAACTATTGTTGCCAGTACGAATACAAATTTCATTCCTTTGCTCCTTGTGATTATGCGCTGAGCCTATCTTGAGCTGTCGTTTCCGTCAAATTGCAGCGGGACGTTAAAATTCCCACCGGATAAAATAAACTTTCCTGCCAAACGTCTACAGGAGTGATGAAGCACGCGGCCGGCATTCACATCACAGCATCTGCGCCGCCGTCTGCAGTTCATTGTCGACGACTTCACGAAAAGTTAGTAGGAGGGATATGCACAATCTGAACGATGTCCAGAGCGGGGCTAAACGCGTGGCAATCATGACAAAGTTTGCCGTATTCGCAGTTGTCGCTTTTGCGTTAGGCAGCCAGATCGTGATGTGGCTGTGGAATGGGATTCTGCCATCACTGTTCAATTTCCGGACTATCACTTTTTTCAGGCCGCAGGATTGCTGCTGCTGAGCCGGATCCTGTTTGGCGGCTTTCGCGGCCACGGACCTGGCCGCAGGTTTGGCTGGCGGCGCCGGATGATGAAGCGGTGGGCGCAGATGACTCCCGAGGAGCGGGAGAAGTTCCGCCAGGGGATGAGAGCCGGGTGCGGGCCGTTTGGTACGCCTCCTGGCGAGCCGAATGCGTGATCACGAGCGCGTCAATGAATTGAGCGACTGTAGGGGCGGTGTATCAAGGCGCGAATAAATTTGCAGGTCAGGGGGAAGTCCCCTCCTCAGCTGAGGAGGGGGTGGCCGCGACATCAAGAAAAAAGTGCGAAGCCACATTGTTGGAGCGGCCGGGGTGGTGTTGGTCAAGCGAATTTGATTGAAGTTGATCAACACCACCCCGTCTGCGCGAATTGCGGATGCTTTGCTATATTTTCTTGATCGCGCATCCACCCCTCCTCAGCTGAGGAGGGGACTTTCGCCTTCACCTGCAATTTATTCACACCTTCTATGACCGCCCCTACACTGGGGAA
>JBGPBY010000667.1:0-3457 GCA_041481485.1 Terriglobia bacterium
ACAGAAAAGACGCTCATCGAATGGATTCGGCCCAGATAGCGCGGTCCCGAGCCCTACCACGGGGCGAGTGATACGACGCTCTTCCAGTTCGCATGTGGCTGCGCTGCGATTCGAAGCGCCTCAGCTTTGGCAGTAGCTTCGCCGTCCGCCCCGAACTGAATCATTCCAGGTTCCTTCCGGAAAATAACAATCCCGACCCATGTCTTTTCCTTTGGCCAGAGAAAGATGGACGCGTTGTCAAATTGCGCGGCGAGGGCCGTGTTGCGCTTTATTCTCATAATCGATCGCTACAGTAGATAACACACAGCAAACATTAACCTCTTCGAGCATGGCAGCGGACCTTACATAGAAACAGAACCCATAGATTCTTATTCCGAATTCCTTTACCAAGAAGTTAATTTTCGTTTATTTGGTGACGGAGAGAAGGAAAGGCCGGTTGCCAGCATGAAGCCAGCACTCCTGTTGCAACAGTACCGGGCCGGAGCTTCAATGTTGAATGAACCCTACAAGTAAAAATCGAGCGGCGCCCGGAACTGGTCCACCTTTGTTACAATCCCCCGCATGCTCACCCTTTCCGTTTCCACTCCCCTTGGCCCTCAGATCCTCGAGATTCCCGACTTGGACGGCGTGCTGTCAGTCGAGATCCGCGCCTGCGCCAACTGCAGCACGCTATTCGTGGCAAACAACGGCCAGAAGGTGTGCAGTACGCGTTGCCGCAGCGACTACTGGAAGAAAATCCGGACCCGGGATGTTTCCGCCCGGACAGCATCGCCGATGACGGTCGAACTGCACACGCCCGAGGGTAAGGTTGTATTCACGGCCGCCACGTCGTTCGATATCGCCATAACCATTCAGGTGAAGGCCTGCGGGTGGTGTGATCAGCCGTTCATGGCCACGCCTGGACGGCGCTTCTGTAAGGCGGGCTGCCGGAAGACTTGGCATCGGAAGCTTGGGCCGGAGAGGTCAAAGGAATCGCGATGATTCCCTTCGTCCATAAGACTTTCAAGGCCGTCGTTGCATTGTTTTTGGTTTTCGGGTTTTCTGTCGCAGTCCAGCATCATGGACAGACGATTGGTTCCACTATACGTGGCGAGACGACGGACACCCTGAAAAACGCCATTCCTGACGTGACGATCGTCGCAACCAACCTTGCGACTAAGGAAACCAAGATGACGGTATCTGACGCAGTTGGAAACTACGCACTGTCAGGGCTTCAGGAAGGGCAATATTCGATATCTGCATCGTATCCGGGTCTTATGACATTGAAAGTCGAAAAAAAGCTTAAGAAAGGCTCATCTTTGACCGTCAACTTCAGACTGAAAGCGGGGAGGTTCGATTAGATTGCCCCGGCGCCCTCCGACGCCGCGCCCATTCTACTTCGTGAGTTGGTGGATCCGGTCCATGCTCCGGTGGACACCGATAATGTTGGCCATCATCAACCGCCCCAGGCTCGGCCGCTGCTGAACGGTTTCCTGTCGATAAGGTGAAAATGCTCAACAAATAGATTCGGACTGAATAGCCCGGCCCGCCCTTCCCCTCGGCAAGTCGATCGGTAAACATAAACCCGTTACTCAGGGAACCACAGCATGCCGCGTGTTTCTGCGCAGTGTTTGTGCCCGATTCACTTTTCCGGTTAGCCGGTCATACGGCAAAGTGCCTCGCCGGATCGGTAAACGCTGCGTGACATTTCAAGACTTATTCGAGTGTCATCCGCTAAATCATTCATTAAGAGTGCGTTCTCTTGTTCGGCGAAATAATCTCTGTTGGAGCTTCAGCAAGCCCCTCCACGGCTTGCTGGTTGGGCTCTAGCAGACTCTGGCCCAAGAAACCCGGACTCTCGCCGATGGAAAAGCCTAAAATATCTCCGAAAGGGCCACATTGTTATGGACGTTTTTCTCAGATCTACTGATGTGATTGATTGGAAACATCCTTCTGTGATTGCACGTGCGGGGGCTCTATCCGACGGCCTCTCTGATGCTGAAAGCATTGCTCGATACTGCTTTGAGTGGGTGCGAGATGAGATCAAGCACTCGCGAGACTATCGCTTAACATCGGTCTCTTGTTCCGCATCAGAGGTAATGCGGGAAGGAAGTGGCTACTGCTATGCCAAGAGTCATCTATTAGCGGCTCTCCTACGTGCGAACGGGATTCCAGCCGGACTCTGCTATCAGCGCCTGAGCCGAGACGAAAACGGAGCGCCATACAGTCTCCACGGACTCAATGCCGTCTTACTGCCACGTTTCGGCTGGTATCGAGTGGATCCGCGCGGAAATCGTGCTGGTATCGATGCACAGTTTGAACCGCCTGTAGAACGACTGGCCTTTCCTATCACCCTCTCTGAGGAAGCGGATCTGCCGGAAATTTGGCCAGATCCACTTCCAATTGTTGTTGACGCTCTCAAGGCACATTCGACAGCGAACGCCCTCTGGGAAGACCTGCCAGATTTGGAGATGTGGAATAAGTATAGTTCGCGTATCTGACTCCGATGAAAATGGGAACTCTAACTCTGGATAGCGTGAGCGAATTGACCGACGCAAAGCGCACAAGCGTCCGTCATCTAGTATCGTTCGAATGCCCAACCAGCAAGCCGCAGGGAGAGAAGTCATGAAGGGACTTATCAGTGGGATTTACGTATCGCGCGACCGGATTGTTCCGATGACTTCAGTTGGAGAGGCACATGCCGTTCCGGGACGGGGATTGGAAGGAGACCGATATTTTAACGGTGGCGGAACTTTTTCTGATCCATTCCCCAATCCTGATTCAGAGGTTACGTTGATTGAAGAAGAGAGCGTGGAGGCTTTCAATCGGGATCATGGAGGCACTATGGATGTTGGGAGTAGCCGACGGAATATCGTAACGAAAGGCATCAAACTAAACGACCTCGTGGGTCGGGAGTTCATGATCGGAACAGTACGCTTTCTTGGCCATGGTCTCTGCGAGCCTTGTGATCACTTGCAGAAGCTTACGGGTGAGCACGTTCTTCCCGGCTTAGTCGGCACAGGCGGACTTCGAGCCCAGGTGCTGAGTGAAGGTGTATTTCGATTGGGGGAATCGATCGAGACTGTAGGCAAGGATTAGCGGCTGAGTCTGACCGACAAAGTTCGAAAATCGTCCAGCATGGGGAGGCTTTGCATCTCTGGATTTGAGCAATCCCGTATGGTAGTCAGCAAAAGTTCGGGATCGGCCATTGGCACAGACAGCATTACTGTAGTTACAAATTGGGTTTTCCCCAAGACTTTGTAGATCGATCCCCTCGGACGATATCGATTAAGTCCTCGGCGACGGGCTAGTGTTTACCGATCGTAAATTCAAGTGGCCGGATTGTCGGTATCTCGGACAAGTGCTCAGAAAACCACCACCGACAGATTACCCGCGAAGAGTCGTCTAGCGTTTAGGAATTCTGTGGCGTCGTTTGGATCTAACTTCAGAACTCCTGACATACCCCCTAAATCATTGG
>JBGPBY010000668.1:0-3449 GCA_041481485.1 Terriglobia bacterium
CGATTTCATTGGCGTTGTCGGGCCGAACGGAGCAGGTAAGTCGACGTTTCTCAAAGTGCTTGCTGGTTTGATCCGCGGCTACACCGGGACTGTGGAGTTTAACGGAAGTCCGTTGTCGAAGCTGGGATTCCGGCAGCTCTCGCGGCTGGTGGCTTTCGTTCCGCAGGAAACTCATCTGGTTTTTCCATTCACGGTCAGTCAAATGGTCCTCATGGGCCGCGCGCCACACCGGGGCACAGGCATGGGCGGAATGCTGGACAGCAGGGCAGACCTGGAGCGCGCGGAACGTGCGATGCAGATGACCGACACTCTGGCTCTTGCGAAGAAAGCCTTTACGCAACTCAGTGGCGGCGAAAAACAACGCGTCGTCCTTGCCAGCGCTCTGGCCCAGGATCCCGAAGTTCTGTTGCTTGACGAGCCCACGGTTTATCTGGACCTGCGCCATCAGATTCATTTTTACGATATCGTCGAACGGTTGAATGCCGAAAAGGGGATGACCGTGATCAGCGTCACCCACGATGTGAATCTCGCCGCGCGTTACGCCCATCGTCTGCTGGCATTTCGCGATGGAACCATTCATGCGGATGGGGTTCCTGAAACGGTCTTAACTCCGAAACATCTATATGAAATCTTTGAAGTCTCCGCCGACGTTCTCAAGCGGCCAGACGGGCGCGGCAACTACATCATCCCAACATCCTGAATCTGCCGTTCGCGGGCTTTCAGCAAAACGCTTTGTTGCCGTGATGGGTCCGTGCGTACTGATATTTATCCTGGTCCTGGCGATCACTCCGCTGGTCGGAGATCGTGGAATCTCACTCCAGGGTCTTTTGGGCAGAGGCACAGAGCATGACATCCTGATGGTTGTACGTCTGCCGCGTATGCTGTTCGGAGCGCTGGTGGGAGGAGCACTGGCCGTAGCCGGAGTTTTATTTCAGGCGCTTCTCCGTAATTCTTTGGCAACCCCTTTTACCCTCGGCATTTCCAGCGGCAGTTCACTTGGCGCGGTTCTTGCAATCTGGCTGGGAATGGACGTCATGTTTATTGGCGTCCCTGTGATTTCGATTTTTGCTTTTGCCGGAGCCCTCGTCACTATCGCCCTGGTTTTTTTCATCGCTCGATCCAGCGGCGGCCTGCCAACGTTTACCCTGCTATTGGCCGGCGTGACGCTCAATTTTGTTTTTGGAGCCCTCGTCCTTTTCTTTCAATATGCGTCCAATTTTGCGCAGACCTATTCAATGACCAAGTGGATGATGGGAAGTCTCAACGTTGTGGGCTATTCGCCGTGGGCCCGTACTGCTCCCCTGGCGTTGATCGCAGTCATTGTGGTGACCATGCTTTCTCCCAGATTAAATCTGCTGGCGGCCGGAGAAGACTGGGCGTCCACCCGGGGAATTCATGTGGAACGGCTGAAGTCCGTCTCGTATGTGGTGGGGTCGGTGCTCACCGGAGCGGTTACGGCATTCAGCGGACCGATTGGATTTGTCGGACTTGTCGTTCCTCACACACTGCGCATGATCGCAGGGCCGGATCATCGCATTCTCGTTCCAGGTTCGTTCTTCCTCGGTGCCGCGTTTCTGGTATTGTGCGACACCGCAGCCCGCACGCTCCTGTCTCCAACGGAAATTCCAGTTGGTGTCATCACCGCACTCCTTGGCGGTCCCTTTTTTATCATGCTGCTTAAAAAGAAACCGGGTGAACTTTGGTGAGAATGAATCTCTTCCAGACGCTGGTTCGCGGTAATGCGCAGGTTGGACTGGGGCGCTTTCCACGTGTGCGCGTCCTGGCAATGCTGGCCATATTATTCCCGCTGATTTCCGCCGGATTCATCGCCCAGAATGCCACGGGAATTCTGTCGATCGATTCGATGCGTACCTGGCTCACGTATCTTTCTTCGGACGACGTTGAAGGGCGCGGAACATTTTCGGAAGGGCTCGGCTTGGCGGCGGCCTATATTGCGGAACAATTGAAGGAAGGCGGCGTTACTCCGGGCGGCGACCACGGAACTTACTTCCAGCGCGTAACCGTACAGGGAATTCGCAGCAGTGGACATTCAACGCTCACCGTCGAAGTGAATGGTCAGACTCGAACGTTCCGTGACGGTGAAGGCGTGACATTTCCAAAATTTGTTGGCGCGAATCGATCGTTTTCCATGAATCAGGCGGAATTCCTCGGTTACAATCCCGGCGCCAGCAAGGCATCGGACTTTAAGGGAAAAGTAGTGATTTGGATCGAGAATCCGGATCCCATCACGCTGCTTGCCGCCGAAGAAGGCGGGATTGGCGCCATCATCATTCCGGAGGCTGGACAGGAACGCCAGCAACCGGCTCCTCCCGGTGCAGACTTTGTGACTTCGCAGAGTCTCAACTTGCCCAGAATGCCAAGAGTCTTCGCAGGGAATGAGCTCCTGAATTTTCTGTTCAGTGCCTCGAACACAAAGTACGACGAAATTCGTTCTAAAAGCGACCGCCGCGAAAACCTGAAGACATTCACACTGAAAGATGTGAAGTTGACGTTCAACCTTGCTGCCGACTATCAGGTAGTCAGCACGCAGTTCACGCGCAATGTTGTCGGCATTGTCGAAGGAAGTGACGCGCAACTGAAGAACACGTTTGTGGCTTTCGGTGCGCATTACGATCACATGGGCTACATTCAGGGTCCGATGTATGGCGCGACCGACCGGATCTACAACGGAGCCGATGATGATGGTTCCGGCACAACCGCATTGATCGGCCTTGCGCGCGCGTTTGCGCAGGGACCGAAGCCGCGACGGTCCTTACTGTTTGTCTGGCATGCGGGAGAGGAACTTGGATTGTATGGCTCGCATTACTTTGTCGATCATCCGCCGGCTGCGATTGGTGACATCAACAGTATCGTCACGCAGCTCAACATCGACATGATCGGGAGAAATCGAGACAACAAAGCCAGCGAATCCGATACGATCTACGCCGTGGGGGCAGACCGGATCAGTACGGATCTGCACAATATTCTCGTCGATTCGAATGCAGCCATGCCGCGTCCGCTTTCCCTCAATTTTGAAATGAACGATCCGTCCGACGGCGAGCGCATTTACTATCGGAGCGATCACTTCAGTTACGCCTCGAAAGGCATTCCGATCATTTTCTTTTTCAGCGGTCTGCATCCGGATTATCACGAAGTGACGGATACGGTGGATAAAATCGATTTCAGCAAGATACAGAGAGTGGGACAACTGGTGTATGAAATCGGCCGCCGCATCGCGAATGCGGATCGCGCTCCGACTCGGGATTTCAAAGGACCACGCGCTGGACGGGGAACAACGGGGAAGTTAGCGAACTGAATGCGGATTAGCGTCGACTGTAGGGGCGGGGTATTTACGCCCCCCAATTTGTAGGGTTTGACTCCGCCCCAATGTGGGGGGGGATATTCCGCCCCGACCCGGGGGGCACGCGGTTACAGCGATTGTGGCGGCC
>JBGPBY010000669.1:0-3443 GCA_041481485.1 Terriglobia bacterium
CAATGAACATTTCCCCGCAGAAATGTTCATTGTTCAATGTTCACTGTTCAATTGTCATTTTGGGGGCGTGGCCGCCCCCTCCTACAGGAAAACCCGGATTTTGAAAATTTTGGTTGATCACCAATAAGGCCTCCCGTAATATTGGAGGGTTTCCCTGAGAGGAATTTTCCTGCCGGGGTTGTGAAAGACTGAGGAGTTCATCAGTAGTGCCAACGTTCAATCAACTGGTTCGACAAGGTAGGAAGAAGACCAATTACAAGACGAGTAGTCCTGCGCTGCAGGAGTGTCCGCAAAAACGAGGCGTATGCACCAGAGTATATACGTCGACACCAAAGAAGCCGAATTCGGCCCTTCGCAAAGTTGCACGTGTGCGTCTGACCAATGGGATTGAGGTAACAACTTACATTCCGGGTATCGGCCACAATTTGCAGGAACACTCTATCGTCTTGATCCGTGGCGGCCGCGTAAAGGATTTACCGGGCGTTCGATATCACGTGATTCGGGGAACCCTGGATGCCGCCGGAGTGGCCAACAGGAAGCAAAGTCGCTCCAAATACGGTGCCAAGCGGCCAAAGGGATAAGTAAGAAAGCGCTCGACCCGCGCTTGGGGCAAACCTGAGCTGTGGGTGACCTTACTAGAGTTCCGGTTTTTTAATATTTTGTGCGGACCGGTTCGCGATTTTTTCGAACCGGTTTGTGAGGTTTTCTATGCCCAGAAAAGCGCATATCGTAAAGCGCGAGATCGTGCCCGACCCCATGTTCGACAGCTCTCTGGTGTCGAAATTCGTCAATTGCATGATGTGGGGAGGCAAGAAGAGCACCGCTCAGCAGATTCTTTATGGGTCCATGGACATTATTCAGAAGAAGACTGCTGATGATCCGATGAAGCTCTTCAAGAAGGCCGTTGAAAACGTAAAGCCGGTTCTCGAAGTGAAGTCCCGCCGTGTCGGCGGTTCCACTTATCAGGTCCCGGTGGAGGTCAGCCCGGCCCGCCGGACGTCGCTCAGCATCCGCTGGCTGCTCCAATATTCGCGCTCCCGCGGAGAAAAATCCATGCAGGAAAAGCTCGCAGGAGAATTGATGGACGCGGCCAACAATCGCGGCAACGCGATCAAGAAAAAGGACGACACTCATCGCATGGCAGAAGCCAACAAGGCTTTCGCCCATTATCGCTGGTAAGGAAGATTTAAAGGTTTTATGGCTCGTACGGTACCACTGGAAAAAACACGGAATATTGGCATCATGGCCCACATCGATGCTGGAAAGACGACGACGACCGAACGGATCCTGTACTACACCGGTATCAACTACAAGATCGGTGAAGTTCATGAAGGCACGGCAACCATGGACTGGATGGAACAGGAGCAGGAGCGGGGCATCACGATCACGTCTGCCGCAACAACCTGTTTCTGGCAGAACCATCGCATCAACATCATTGATACTCCGGGCCACGTCGATTTCACGGCCGAAGTTGAGCGTTCGCTTCGCGTTCTCGACGGCGCCGTGGCCGTGTTTTGTGCGGTAGGCGGCGTCGAGCCGCAGTCTGAAACAGTATGGCGGCAGGCCGATAAGTACAAAGTTCCGCGCGTCGCTTTCGTGAATAAGATGGACCGTCCTGGCGCCGACTTCGACCGTTGTATCGAAATGATGCGCGCTCGCCTGCAGGCCAATCCTGTAGCGATTCAATATCCCATCGGCAAAGAAGATACCTTCCGGGGCATCATCGACCTTATCGGACAAAAGGCAATTACCTTTACGGAGGGCACGCTCGGGGCGGAGTTCGTGGTTTCTGAAATCCCCGAAGAATTGAAGCAACTCACTCACGATTACCGGGAAAAGATTATCGAGGCTGGCGCCGAAGCCGACGAACATCTGATGGAAAAGTTCGTCGCTGGCGATCCGGTCACGAACGAAGAACTGGCAGCCGCTATTCGCAAGGGTACCATTGCGATGAAAATGATTCCGGTCCTCTGCGGATCGGCGTTCAAGAATAAAGGCGTTCAGCAGTTGCTGGATACAGTCGTGGCTTATCTTCCTTCACCGGTGGATATCCCGCCAATTGAAGGACTGACTACGGATAAATCCGGGCACGAGACCCGCAAGGCGGAAGACAAGGCGCCATTCTCCGGACTCATCTTCAAAATCATGACCGACCCCTTCGTGGGACAGCTCGCATTTTTCCGCGTGTATTCCGGGAGCATGAATGCCGGCGCTTATGTCTTCAATTCGACCAAACAGCGGCGCGAGCGCGTTGGCCGCCTGCTGAAAATGCATGCGAACAAGCGCGAGGAAATCAAGGAAGTGCTTGCAGGAGATATCGCGGCAGTCGTCGGTTTGCGCGATGTGACCACGGGCGACACGATTTGCGACGAAAACAAACAGATCCTGCTTGAAGCGATGGATTTTCCAGAACCGGTCATTTCGGTGGCCATTGAACCGAAGACGAAAGCGGATCAGGAAAAAATGGGAATCGCTCTCGGCAAGCTGGGACAGGAAGATCCGACGTTCCATATCCACACCGATCCCGACACGAATCAAACCATTATTTCCGGGATGGGAGAACTCCATCTGGAAATCATCGTCGACCGCATGATGCGCGAGTTCAGTGTCGGCGCCAACGTTGGCAAGCCTCAGGTCGCCTATAAGGAAACAATCCGTAAGAAGGCCGAATCCGAAGGCAAATACATCAAGCAGACTGGCGGCCACGGACAGTATGGTCACGTCGTTATGACCGTCGAGCCCAGCGAGGTCGGTGCGGGCATCGTTGTCGCGAATGAAATCAAGGGCGGTTCGATACCCAGGGAATACATCAAGCCGATCGAACAGGGAATTCGCGAGGCGGCGGGAACCGGCGTATTGGCGGGATATGAAGTAAAGGACGTCAAGATTACGCTGATTGACGGTTCGTATCACGAAGTGGACTCATCGGAAATGGCGTTCAAGATTGCGGCATCCATGGGTTTCAAGGCCGCGTGCAAGAAGGCCAGTCCGGCGCTGCTTGAGCCCATGATGAAAGTCGAAGTCGTCGCTCCCAAAGAGTTTGCCGGAACCATTAACGGCGATTTGAATTCGCGCCGCGGACGCATCGAGGGAATGCTGGAACGGCCGGGAACGCAGATCGTAACAGCGATGGTTCCATTGTCATCGATGTTTGGTTATTCGACCGATCTTCGTTCGCGCACGCAGGGGCGCGCAACCTACACCATGCATTTCGATCATTACGAGGAAGTGCCGAGAAACATTGCTGAAGAAATCATTGCCAGGGCGCAGGGCAGAGACGGCGAAAAAACAGCTTAATTCCGGAGAACAGAGACCATGGCGAAAGAGAAATTTGACAGATCGAAGCCCCACGTGAACGTGGGAACGATCGGGCACATCGACCACGGGAAGACGACGCTGACGGCGTGCATCACCAAGGTATTGGCCAAACATAATCCGAAGAA
>JBGPBY010000670.1:0-3432 GCA_041481485.1 Terriglobia bacterium
AACGACCTTTTTTACAAGACAGACCGCGACTATACGAACGGCGTCGAACTCTCCTACACGACCGCTTCGCAAGACACGCCAAAACTGTTCGTGGATCTTGCGCGCCTGCTGCCCTTTTTCGCAACGACGGGAAATGTCCGCGCGTCTTACGCTCTTGGTCAAAGCATCTACACGCCAAGCCATCTCAGTCTGGTCAATCCGCCACTCACCGATCGTCCCTATGCCGGATTTCTCTACGGCGGCTTTGGGCTCGCCGACGACACCGGCACACGGCTTGACCAGATCGAGTTGCAGGTCGGCGTGATCGGCCCATCATCGCTGGCATCGGACACGCAAAGATTCGTTCACAAGCTATTCAACGACCGTCAACCGATGGGCTGGAGCACGCAATTGCGCGGCGAGCCCGGTATCGTGTTGACCTACTCGCGAAACCTCAAGCTCATTCCGCGTCAGTCGTTTCTGGGTCTCTTTTTCGATCTCGAGCCACACTATGGGGCGGCAATCGGAAACGTCTACGACTATGCCGACGCCGGCGCGATGGCGCGAATAGGAGTCAACATTCCAGACGACTACGGTCCGCTTCGCATAGAGCCGAGCCTGCCTGGATCTGGCTACTTTGAGTCGACCGGTCCGATCGGCGGCTATGTATTCGTCGGCGTCGATGGACGGGCAGTCGGCCGCAACCTTTTCCTGGACGGCAACACCTGGGAAGCGAGCCGCAGCGTTTCCAAGAACATTTTCGTTGGCGATCTCGAACTGGGTGCGGCGATCACATTCAACTTCATGCAGATCACCTTCACCCACGTAATCCGTTCGAAGGAGTACAAGACCCAAACCGCGGCGGATCAATTCGGCGCGGTGAACCTGTCCTTCAAGCTTTGAAACCGTCTCTCGGTGGGAGCAGCGCCGGCCCTGCACGCCGGCCGCCCATTTGCTTAGGCGAGCTTTTGCGTCGCGGTGTGAAAAAACAGCGCCTGGCCGACCGTTGCCTGAACCGACTCGGGCAGAAACGGTTTGGCGACCAGGTAGGTCGGTTCAGGACGTTCGCCCGTGAGCAGCTTCTCGGGATTGGCCGTGATGAAGATGACGGGGATGTCAAAGCTTTCGAGGATTTCCTTCACGGCATCGATTCCCGACCCGCCCTCTCCCAGATTGATGTCGGCCAGCACAAGGCCGGGCTTTTCGGCCGCAGCTTTTGCCACCGCTTCGCTGCGTGTAGCGGCGATGCCAACGACGGTGTGACCCAGTTCGGTGACCAGATTGTCCAGGTCGAGCCCAATGATGGGTTCGTCTTCGATGATAAGGACACGGGAAACCAGCTGCCGATCGATCGCAGTCTGCGCGCCCAGGATCGAGCGCTCGACCTCTTCGGGCAATTCGCTGACGATGAAGGCGGCCTCATCCAGGCTGAAAGCTTCGACCGCGGTCAGAAGCAGGGCCGCGCGCTTTTGCGAGTCCAGCATTGCAAGGCGTGCCTGGGGGGCGGAGGGCTGTTTTGCGTCATTGTTGGGCTGCATGCCTTCATCGACAAGGCCCGAGGCACTCGACCAGATGGCATGAAAGACCTGATAGAGCCCCACGCGAGGCGAAACCCCTTGTGCGACCTCCTGATGGCCCTCCATGAGGGCCGAAAGTGTGGCCCGGACATAGCTGTCGCCACCCTTCTGAGAACCGGCCAATGCGCGCGCGTATCGGCGCAGATAGGGAAGATGTGGTGCAAATGACTGCGTCATGCTCATGAATTGCGCCTTCCCCGGGGCCGATCGAATGACCGGCCGCTGGAACGGGAATGCGCCCAACTTGAATTAGTTCCACCCAGTGTGGAACGTATCTGGCGGTGCTGCGTTTGCTCGGCTGGAGGGGCCAAGCTGTGGGTCGGCAACCGGCTGATACGGCTTTGCAATTTTTCCGGGTATCCGAGGCTTCTCCGATTGCGTGGCATGCAAGGGTCCTAAATTGTCCAAAGAGAAGACCTCCAAGCTCGAACAGACGCGTGCCATTCGCGCGCGGCAGGAAGCGATCGGACGCGAGCTGCGGCGCATGAACGACAGCGTCATTCAGGAGCCCATTCCGGATGACTTCCTGGAACTGCTGAAGCAGATGGACGACCAGGACCCCAATCCGCCCGGGAAAGGCGCCGTTTGACCGTTAACCACCGGCGGCCTTCGTCCGGAACGCTACCGGCAATGTGAGCCGACTGGATTGCCTCGCAGCCACGGGTGCGGACTGCCGCATCCGGTCCTGACGCAAGAGATCTGCCAACGAATACAATCCCCCATGGAACTTTTCGTGCCGGCCGACGTTGCATTGGTGCCCTGAACACATAAGCGGGCCAACACGGCCGTTTTCCTGGCGACAAGCACAGTCGCGCATTGGTGCCAATTGTTGCTGGGACGGAGAGGGTAGAAATGGCCGTAATTCTGGTTGTCGAAGACGATGTGTTTATCCGCGAAATCGCGGAAATGATGATTCAGGATTGGGGTCACCAAATTCTTTCGGCTAGTGATGTGGACGAGGCGCTGACGCAGTTACGCGCGCCGCAGCGTATCGACGCACTGTTTACCGATATCTACCTGAAGTCAGCCATGTTCGGCGGCTGCGAGCTGGCGAACCAGGCCATCAAGCTGAGGCCGGATTTGCGCGTGCTTTACACCACCGGCAACTACGTCACCGATAAGATGAGGTCGCTTTTCGTCGTCGGCACCGACTGCCTGCGCAAACCCTACACGGAATATCAGCTGCAGCACTCGTTCGAGCAACTCCTTGCGTTGCCGAATTAAACATACACTGTGATCGGAAATTCGGCTATGTCCGTCCTTGACTCTCTTGAAAAACCCACGACTGACATTGATGCGAGCGATATCGTCGAGACGGTTCCCAGTGCGCTGCTCATTCTCGACCGCAATTTGAATATTACTTCGGCAAACCGTGCTTTCTATCAAACCTTTCGCACCAGCCCCCATGAGAGCGTGGGTTGCCACATCTACGACCTCGGCAATCGCCAGTGGGATATTCCCGCGCTCCGCACCTTGCTCGAGAGCGTAATTCCGCATCGTGCGTCCGTCGAAGGGTTCGAAGTCGAGCACGATTTTCCCTCGATCGGCCGGCGTACCATGCTCGTCAACGCCAGAAAGATATTTCGCGCCGGCGACCATGACGGCTACATACTTCTGGCCATCGAGGATGTCAGCGAGGAGCGTGCCGCACGGGCGGAGAGCAGGCGCAACTGGCAGTTGACGCAAAGCATCGTTGATACGATCCGCGACCCGCTGGTCGTACTCGAACAGGACATGACGGTCGTCACTGCGAGCAAGGCGTTTCTGACCATGTTTGGCATTACGCAGGCGGAAGCCCAGGGCCGGCGCGTCTCCGAACTGGGCCAGCATCAATGGGACGTTCCCGCGCTACGGCATTTGATGGAAAAAGTGCTCC
>JBGPBY010000671.1:0-3429 GCA_041481485.1 Terriglobia bacterium
CTCTTGCGCAATGGCGAGCTACTCGACGCTGCTGAAGCCGCCGGGTTCGATATCCTTCTCACCACAGATAAGAACATTCGTTATCAGCAAAACCTGACCGGCCGTAAGACTGCAATCGTGGTTCTCGGCAAAGGAAGATGGAGGCTCATCAGGCCAATGCTGCCGCACATTGTCGCCGTGGTGAACGCTGCAACACCCGGCAGCTACACGGAGGTGGAAATCCCGGTCTGAGGCCGACTTGTTATCGGCCGCCTTGAATGCCGGCGAGCCAGTTCGTGATGACGGTGATGGGTTGCGAAATTGAACTTTCGTCGGGTAAAGACATCAGGAAGCGCTGGCCATCGGGAGAGACGTCATAGCGGTTCGTGCTGGGGGCCGTATCGACGAGCGTCTGAAAAAGCACTTTTGGAGAGCCAACCTCGAAGGTCGTGGCTGTGGAATTCACACCGACGGACACGAGTTTGCGGTCCGCCGCCATATAGAACAATTCCTTGCCGTCGCCTCGCCAGCGAGGTGTGTAACCCCCCTGCGTCGATACTTGCCATTTTCCACCCGACGCCGGAAAAGGTTGCACGTACACCTGCGCTGTTCCGGATTCGTCGGATACATAGGCGATCCATTTCCCGTCGGGTGAAAATCGGCCCATGGTTTCGTTGAAAGGAGTCTGGAGAAAAGGCTGCGGTTTCTTGTCACCAGACAACGGCAGCACCCAGAGATCCGACTTCGTCTGAGGATCCAGGTTCTCATACAGAATAAAGCGCCCGTCGCGAGACCAATCTGTGGGCTGCTTGAGCGTGGCGGATTTGAGCACGACTTCCGCCGCTCCCGCGCCACTCGATGGTTTCCAGTAGAGGTCCGCCGGCCCGTTTGGATTGAAGTTGAACAACGCACGGCTTCCGTCGGGAGACCAGACTGGGGAGTCTTCGGTGGCGGGATTAAACGTGAAACGTGATTGAAGGCCGCGCATCAAGTCCACCATCCACAGATCACCTTCGGGACGTTGAACGAGAGCCCGCTTTTGATCGGGGGATAATGCAAGATCCCAGTAACCATGAGAGGACCAATTTTCTCAGCAACTTTTCCCGCGCGGTCCAGCCACGCCAGTTGCCTCTCTGCGCCGCTGAAGGAGTAAGCGATAACGCCTTGATCCGATGCAGAAAATTGTCCCACGTTGACATTAAACAGACCCACATGCTCGGCGACAGGAAACGCGTCCCCGGTCAACTGTAGATTACCGGTATCGAGACGCTGAGCCATCAGACTGTCTTCCTGAACGAAGAGAATGTATCCGGGCGCCGCATAGGCGGCCGTCGCTACGGAATTGCGCAGCACTCTTCGATCTTTCGTATCCAGCGAACCAATTTCAACGGTCTGCTTTCCTTGTGAATAGAACAGAAAATGACGCCCATCGGGTAGAAAGCTGGCTCCCCGATGGCTCGATTCACCTGCACCCAGTGTGGTCGCGGGAACGGGAGTGCCTCCCGAAGACGACACCCGGTACAACGGTCCATTAATTGTCCCGAAGATAATGACGCCATCGTTGTTCCAGGCCGCTGCTCGTAAAGCGATGGGAATATCGCACAAGGTTTGAGGAGGGCCTCCGGATACGTCGATCTTTTTCAGTTTACCGACCGAGGCAAAACCGATGGAGCGGCTATCGGGTGACCAAAATGGCTGGTCGGCATTGTCCGTACCGGGCAACGGCTGAGCGGTGAGGGAGTTGAGAGGTCGAATCCATATTTGTTGCTTGCCATCCATGTTAGCAACGAATGCCAGCCGTTTGCCGTCAGGAGAAATGGCGGGAGGCGTTGTGAGAAGCGTGGCATTCGCCGGTGCAAACACCGTAAAACGGATCGCCTGGTCCTCTCTTGCCGGCTCCCGGAAATGAAGGATCGCGAAAGGAACGCTGACGGCGCCAACGAGCAGAAGGATTCCGGCCACGATCCATGCCAGGCGTGCATTCCGTTGGTGCTCGGGCGCCGCACTGCGTGGCGCTTCTTGCGGTGGCTCGCTCAGCGCCTGTTCGATATCGATCCGCACGTCCGTGGCGGTCTGGCGCCGCTTCTTCATGTCCTTCTGCAGGCAGAGCCGCAAGAGTTCCCGGATTCGCCGCGGTACATTCGCCGGCAGCAACGTCCAGTCCGGCTCGCTCTTCAACACCGCGCCCAGAATGTCCTGAACGTCTTCACCCTCAAAGGCGGACCTTCCTGTCAGCATCTCGTAAAGCAGCGCACCGAATGCGAAGATGTCGGTCCGCCGGTCGAGCTGCCGTCCTTTGCCTGTTCGGGTGACATGTAGGCCGCCGTGCCCAGGATCACACCCGCGTTCGTCGCCGCCATGCTCAACGTCGGTGAATTCGACAGAGCCGCTTTTGCGGGCGAGTCCTCCATTTCTTGATGGCTGCGCCCTGCCGGGCTTGCATTCGCTCCGCTCATGGCTTTCGCCAGACCGAAGTCGAGGACCTTTACTTTGCCGTCCGGCAGGATTTTCACATTCGCCGGCTTCAGATCCCGATGAACGATTCCTTTGTCGTGCGCGGCTTCCAGCGCTTCACAAATTTGCTTCGCGATGCCCAGCGCCTCGTCCACCGGCACAGCGCCCTTTGCTATGCGCTCCGCCAGCGTTTCGCCTGCCACCAATTCCAGGACCACAAATCGCGAGCTGTTCGCTTCTTGAAGGTCATAGATTGCGGCAATGTTGTTGTGATTGAGCGATGCCAGGACTTCGGCTTCGCGCTGGAACCGGCTCACCCGGTCATGATCACGCGACAGTTCATCGGGCAGGATCTTGATCGCGATTTCCCGCTTCAGCTTCGCATCGCGCGCGCGCCACACCTCTCCCATACCGCCTTTGCCGAGCAAAGCGGTGATTTCATACGACCCGAGTTGTGTTCCGATGATTACGGACATGGATTAAGCAGGGTGGACTCTATACGACTGTGAATTTCGGGTCAATCGAATGAGAAGTTTTGAAGATTCGACCAGCAAGATAGCCCGTCAACTTCCGCAACGCCGAAGCGTAGAGTGAGCGGTTGGTCCAGGTTTCGTAACTTCGCGACCAGGAAAGGGGAATCCTGCGCAGCTCAAAACTTGAAAGCCGTGACAGCGCGTCTTGTATATTCTAGGTTGAGAATAGGAGGCGGAACATGGCGCTCGATTGGTCACAGTGCCCGGCTGTGGAAAGCATCCCCGGCAAAGTTAGCGGTGCATGGGTCTTCAAGGACACACGCACGCCTGTGGCAATTGTTTTTGAAAACCTTGAAGACGGCATGACGATCGACGAGGTGATGGAGCAGTTTCCAGTAACTCGCGACCAGATTAAAGCCGTGCTTGAATTCGCCGCTCGCAGTCTCGATGCGCCCGTACATGACTGATGCGGATTCTCTTTGATAATGGCACGCCGAGGGGCATTGCCCGCGAACTTTACGGC
>JBGPBY010000672.1:0-3428 GCA_041481485.1 Terriglobia bacterium
ATCGGCGCGAACTTCAGCAAGAAGGTGACGACGGGGAAATATGGACCACGATTCACCGCCGGACCTTATGGTGTCGTCTCCGGCGGCAGCAGTTGGGTTGGTCCCAAGGCCGGTGCGATTCTGGGATACGAACAACCCATTCATGCCAAGGCCAGCATTGTTGCCGACTGGTTCAGCGGAAAGAACGGTTTCGGTTATTTCACGCCTGGAATTTCCATCACGCTTCCAGCCAACGGCGTGTTCGATGCCGGCTACAGTTTAGGAAATGACAGCTATAGCGGAATCGACAACCGGTTTCTGTTTGTCTATTACGGCGTCACATTCTAACCCCGGGGCCAGGGTGATGTCCCATCATTTGAGAAATTGGCGGCGTGCTTAAACGCGCTGCCAATTTCCTTCGTCCTGCGTTGGTTCTGGCAGCAGTCTTTTTTGGTTTTGGCTTCGTAATCATTGCGTATCAGGGCGTTCGAACACTTCAGCAACTGAGTCTCATTGAGGCGGAACGGGACCAGTGGCAGCACTCCGCCGAAATTATCCAGACGCTAAAACTCAGCCCGGGCAGCACGGTCGCTGATCTTGGATGCGGATCCGGGTATTTCGCATTGAAACTCTCTGCGACAGTCGATTCCATCGGCACCGTTTATGCGATTGATATTCGCCGATTGCCGCTAGCCGTTTTGTGGACTCGGTCTTTGATCGGCCGCAGGCGAAATATCGATCTTGTGCTTGGCGAGCCGAACAATCCGCATCTTCCGCCCAATTCTGTGAGTGCGGTTCTAATCGCAAATACTTACCACGAGCTTGATAATCGCGGTGCTGTGCTGAATCAGCTTTTCCGGTCACTCGTACCGGGAGGAAGGCTCGTCATTGCAGATCCGGAGAAATCGGAAAATAAGGAGTTGCGGATCGCAATGGTTGAAGAAGAGCTGAAGAATAACGGATTTGAGATTGTCCGGATCGACAGCCAATTTCTCCAACAGCCGGGAAGGGGACCATGGTGGTTGATCGTTGCACGCAAGCCATGAAGGAGATTATTCGCTCAGGAATTCTGCCCGCCGCATGGAATGCTTCCTAACCCGAGTTGTCCCATTATGCCAGAGCCCGATTCGGCAACTTACTTGAAGACCGAAGTCTTTTCCGTCGATTCGGCAAATCCAGGCGAATCTGTCGTGCGATTCGGTATCCGATGCCACGCGTCGAGCGGCAAAACAAAAATGTTTCCGTTGCTGACGTGCCCCTCCATATTCATCGCTGCGGCCTTCATGACCGTATCGACAACTTCGTCGAGAAGCATTTCGTTGACAACGATGATTTCCACGCGAAGCCTGGCGCGAGGCTCAAGGTATTTTTGGCCCCGATAATGCCCCTGAATCGGTTCATGAATGTCTCCGACCTGGTTGACGTAGTAAATGTAGGCATCCGGTTCCGGCAATGCTTGTCGAACCAGATCGATTTTGTCAGGGGAAATTACCGCAACTACGAGTTTCATACGTACTCCACCCAGATTACCTGATGACCGTGTTTTCGCAGCCGCTCCGCCATTCGCTTTTCCTGCGATTTCCACCATGTTTTTCGAATCGGGATCAGCACGACAGATCGTGGCCGAAGAGACCGGCGCAGGCCGTCTTCCCAATCCCTTGCCAAAACTAATTCTGGAGTAACCGGAACAGTACTTGATGCTGAAACAATTCGCAGGTTGTTCTCCAGATGCTCACGCTGGACCGACGGTTTTTCAATCGGAAGCGCGTAAGGCACAACATGCACGTCAATCAGCCTCACGGACAGGTTCAATCCGGTTCCCAATACAGCCGCATGCTGCAACGCTGCTGCGGTAGCTTCAGGAGATTTGTATGGAATAACCACCTCAACAGCCCTGGACTTCATCGGCAAGCCATATCGAACTGTTTCTTGCTGAAGCCCTTGCGCCCGACTGGTGTCCATATCCTGTCCTCCTGCTAACTGGAGGCTATATCGTGATGCGCTAAGAAGTCGTTAAGAAGGTCTAAGGATTTCCTAGGTAAACCGGTAGCCGATCCAGGGTTCCGTCAGGATGTAACGGGGATGTGCGGAGTCAGGCTCCAGTTTCTTGCGAAGATGAGTCACGAACACTCGCAGGTAATCGGACTGGTCGCCGTAGTCGGGTCCCCATACCGCCTGAAGGAGTTCTCGATGCGGTACGGGTTTGCCAGCGTGGGCGACCAGATAGCGCAACAATTCAAATTCCTTCGGTGTGAGGCGGACCTGTTTATCTCCGGAACGAACCTTTCGTGCATCGAAGTCGATCTCGAGTTCACCGGAAACGAACTTGTGAGGACCGCTTACAGATGCTGCAGGCGCTCGCCGCAACGCGGCACGAATGCGCGCGAGAAGTTCTTTCTTGCCAAATGGTTTCGTAACATAGTCATCCGCGCCGGCGTCAAGGGCTGCCACTTTGTCGTCTTCCGTGCTGCGCACGGTGAGTACGATGATGGGAACATCCGATGTTTCACGGATTGTTCGGCAAGTTTCCATTCCGCCAATTCCGGGCATGTTTAGATCCAGCAAAACCAGGTCCGGCAGGAATTCGCGAAACTTCAGCAATGCCGATTCGCCAGAACGCGCATCCACTACTTCGTATTGAGCCCCTGCCAGAATCACGCGCACGACGCGGCGAATCTGTGGCTCGTCATCGACAATGAGTACCTTCCCAGAGCTCATGTTTCTTCCGATGTCACAGGCAAAGTAAAGAAGAATTCCGCCCCCGAATCAGTCGTACTGTTCACTCCGATATCCCCTCCATGTGCTTTCACGATTTCCTTCGCGATATGCAGACCCATTCCCGTGCCGGGCACCCGATCCGTCCGACCAGGAGTTCGATAAAATTTTTCGAAAATGCGGTTTCGTTCGCGATCCGGAATTCCTGGTCCCCAATCCCGTACACGAATTGTTACCCTCTCGCTGTCTGCCGAAGCGGTGATCGATATCGGGGAGTCCGGATTCGAGTACTTCAAGGCATTGGTAAGTAGCTGCCGGATAGTCAGTGCGATGAGTTCCGATTCGACAAAGACAATGGGCAGATTCGCAGGAATATTCATTTGAATCTGCCGGTCGTCAACCAGCACCTTGGCACTGTCCAGTGCGGCGGCTATCAAATCGGATACCTGATGAGGCTGCTTGTTTAACTGCAGTTTTCCCGCTTCAATTCGGGCCATACGAATGGTCTCGTGGACCAGAGAATTGAGGCGATCCGTTTCCTCTTCGATAATGGTGACCAGTTCCTGCTGCGCGGGCCGCTGTTCGTCGAGAATCGAAGACGCAGCCGCCTTGATTGAAGTGAGAGGCGTGGTGAATTCGTGCGCGAGTGCATCCAGCAGAGTCGCTTTCATGACTTCGTTCTGGCGCGCCGCTTCGACACGGCTCGCTGAGGCTTCCGCACGCGCTTTTTCAAC
>JBGPBY010000673.1:0-3418 GCA_041481485.1 Terriglobia bacterium
AATTGTGGGCGGTCATAGACCGCCCCTGCAGTCGCTCATTCTCGGGAAGGAATTCGCACGGTCCGGGACCGCCATTGTAGGCGCGGTCAATGACCGCGCACGATTTCTCGGGTATGGATTGCGCGCGGTCACAGACCGCGTCTACAGCGGGGAGCAACATCAATTCGCAGGAACGATTTCGATGTAGTCCAGCGCCGCAGTTTCGCGTCCTTCCGGGACTCCTTCGACGCGAATCTCGTCGCCAGGCCGCAGCGCTACTGCAGGAATCACGTGCCGGGCGGACGAGCCACCATCAATCTTGGCCGACGGGACCCTGTCATTCGCGACCCATTCCACAATTTGCTGGTTTCCCACAAACACGCGGAAATGCGAGACGCCATTATTCTGATCGAAGTACTGCACGACCACATCCCGCCACCCGGCTTCGCCATCGTATTTGATGCCAGCCGTACATTTTGCAGTTCCCGCAGCGCACTCCACCGCCTGACCGCCGGATGCAATTTCAAACGGCGTCTGCGGTTTCACCGTGTATCCCGCCAACCTCATCGCTTCGGCTTCGATGCGTCCGGGATAGTGCCCGACGCGGCCCTTCGCATCGGCAATTCCCGATTCTTTGGCAAACCAGTTGTTCACGGCATCGCGCCACACGATGGCCTGGCCAGCCTGATACTCCAGTTGCGCCAGAACCTGATCATATCTTGCCTCGTCCACGCGACCCTTCAACGCTTTCCAGTCTTTGGCATACTTCGCGACCGCATCTGCTCCTTCATAATGATCGTCGTAAATCGTTTGAATGACTGTCTTGCCCGAGCGCAGCACCTTCGTGTACGGCAGGTGGTGCATAAACAAAACCAGATCATCCGGCGTGTTCTCCACGGTCTCGTACATTTTCATGACCGCTGGACGATACTGCCCCGTAAAACCCGTGCCCGTAGCAACGCTGCGATCGAAACCGACTCCTTTTGCATCGGCCTTGTGCCATTGTCCCCATCCATTGCGCTCTGAAGCTTCGACATTCACGCTGTAGTGATTGCCGGTGATGTCCGTCAACGTCTGCAAGCCGAGCGGACCGGTGTAATTCTCATACGTTCGCCAGGAACTCAGCTGGATATCCGCAACCGTCCTGACAACAAGGGGATCATCGCCGAATGTCAGTTTCGTCCATTCATCGGTGATTCTCTGCGCCGATAAGTCCGGGTCCCAGGCGAGTCTTCCAAATCCATACAGATTGGCCTGCGACATCTGGTTCCCATACCAACTGTCGTCCAGCCCAACGTTCGACACTCCAACGATGCCTCCCGGCCGCGCGGTAACTTTGCCGGCGACAATCGCTTTAACCGGAGTGGGAGCACCGTCTCTGACGTGCATGTCGAAGTCGAGAGTCTCCTTCCACATCGGCACGAGGTAAACCAAGTGCCGGGCCTGCCCGTTGTATTCCTGTGTGATTTGGAGCTCGATCGCCTGGCCGGTATTTTCCATCGAGCCGAACAGCGGCGATGCCGGTTCCCTTATTTGGAAATCAATCGGGCCGTTCTTGATCTGGATGATGGCGTTGTCGTCGAACTTTCCATCGAGCGGATGGAAATTGTCATATGCGGCACGGGCGCGGTCGGCCTTCGGATCCTCCCAGTTCGCGTGATGGTCATACACGAATCCACGGTAGAAGATCACACCACCATGCGGCTTGAGAGCGCGCGCAACCACGTTGGCCGCATCCGCGTGTGTCCGGTTATACGTCGACGGACCCACCCGCCCTTCAGAATCCGCCTTCAATACAAATCCACCGAAATCGGGTATTGCCTTATAGATCTCATCGGTCTTCGCCTTCCACCATGCGATGACGGTAGGGTCCAGAGGATCATAGGTCGGCAGCTTTCCGAGACTCTGAGGGCTGCCGAAATCAATGGCGAGCGCGAGTTTCACACCCCATGGCCGGAAAGCGTCGGCAACACGCGCAATTTGAGGAATCATTTCCGGCGACAGGAACAGCGTGTTTGCGTTGACGTTGTTCACCGAAATGCCATTGATTCCCAGCGAGGCCAACATGCGGGCGTAGTCGGTGACGCGGCTGAGATCGTCACGGACGTGGCCGGCATCCCAGAAAATGGACCTGCCGCCATATCCCCGTTCTATCGTGCCGTCGATGTTGTTCCATTCGTCGACCCAGCGCACCGGCGCAGACGGAGTTTGCTTGATGTCGAGATCGGATACCGGCTCGTTGAGCGCAATTCTGCGCAGGAACGCGAACCCGCCATACAGAACTCCACGATCGTTTTGCGCAGTAATAACGGTATAGCGCACGCGGTTCACCGTGACGGACTTCAACCAGAATCCATCCGGCGGCATGGTCGCGCTGAGGCCCAGCTGCGGAGCGGATTTCTGCAAATCCGAAAGGGTACCCAGGATGATTGCGCCTTCGGCAGGCACACGGGAATCCTCGCGAAGATTTCGATTGAGCATCCCGCGGAGTCCGCGAATCAATTCCTGCTGTGCGCTTCGTTCGGTCGCGGCATTGCCAAGGTTCGCAACTACCGCGGGAACGGAATCGCGATATGCACGAACCGCGGCATCGCTCAGTGGAGCATAGCGCAGCCATGCGTTGTATCCGGTTTCGGCAAAGAGACTCGCGGGAAGCGACGCCACGATCACGAACAAGGATACGAAAATCTTTTTCATTGATTTACTCCTGAGGCCAGGTAGCCGCCGTCGACGGCGATGCATGCTCCCGTGATAAAGCTCGCGCCATCGGACGCCAGCAGCACTGCCGCGCCGATCAACTCTTCCGGTTTTCCGAAACGTCCCATGGGTGTTCGCATGAGAATTTCATCCCCTCGAGGTGTTCCGCGAATCAGCTTGCTGTTGAGTTCTGTCGGGAACACTCCGGGCGCAATGGCGTTCACCATGATTCCGTCCTTCGCCCACTCGCAGCCGAGACCGCGGGTCAGGGACAGCACGGCGGATTTCGCCGCACAATACGCTGCAACCTGATGAAACGCACGAAAGGATCCCAAGGACGCTATGTTGATAATGCGGCCGCGTCCGCTGGATTTCAGCGGCTCGTAAAAGGACTGGCAGGCACGCAGAACTCCGGTGACGTCGGTGTCCATCAGTGAAGTCCACTGTTCTTCAGTGACAGTCGCTGTCGGCTGTTTGAACGTGACTCCTGCGGCATTGAGCAGGATATCGACTCGCCCGAACTCCTTCAGGACCGCGTCGCGCAACGCATCTATGGATGAGCGGTCGGCGACATCGGCCGTGTGACGCAGAGTTTTCTTCCCATTCGATTCGAGCTCCCGGCAAACTTCATCGAGGCGATCGGCCCTGCGTCCGGCAGGAACCACCGTCGCTCCGTGCTCGGCCAATCCGACAGCCAGGGCACGGCCGATTCCGGATGTCGCACCCATTGCCACAACGACAC
>JBGPBY010000674.1:0-3416 GCA_041481485.1 Terriglobia bacterium
ATAGAACTTTGGTGGGGGTGTGTACAGCCGAAAACTTGGCGTTTCGGCATGACTGCGGCCCACCAGGTTCGTCGGAAAACCCAACAACGTCGGTTTGGTTTACACATCGGTTCGATTCACTCGAACGCAGTTCCAGCAGGGAAGATCGTTACTTTCGTGCGAATGAAAATTGAAGTGAGCGTAAAAATTTCCGACGGTAAAAACTGTCAGACTTTTGGCGTCCGGAGACCTCCGGGAGAGTGCTTTGCCAGATGGCACCTTTGTATTACATTTGCAATTTCCTTGTTGACAGACGTCTCTCCCTATAGAAAATACGATTGTTCGACGAAAGAACTTGTGGGCATTGTTTCCGTCCTGGGTTCTCCGGATTGTCCCCGTGGTAAAAAAGGCGCGTGGGACTTTTGTGGCGGTAGCGCATCTGAACCGCCACAACCAGCTGCCAAAAACTCAGACCTTCCAACATTCAGCATTCTCAGTCCCTATACAGGGTGGAAAAACACAACTCTCAGTTAAGAGAAGTCGCAATGGCTGAGCTTTGCGTTTCCGAATTGAGACGCATCAGGAGTCCGATACATGCTTAAAACACGAACCCGTCTCGTGAGTTTCCGTCTTTCTGAAGAGGAATATCAGCGCCTGAAATTCGTCTGTTCCCAAAAGGGCGCCCGCAGCATCTCCGACGGCGCCCGGGCGTTGCTCTGTCAGAACCGGGGGGGTTCCGATGAACTCTCGCCCGAAAACGGTGCTACCTCACGGTCCGGTCATTTGATCGAAAGTCTCGAACGATTGAACTCCGGCATCAACCGGCTGACGGATCTGGTGGAAAAACTCAAAGAACAGCCGCAGGTGATTGTTTCGATGCCGTCAGAACATTCGCGTTTATTAACCGAATTTCCCCAAACCAACCTGAAGTAACTATGAAACCCAAATTGTTACGCGCAATTCCACTGTTCCTATTGTGTCTGATATGTCTGGCCGCCTCTCCGTTGTGGGGACAAAACAGTTCCCGTGGAGGAGCAGCGAAACCGCCGGAAAACAGCACCTACAAGATCCAGCCCAACGACCATCTGGAGATCTTTATTTACGATCAGCCAGATTTATCCAGAAAGGACCTCGTCGTTCAACCGGATGGATGGATTTCAATTCCCCTCGTCCAGGATGTGCTGGCTGCGGGAAAAACAATGAGCCAGTTGAAGGCGGAGATCGAGAAGAGGCTCACGGAATTCAAGGAAGTCAACAATGTTACGGTGATGCTTAACGCGGTTTTGAGTTATCGCGTCTATGTTCTCGGCAAGGTCGCAAAATCCGGCGCTCTCATGTCGGAAAAGCCCATCAACGTATTGCAGGCCATCACGCTGGCCGGCGGATTCGCGGATTATGCCAAGAAGCAGGACATCACCATTACGCATACCGCTCTCGATGCCCAGGGCAACCCGCACTACACCACGGTGTTGTTTCGCTACGAAGACGTGATCAAGCCAGGAGGCGATGCCGCCAGCCAGAACATCATGCTTCAGGCCGACGACGTCATCAACGTTCCGTAAAATGATTAAACAAACGATTCACATTGTTTCTGCCGGGGTTCTGATCGCCGTGTTTGCGATTGGCGCCTCTGCCGGGCCTCGCATCTCCACACTGGGGATGAGCGCCGACGTGACTGCAGGCGGCAGCGGAGGCAACATCACGGGTTTGGGAGTTCTGCAGAATCCGAATCAGAATGTCGGATCATATGGCTCCTATCCTTCACTGAACTTCAATTCGCGAGGCGAGCACAACACGCTGGACGCGACGTACTCCTACGGTATCAACCGCTACAATACCGACCCCAAAATCAATTCCAGTTCCCACGCTGCCGGCTTTGGATATTCCACCAACGGCAAGGGCGCGGAGAAACTGAAGGTTCACATTTCGGATCAATTCAGTATGAGTGCGGACCGGCAGACCTTTGATCTGCTTCGCGGACTGGATCTCAGCCAGATACCGCAGGAATTTCGCTATCTCTTTAATCCTGTTGTGGTGCGCTCGACACGAAGCAACACTGCAAACGTGGGCCTGGATCGCACCATCAGCACTTCCGGTTCATTGAACTTCACGGCATCTCATTCCATTGTGAATTACAGAGGATCGAACGCGGTGGGAGTGCTTTCCAACCAACAGAGATATTCCGCGACCGCCGGCTATACCCACGGCGTCGAGCATGGCGCGTTGAACTTCTACTATGGCGCCTCGCGATTCAGATTCAGCGATTTTGACAATGCCTGGTCGCACTTCGCCTCGGTGGGTTATACCCGCGAAATTTCCAAAGAATTCAGCATGAGTCTCAGCGGAGGAGCTTCGTTTGTGCAATCCAGCCAGACGAATGGCAACCGCGCGGGAGCCAATGCGTCATTCGGCTTGCAACGAAGCGTACAGAACGGTGCATTCAGTTTCAACCTGTCCCAGGCCAGCGGAGATACCAGTGGCTTTGGTGGGGTGTCCACGAGCCGGCAGGCTGGAATCGGCGCAAGTCACAAGTATGGAAAGAATCTGTCCCTTGGGTCCAACGTTTCCGCGTTTGATATCCGGACTTCGACCGGCCCCGAATTGTCCTCACGCGGAATATCCGCCGGCGCTACGCTCGGTTACTCCATTGGCAGGCGATGGGTCGTGATCGCGGGCGGACAATATCAAAGATATACGGGCGCCGCTGCGTTCAACTTTAATCAGCGACGCATCTTCGTCACATTTCGATTCAACAACCCCGAATTCTGGAGATTCCAAGGATGAAACTTCTCAATCTCAACGGTCCTCAGGCAGTCATGGCGCTAATGGTTCGCCGGAAATGGTGGATCATCGTTCCATTTGTCGGGTTGTCTGCCGCAGTCACGCTCCTGACTTTCATCCTGCCAAAAATGTATGTGTCGCAGAGCAGGATATTGATCAGGCCACGGGACGTACCTACTGACTTTGTCAAAGACCTGGTTTCCGGCACGACGGATCAGCGGTTGAGCGTTATCGCTCAAACGGTACTCACGCGGGACAATCTGGTAAAAACAATCCGGGATTTTGATCTACCTGAGTATCGCAATGTAAGTATGGACGACGCCGTCGCCCAATTTGGAAAACAGATCAATTTGAAGTTTGCCGTCGACCAGCAAATTGGAAACGGACAGCTTCCAATTACTTCGTTTCAGATCTCATATCAAAACCAAGATCGGGAAATGGCTAGAAAGATCACGGAGTACATCACTAGTCTTTTTCTCCGCGAAGACACGACTAACAAGGAGAAGAATTTTAGCGAAACCGTAAAATTTCTGCAGGCCCAGGTCGATGTTCTTGTAGAGCCAGAGGTCGGCGGTGTAGGTGCCGTCCTGGTAGGGCAAGCCCTGCCAATCACCTTGCTCCTGACCGATGTCGGCCGAGTCGTTCGCCGGCGGGAC
>JBGPBY010000675.1:0-3396 GCA_041481485.1 Terriglobia bacterium
ACAGCAGCGGCCCTGGCGGCCAGAATGTAAATAAGGTTTCGACGCGAGTCACTTTAAGGTTCGACGTCGATTCATCGCACGCACTGTCTCCTGCGCAGCGCCGGCAGATTCGCGCAAAACTGGCGACGCGCATCAACAAGGAAGGAATTCTGCAAGTGACTTCCCAGCGGACAAGCAGTCAGGAGATGAACCGGTCTCTTGCACTGAAACGCTTCGCTGAATTGTTGAGCGAAGCGCTGCGCAAGCGGACTCCGCGCATTCCTACCGGCGTTACTCACGCTGTAAAGGTGAAGCAGAAGGCGGAAAAGATAAAGTTGGCAGAGCTCAAGAAGCTGCGTTCCAAGAAGATTCTGGACGACGAATGAGGAAGGCGGCGTTATTGCTTCGTCTCACGCGCGCCTTCGTTCTTTGTTTTTGCGTAAGCGTTTCCTTTTCCGCGCAACGGGAACCGGCGGCTGTTCCGCCGTTCCAGCGCATTGCATACACACTCGGCATGTCCCGCCCTGCGTCTCACCTGTTTGAAGTTGTCATCGATCTGCAAGTTCCGTCAGGCGCCATTCCCGCCATCGTGGACTTGCAAATGCCGTTATGGCAGCCTGGCCGTTATTCGATTGCAGATTTTGCGGAAAACGTTCAGGAGTTCTCCGCGCGGGCAGACACTCAGGCATTGCCGTTTCGCAAGCTGGATCATCAGACCTGGCAAATCGAGACAAGAGCCAATCGAGCCTTTACCGTTTCCTATAAGGTCTATGGCAATGAACTCTCCGGCACATTCGCCCAACTCGATGTGACTCACGGGAATTTTACCGGTGGCGAGTTATTCATGTATGTCGTGGGACACAAGCAGGACCCCGTCGATCTGCAGATTCGCCCGCCTTCCGGATGGCGCATCATAAACGGGAAATCGGATCGGCCGGATCAAACGTCCTGGCACTACCCCAACTACGAAACCCTTATCGACAATCCCACCGAAATCGGCGCAGCCTGGACTCTCGATGAGTTTGCAGTATCAGGAAAAACCTACCGTGTTGTGATTCATTCCCGCTCACCGGACGTTAGTGCAAAGGCCAGTCTGGTGCGTGATATTCAGAAAATCGTCAGTGCGGAAGTTGGAATGTGGGGCGTGCCGGAATTCGATCGCTACACATTCCTGATACATTTTGCGGCGGACGATCGTTCCTATGACGGCATGGAACACCTGGCCTCGACCCAGATCATCCGTGGCGGTTCGATGGCGGAAACGTCGACATATGAGGCTGTTCTCGAATCCGCAGCTCATGAGTTTTTTCACGCATGGAATGTCAAGCGGCTGCGGCCCATCGAGCTTGGACCGTGGGATTGGACCCGGCCTGCGAATACGGGAAGTCTGTGGATTGCCGAAGGTCTGACGGAATATTACAGTGTCATCATGATGCGGCGATCCGGTCTTTGGGACGATGCGAGAACGCTGCGGGACATTGAGGGAACTATCGGAGATGTCGAAAACTCGCCTGGATCCCGAATGATGAGTGCGGAAGACTCATCGCTGGCAGCTGTGTTTCTCGACCAGGAAGCGTTCAGACAGCAAACTAATTTCGACAACACGTCGATCAGCTATTACACAAAGGGCGAACTGATCGGACTGATTCTGGACCTGACCATTCGAGAACGCACGGCGGGGCGCCGCTCACTCGACGACGTATTCCGGAGAATGTACGACGAATTTTATGTTCAATCTCCCAGTTCCAGTTACTACCTGAAAGGACGTGGCTACACCCAGGAAGATTTCATGCGCGTGTTGTCGCAGGTTGCCGGCGCCGATATGTCGGATTTCTATACCAGGTACATCCGTGGAGTGGAGCCGCTGCCCTATGACACCGCATTCGCCGGCATAGGATTGCGGCTGAATCGCACGCCAATGGAAAACTCCTCGTCTGGAATCAATGTCGACTACAGTGACCACGATAACGTTCGTGTGAAATCCATTCGTTCCGGATCTGCAGCAGAGGTTGCCGGATTGCAAGAAGGCGATGTGGTGGTGTCCATCGGCGATACCACGGCCACGAACTACAACTGGAATATGCTGTTCGGGCAATACCGGCCGGGAGATCGCATTGTCCTTCAAGTACGGCGTTTTCGCGGCACTGTGGATCTGACAATTGTACTGGGAGAACCGCAGCGCTTCAGTTACCGGCTGGAAGAGATGGCCGGGGCGCCAGCGGCGGCCGGCGTTCTGCGAAATTCGTGGCTGACCGGCAAGTAGGCCGTGCTATAAGAGGGAATCCGCACCATAAAGAGGAGTTCACATGGGGAAAAAACTTTATGTCGGCAATCTTCCATTCAACACGACGGATGACAGCCTGCACGAAATGTTTGCACAAGTGGGCAGCGTGACTTCGGCCAAGGTGATCATGGACCGCGATACCGGTCGAAGCAAGGGATTCGGATTTGTGGAAATGTCGTCGGACAAGGAAGCCGCAGACGCCATTCAGAAACTGAACGGCCAAAGCATGGGAGGCCGCGCCATTACCGTCGCGGAAGCGCGCCCGGTTGCGCCGCGCGAAGAGCGAAGTTCCGGCGGCCGCGGCCGGTACTGAGTCCGGAATAAGTTTCGTTACGGCAGCAAATCGTTGACCTCGATCTGGCAATCCGGCAGGAGCTTCGGAGCTGTCGTGCCGCCTCGCTTGAGATCCCGGCACGCACCGTATTTGCCGTCGCGAAGATCTCCGTAGACGAGAAGCCGCTCATTGCGAATATCGGCGATCCAGTATTCGGGTACACCGGTTTCGGCATAGAGTTCGGCCTTGATCGTCTGGTCATATTCGAGAGAGGAATCCGCCATCTCGATAATCAACAAAATGTCGGCCGGTCCGGCATGGCCTGAAGCGTAGTAGTCGGCCTTGGGCCGAAGCAGCACCACGTCGGGCTGCGGTTCGTCGAATTCGTCGAGCCGCACCGAGCCCTGGATTGCCACAAGCGCCCTATCGTCCACAATACGGACCAGCTTGTTTGTTGCCCGTATCACCGCGCCATTGTGAGGCGGCCCGATCGGACTCATTGTGAGGATTTCCCCACGAATGAGTTCCACGCGGCTGTCTTCGTGCAAAATGCCGGCGTCCACCATCCGGTGATACTCGTGAACGTTGAACAGTCGTTTTGAGATTTCGGTTGCCATAAGCTCACCTTACCGTCAATGCGATTGAGATACCAAAGTTACCCCACGGAATTGCTGATTGTGGACAGCTCGCCTGTGCATATTTTCGGCGATTTATGGATCAATTTATCGCGGAATCGGCGGATTTTCTACCGGGTCAAAGACTCGCCGGTTTGGGGGAATTCAAATTGAGATGGGTGGTCTATCAAGAAATCCCTCTCCCAACGGGAGAGGGTCGGGTGAGGGGTACCACAAGTAGCAAT
>JBGPBY010000676.1:0-3392 GCA_041481485.1 Terriglobia bacterium
CCCTACAGTGGGGAATCGCGATTACAGCTATTGTGCCGCCCTGAATACGTGTGCGTATTTATGAAACAGCCTACTAAGGGACCTGCAGTCGCTTGGCTGGGAAACTAATGGAAATCTGAAGGAGGTGCGGCCCTTATATAATCCACGCATGGAGTGGAATCGGCTGCGCACGGGAATCCGGGAATTCGTGCACGGCCTTGCGCTTACCGGATATGAGAAAAATCTCCGGCATCAGTTCCTGGAGTTGAACGACCTCTTTCTTCTCCTGTGTTTCATGGAGACCGTGGGGCTGCCAAACCCCGCGACGATATATCTGCTCGAAATCTATCCGTACTTTTTGGAAGAGTTCCATTCCTGGCATCGCCGCATGGGGATAGAGCGATCGCCGCTGGACAACCTCCCATGCTGTTGAGGAAGCGCATTCTGTTTTTCGGCGGCAAAGGCGGCGTGGGAAAGACAACCTGCGCGTCCGCGGTCGCTCTCGGCGCCAGCCGTCTGGGAAAACGGGTTCTTCTGGTTTCCACCGATCCGGCACATTCGACATCCGACATCTTCGAGCGGCCGTTTCACCGCGATGAGACTGAGATCGCTCCCGGATTGTTCGGAATCGAACTGGACGGCGAATCCGAAGCACGCTCCTATATCGCGACGGTTAAGCAGCAGATTGCGACGCTGTTCAGCGCATCGATTTTAAAGGAAGCCGAACGCCAGATTGAACTGGCCTCGACGATGCCCGGAGTCGAGGACGTGGCGCTCTTCGATCGCATGAGCGATATCATCGTGTCCCGTTCCGAAGCGTATGATCTGGTTGTATTCGACACCGCGCCGACCGGCCACAGCCTCCGCATGTTACGTATGCCGGAGCTGATGACGTCCTGGATCGAAGCGCTTTCGAAACGGCGACGGAGTCTGGTGAACCTCAATCAGAATATGAATCGTGTGCGGTTGACGCCACAAAATGAAATGCGCGATGCCGCCGAGGATCCCATACTCAACGCGCTTGAGCGCCGTGGGGAAAAGCTCGAGCAGGTACGATCGCGGCTCATGCATCAAAACGATACCGGATTTGTGCTCGTTCTCATTCCCGAGAAATTGCCGATCGAAGAGACCGTCCGGACCGCGAACCTGCTGCGGGAAACCAACGTGAATGTTTGCAGCGTCGTTGTCAATCGAGTCCTGCCCGATTTGGCAGATGGTTCATTCTATCGATCGCGCCGACAGCAGGAGCAGACTTACCGCGATGAAATTGTTCGGAGGTTTGAGGGATATCGTCTGCACTGGGTGCCGCAATTTGAGACCGATATATACGGCATGCAATCTCTGGAGCGTGTCAGCGCCGCACTTGCGAGCGTGCCAATATAATCGCGCCGCGTTCCGGCGGATTGGCCGGTTTCGCAAACGAAATACCGATGTTTTCCTGGATGAAGGGCTGGTTTCCGATGGATCCGGTAATCGACCGGCGGCAATTCGGGACTCCCACACTCTCCGTGGCGGCTTCGGCAAGTTTGCGCAGATTCGAAGCTGCTTCTCTGAGAATCCCTGCCGCAGGTTCTGTGGGAAGCAGTTGAAACAAGACGCTCGCCAGTGATGCGACGGATTGAACATTAACTTCGCCGGATTTCCATGCGGCGCTGACTTCCGTGATGGAATTTAAATGAAGCGCAGCGGTTATGGTACTCAGAAAGGGATCCGGCCTGGAATCTGTGCGGTCGTGCGCGCGCAGTGCGCCGCGGATGGCTTCGCGTCCGATCCAGAATCCGCTGCCTTCGTCGCTGAAGATCGGTCCCCAGCCTCCGGCGCGGATCATTGTGCCGTCGGCACGCCGTCCGATTGCGATTGAACCGGTGCCGGCGATGAGCAGGATTCCCGGTTCCAGACCAATGGCTCCGGCATAGGCCACAACGGCATCCGTTTCGACAAAGGTTCGCGCGGAAGGCAGCAGTTCGTTCAGGCACTTTGAGAAAAACTCAATGCCTTCGGGACGTCCCGCCCCGGCAAATCCTCCGCAGACGATGTCTGGCTTCCGGGTCAATTGTGAAATACCGTCGGTGATGCTTTGTCTCGATCGTTCTGTTCCCGCCGATAGCCAGTTGGAGGGGCCGGTTTCGATGCGTTGAAGAGTATTGCCGGGCTCGTCTTCCAGCAGAAATGTGGTTTTCGAGCCGCCGCCGTCGATGCCGAGATAAATCACGGATGGTAGGGTGAAGAAATGTTCATTGTTCAACGTTCAATTGTCGTTTGTCATTGATGGTGGCGCTTCGCGCAATCATTCTTAAAAGATGTTGCGCCGAAGGCGCACCCGCAAATGACAAACGACAATTGAACATTGAACAATGAACATCTCCTGTCCTCCGCCCCTATCGCGCCCAGCCCGGGGGGCCGCCGGCACGGCGGAGATCCTCTTCCAGTTGTGCGAGCTTCTCCCGCGCGCGATCCACGTCGCTCTGGGCTATTGCAAGTTCTGATCGTTTGGCGTTGACCTTCGGTCCGAGCTGTTGTTCCCGGTCGTAGATATCGGAACGCGTCAGGAATTCCGTATTGAGTTTGTTCAATTCGAGTTGCGCGACTGCGACGTGTTCTTCTGCGCGTTTAAGGTCTTCCCTCGCCGTCCTGAAGGTGTCGTGCCACCAGGCTTCGTCATGCGGGGCGGCGCCAGTCGCGGGCTTATCCGCGGCCTTCTGATCCGGTTTTACTTCCGGCTTGTCCGGTGATTTGGCAACCAGATCCGATATTGGGGGGGCAGTGAGATCGCGGATCGTCTGGTTGGTAATGACGGGTGCGTCTGGCAAATTCCTCCGCCGCTCACGTTCCTGTCTCGCGGCATCGGCGAGAGAAGGCGTTTGAGCGATTGCGGCGGTTTGAAAGATAAGTAAGAACCATAGAACTTTCATCACGGACTCCTTGTGGGATCCTGTGCAAGCTGGAACTGTTCGACTGGGCGGTCTTTCAAGACCTGTCCCATCATTTCCATCCAAATCGGAAGAGCCGCACGCGCCCCAGTCTCTTTATCGCCCAAAGTCACTTTTTCGTCAAAGCCAACCCACACACCGGTGGTAAGGGAGGGGGTGAATCCGAGGAACCATGCGTCGGTAAAATCGTTGGTGGTTCCGGTCTTTCCAGCCAGGGGACGCTTGAGTTCCAGAGCCTTGGACGCCGTGCCCTCTTTAATAGGTTCCTGAAGTAAATCGACCATTTCGCGGGCTGTCTGCTGAGGAATCACATCCTTGAGTTCCGGCAGTTTCTCTTCGAGGGTGATGCCGTCGTAATCCGTAATCCGCCGGATGAATCGGGGCACCACGCGGACTCCGTCGTTCGGAAATGTGGTGTATGCCGAAGTCATTTCCAGCAAAGACACATCCGCGGCGCCGAGCGCAATGGGGAGATATGGATCG
>JBGPBY010000677.1:0-3386 GCA_041481485.1 Terriglobia bacterium
AATCCCTCTCCCAACGGGAGAGGGCGGCCGAAGGCCGGGTGAGGGGTACCACAAGTAAATATTGTTACTTGCGGTACCCCTCACCGGCCGCTGCGCGGCCCCCTCTCCCGTTGGGAGAGGGATTTCTTGATGTCGCATTCATTCCGCTAAGTGACTATCGCTGAAAGATCAATTCGGAGGCCGTTGCGGCCGGATTGGCGCAGAGAATCGAAGGCACGTAACGGCGAATATTCCTGGAGATTGCCGGCAATCTTTGAAGCCATGCCTTTTCCTGAAGGCGCCAATGGAAGCCGAATTCATCGCGAAGCCGTTCCGGTAACAGCGCAATGCCGACGGCGCTTCCGGCAAACAGCAGCATTCCCGAAGGAGTTCTGGCAAACAGTGCATTGGAAATATCGCGCGCCTGATCGCTGACGTGAATGGCATTACCGTGCATCATGCGGTCCATGTACTGCAGGAAATCGTCGTAGGTCTGCGGAACGATCGTGCTCGGAATATCGAAGAGATCGACGGCCACCAGACTATCGGAATAATACTGGCGCCGCTCATGCATCGACAGCCTGGAAACAAATAGCTCATAAGCGAGCAAAGTCGAATCGGTAATGGTGTTCAGCACCCACAACTTCAGTTCCGGATCGTTGGCGTTGTAAGGCGTTCCAGCAGGATAAATGCCGCTATCCGCTTTAAGCACGCCGTGGACCGCATGATGTTTCTGATTGACTGCGCGAATGGCACGAAGAGCAAATTCCCGGCTACCATATGTAATGGCGGTGGCCGCCATTGCCGTGCGGTAAAGACGGGCGAAACGGTGCCTGGAAAAGTTGCTGTGTTCCGCCACGCCTGCAGCGACCAATGGATGCGCAATCTGCATCAACACCGCGCGAGGCGCAGCCAGCGCACAGGCAATTTCGCGGTTCACACGCCAGAAAACCGATTTGGGTGAAAAAAACGGCTGCCCCATAACTCAAGCATAGCAATTAAAATGAAATGGCACAGAGGTGATAGGAAATGCCGATATTTGAATACGTCTGCAGGGAATGCGAGCGGCCCTTCGAAAAAATCGTTCCCCGATACGATTCTGTGACGGATTGCCCGCACTGCAACAGCCCAAAGGTGGAAAAGCAGCTTTCCGTGTTTGCCGTCTCCAGCAACGGAGGCAGCACCGATGCCTTTCAGGATGCGGGTTGCGGCCGATGCGGCGCGGCCCAGCCCGGAATGTGTGGCATGCCGGACTGAAGAAAATGACAATTGAACAGTGAACATTGAACAATGAACATTTCCCCGGGGGAAATGTTCATTGTTCAATGTTCACTGTTCAATTGTCATTTTCCCCTATGGCCCACAATCAGAATGCGGGCCAGAAGGCGTCCGATGCGTACAGGGGTCTCATTTCACCGACATTTTTCGTGTATGCTGTCGGGCCAATCTCAAGTACATGGAGGCGCTCATGCCCGATACTCCCGATGCGGTGATGCGAACCTGGTTCCAGGAACTCTGGACTAACGGCAACGAAGAAACGATCGACCGGCTCTACGCCGTCGATGGGATCGCACACGGTCTGCCGAGTCCGGACGGATCTCCCATCCGGGGCCGAGATGCCTTCCGCCCCTTCTTCAGATCGTTTCGTTCCGCATTTCCCGATATTCGAGTCGAGGTAACCCAAACCGTCACAAACGGCGACATGACCACCGCCCTCTGCCACGTCACGGGTACACACCAGGGGCATGACATCGGAATTACGGCAACCGGAAAAAACGTCGACTTCTGGGGCATGGTCATGGCTCGCGTCCTCGACGGAGTCATTGTCGAGGCATGGAACTCATTTGACTTCCTCTCGCTTTACCGCCAGGTTGGATTTTTGCCGCTATAACCGGGCTAACGATTCGTCAGCAGTTTTTCCGGAAACACTCAGACTCGTGGTCGTTGACAATGCCGACGGCCTGGAGATGGGCGTAGATTACCGTCGAGCCGACAAAACGGAATCCACGCTTCTTCAGATCTTTGGAAACAGCGTCCGACAATGGAGTGCTGCTGGCAACTTCCTTGTAGGACTTCACGCGATTCACGACGGGTTTGCCCTCGACGAAGTTCCAGAGGTACGCGTCGAATGTGCCGAATTCTTTTCGGACTTCCAGGAATCGTTTGGCGTTTTCTATGGAAGCTCGGATTTTGAGCTGGTTCCGGACAATACCCGCATCGTTCATCAGACGCTGAACGTCCTTCTCACTGAACTTCGCAACCTTTTTGAAATCGAAACCGGCGTATGCCTTACGATATCCGTCTCTTTTGCGAAGCACGATCAGCCACGATAATCCGGCCTGCGCCGCTTCGAGTATCAGAAATTCAAAATGCGTTTTATCGTCGTGAGCTGGAACGCCCCATTCGCGATCGTGATACGCACTCATGAGGTCGTTGCCTTCAGCCCATTTGCAGCGCGTGCGATTCCCTCTCATGAGCGATGTTTCTAAATCGACCCGATTTGGAAACTACTTTACTGCGGCAAGACCCTGACTGACTTCAATCGAAGTGCCCCATGGATCCGTGAGTTGCACTACGGACAGCATCGCAGCTGCGTTGGTGGCTACATTGCCGTCGAGCTTCGCACCGGATTCCTGATACCGCTTCACGAAATCCTGAAGGTCCTTCACTTCGAATCCGAGCAATGCGAGGGAATGGCCTTTGGTCGGAGCAATGGGATCTTTCGTCTCATGAAACACAATGCGTGCACCGGGAATTTCACCGATCGTATCGGCGCCACTTTTGCTGACCTTGGCGCCAAACCATTTCGCGTACCACGCGGACACCTCGGCAGTATTGGCGACATTCATCACCAGGCCGTCGGAGGCAATGGGTGTGGCGATGCTCTTGTCCTCGGTAATTCGCACCTGCACGTTGTCCGGCGACAGCAGCGTTGTTTCTTTGTATTCCTTCATCGGCTCGATGCCGGCTTCCTTCCACTTTGCAAGCGAAGCCTTGAGGTCCTTCACCTTGAAAGTGAGAAACTCTACAGTCGTGCCGTGGTTACCTTCCAGCGCAGTTGGAGCCGCGCCGCCTCTCGGTCCGCCGACGATGATAAGAACTCCGGGAACCTTGAGCAGCTTGATCGTGGCGAGAGCGGTGGGCTCAAACCCAATCGCGGCCCAGAATTTGTTCGTGGCGTCCGCATCCTTTGCGCGAAGGATTTGATGGCCAACACTGACCCCTGCCGCGTTTGGAGCCGGAAGCTGCGCCAGCAATGAAAATGAAATGGATACGCACAACAATACTGAGAGAAGGAGTGTTCGTTTCATAGGGCCCGGATCATATATAACGACGCCAACAGCTGCAAGAAATACGGCTGTGAATCCTTTCGATTCCCACTGTAGGGGCGGTCTATGACCGCCCAC
>JBGPBY010000678.1:0-3368 GCA_041481485.1 Terriglobia bacterium
CCGAAATCGAGCAGCTTCAGCCCGCTCCTGGTGAGCATGATGTTTCCGGGCTTCAAGTCCCGATGCGTAATGCCCTCGCGATGGGCTTTGTCCAGCGCCTCTGCGATCTCGGCGGCGTATCTTAGCGTTTGATTCAGTGGCACCGGACCCCGCTCCAGACGTCGGGCGAGCGTCTCTCCGTCCAGCAGTTCCATCACGAGAAAATCGGTTTTCTCGTGGCGGCCGACGTCATGAACAACACAGATGTGCGGATTGTTCAGCCGGGCGATCGTCCGCGCCTCGCGCTCGAAGCGGGCCCGCGCTTCGGGGCTGTTCGAGATATGCTCATGCAGAATCTTGATCGCCACGGTGCGATTGAGCCGGGGATCCAGAGCCTTGTAAACCTCGCCCATCCCGCCAGCGCCAATCCGCTCGATGATCTCGTAATGACCCAGACGTGTGCCCGCGCCTACTGACAATGTGCGTTCCGCCTCTCTGGAGAGTCGCGTCATTATAAGGGAGATCTACGGACCATCGCGGGATTCTGAAATTCGAGGCTATTCGAAATCCGAGGGCAGGTGTGGCGGCTACCAGCGCTTGTGCACGTACGCCGCGAGCGTGCCCGTGCCATCTCGCAGCGATCGCCCGTAGCTAAAGGTAAGTATTCGCGTCGGTGTCTCGATTCTGAAGCCGCCGCCGACGTCGATGAGGAGCTTGCCTGCGTTGAAGACATGGGCCCGGTCCCACACCTTTCCGCCATCCATGAAAACCAGCCACTTCAATTCGGCAAATGGCACGTTGAGTGTGTTGAAGATTTGAAACCGCCGAATACGGCGATCGAAGGTCGTGTTGACGAGCGTGAAGCTGGTTCCCATCGGTGCGTGCCCGTAGTGTCCGAGGATAGTCCGTTCAAGCGAGGGCCTCCAGGTATAATCGGCGATTTCTGAGAGCGTGTCCGGTTTTCGCGGTGTCGCACAAGGGGCCTTACGTCCTGTTTCCGGAGGACCGCTCTAGTTTTCAGGGTGCACGGAAACCACTTTGCAACAGAATTCCAATCGTGGCCGCCAGCAACAGGATGACCACTACTGGAACACGTCGAGTGCCGCCGAGCAGAAGAGCGCCGGAAGCAATCATGAAATTGGTGAGATTCCACCCTGCCGTCTTCATGATTCCAGCCAGCACGAAAACAAATACTCCGGATACTGCCAGGCCCAATCCGCGAACGAATCCCTGAGTCGCAGGGTGATGTCCCCAACGCCGGTACAAACCATGAACCAGCACCAGAACCAGAAGAGGTGGGAGTGAAATTGCCAGCAACGTTAATGCGGCGCCGCGCAAACCACCGACAAAATATCCAAGACTGATGACCCAGAGACCCGTCGGTCCGGGACTGATCTGGCCGATGGCGAGCGCTTCGGCGAACTGCCGATCGGTCGCCCAGCCTCGCGAGAGAAGATCCTGATGAACGATGGGCAGATTCCCCGTGCCGCTAGTGGAAAGCAGCGCGGCTTTGAACATAATCCAGAACAACGCCAACAGATGATTCATCGGCCGGGTTTCCTTCGCGCGGCCAACCCCCATTGCACGAACGCAGAGAATGCTCCGGCACCCCACAGTACGGCCAGCACCGGAGTCCGGGTTACGGCAACTACAATCGTACTCGCCAACAGAAGCATTGTCGCGACGACTGTATTCAATCCACCATCGCGTCTCGCTGCACTTAGCAGCGGACGAACCATCGTGAACGACAGCAGCAATCCCAGCCCAACTGTAGCCGGGACAACACCAGCGATCCCCGCGCGGACGATTGGCGCTTCACGAATGACGGAGTAGATCGACGTTATCGCAATGGTAATTGAGGCGCTCGGCACCAGCAGCCCGATCAATGAGAATATGGCGCCGTATGCACCCGCGACACGCCAGCCGATTAGGCTGACCAAACCGAGAATATTGATGCCTGGCGCAATTTGGCAAATACCCCAATAGCGTGTGAATTCTTCATCGCTCAGCCACGCCCGGCGATCGACGGCGACCCGGCGAATCAGATACAGCGTCGCCGAACCCCCGCCAAACGATTGCACGCCGATCACCGCCCAGATCCAGAACAGTCGCCATGGTGAAAGTCGAATATCCTGCATGTCAGGTTTGAAGAGGATACCATTCCGAGCTTCGACGGTCATCGAAAGCGTTGGACCGCCGATACCGAATTATTCTTTTTGTGCTCCGTAACAAACAGGGCATTGTGACGTCTAGAAACCGGAGAATCGATGTCGCTTGCTGCGATGCCCGAGCTGAATTAGGAAATGCCGAGCCCGGATCTCGAAGATGCCTACCGGCAATATGCACCAATGGTTTGGCTGAGGATCGATGTGCGCCACTTCCACTTATTGTCCGAGCGACTCCAGGTGAGCATCTCCCGCCTTATAGGTTTGGGATATTCGCGGAGAAGCAATCCCACACCATGCCCGGCCAGAGTATCGACGATGTCCCACCAAGCGCCGACGACAATCATCTCTTCGTACATTGGCAGCGCGTCCAGTGATTGGAATGCGCGCGCCTTCTTCCACAGACACAGTTCGACACCCGCATACCACTCTTCGCGGAAGTGCGCGTTGCGAAACAGACGATAAACAACATGTGCCGGCAAATACCCACTCACCGTGCCGGCGTCCATCAAAACAATCTTGCGCAGAGGCATTCCTTCCAACGGAGCATCTTTCGTATTCTTCTTATACCCTGGAATCGCAATTGCAATTGGACTCGCAGGCAATGCCACCCCGCCTCCGCGCCCGCCGCCACCTCCGCCGGCGCCGCCACGCCCCTGGCCATGAGGAGCAGCGCTTCCAGAAGAAAAAACCGCGGCCATGGACAAGAACCAAATCATGTCCCAATATGATGTGGCACGAAAGAATATGACAGCGATTCAGGATCTTTATCCCGGCGATTTTGCACATTGTTTTGGCTGCGGAATTGCGAATACATCCGGTCACCAGTTGAAGAGTTATGCCCGCGGCAGCGACGTGATTGCGCACTTTACACCGTCGCCGCACCATATGTCCGTGCCGGGCTTTGTCTACGGCGGCTTGCTGGCGTCGCTGGTGGATTGTCATGCCATGGCAAGCGCCGCAGCCGGCTTAATTGAAAATGGAGTTGCGCCTCGCTTCGTCACAGCGGCACTCCGCGTGGATTATTTGAAGCCCACTCCGCTTGGTCCGGAGTTGGAAATCAGCGGCCATGTGAAGGAACGCAGCGAGAAGAAAGCAGTGGTTCACCTGACCGTTACGGCCAATGGAGTGATAACTGTTCGTGCGGAGGTTGTCGCCGTACGTATTCCGAAGACAATGGAGAAGTCTTGAAATTCCGGGACGGCCCCCCCAATGTAGGGGCGG
>JBGPBY010000679.1:0-3365 GCA_041481485.1 Terriglobia bacterium
CGTAGTAAGTCAAAGAATTTCCCTGATATATCTTAAACGGCGGGTCTGTCCTGACTTCCAAAGCGATTCCCTGCTCGCTGGAAAATGCGCGAACCGCAAGTTCAGAAACATCGACACCCACGACTTCGTGGCCCTCGGAAACAAACCATGCCAGGTCCACACTTTTGCCGCAGAGGGGTGCGAATACCCGGCCGGGAGCGGTGACCATCGGAGGGAAGAATTGCAACAACAACGGATTCACATCGGACCTGTGGAATCCGATGCGATTTTCGCTCCAGCGCTGGAGCCAGAAGTCCGGATTCATTTGACTCTCGTATACGTTCTAGCGGTCATACGATCGATCGAACAGTTCATTGATGGCGCGTACCCCATTGGGTTTGATGAGGCGAGTGCCAGTGCCGGCAATTCGCGTGTGTTGAATGGTGGGTTTGGAAAGCTGCACCCAGGATTCGCCGGCCCATTGAAACCACTGATCCTTCTCCTGATCGAACGTGAACAGCGGCTTGTTACACAGCTTTGCGAATTCGGCGCCCCAACCGGTGCCTCCCTTCACGGTGCCGTCGCCGAGAATCTGGCCAATGACATAGACTTCCTGTCCATTGTTGATTTGATGCCAGATGCTCTGAAGAATCCTGCGAAACACCGGGCTGTCGGAAAAAGTTCGATTCATGAGGCGGCTCACGTAACTCAAACTGACATCTCCCTGTTGCAGTTCGGCATGGGTCAGCACACGAATTCCCCGGGTACGGCAATCGTTGTGTCCTTCGAAGGTGAAATTCACTTCTTCGATACCATGACGTTCGGCCGCAGCGCCAAAGGACGCTTCGGCGCCGTTGGCGGCTCCGCTGAATAAGATGCAATCGGTAGTCTTCATGATTCCTCCGGTACGGATCAGTATATGAGAATGTACAATCCATTCGGAGTATCACACGAGCCATGCTGGAAACAGAACGCCTTATCCTTCGACGCTGGAAACCGAGCGACCGCGAACCCTTTGCACGCATGAATGTGAATCCTCGAGTGATGGAGTTCTTCGCCGGCTGTCTCACGCGCGAAGAGAGTGATCAATCCGTGGATCGAATCGAAGCCGATTTTGAGAATTACGGATATGGGCTCTTTGCTGTGGAACTGAAGGTCACGCATGAATTCATCGGCTTCATCGGATTGCATCGGGCGACGTTCCAGGCTCACTTCACGCCATGTGTTGAGATTGGCTGGAGGATCGACGAGCCCTATTGGGGAAAGGGATATGCAACCGAAGGGTCGCGCGCGGTGGTGGACTATGCATTCAAACGGCTGAGGCTCGACAGCCTCGTATCGTTCACTTCACCGGAAAACCAGACCTCCCGCCGTCTGATGGAGCGGCTGGGCATGACGCACGATCCCGCCGAGAACTTCTATCACCCGCGGCTACCGGAAGGACATCGCCTGCGGCGGCAGGTGTTGTACCGGCTGAAAAATCCGTCCCCTCAGATGGCATGAATATATTCGACGGACAGGGACTGTAGGCGCGGTCTATGACCGCGCAGAATCCATATATCGTGCGCGGTCATAGACCGCGCCTACAGTCCCCTGTCCGTCAATCTGTCAGTCTTTTGTCCAGCGGCTCGACAATTCACGAATGCGGCGTACGGCTTCGAGGATATTCGTCAGCGAATTGGCATAACTGAAACGGATGTATCCTTCGCCGTGCTTGCCAAATCCTGTTCCATTCAGGCAAGCCACTCCCGCCTCGTTAAGCAGCATGTCGGCAAGTTCCTTCGAAGGAATACCCGTCCCAGTCACATTTGGAAAAGCATAGAACGCACCGGCGGGCGCCAGACAGCGGAAGCCCGGGACTTCATTCAGACCTCTGACGATCGCGGTTCTCCGTTTTGAAAACTCAGACACCATCGCCTGCACGCAATCCTGCGGACCAGTCAGTGCAGCCATTCCGGCGCGCTGCGTGAAGCTGGCAGTGCACGAATTGGAATTGACGGTCAGGATGTTGACGGCTTCGGCCAGCCACAGCGGCATCACTCCAAAACCGAGACGCCATCCGGTCATGGAATAGGTTTTTGAAAAACCGTCGAGAATGATCGTCTTCTCCAACATTCCGTCGAGGCTGGAAATCGAAGACGGCTCGGCGTCATACCAGATCCGGGAATAAATTTCGTCGCTCATGACCATCACATCTTTTTCCCGGATCATTTCCGCCATGGCCACGAGGTCTTCTTTGGGTATGACGCTACCCGCCGGATTGGCTGGAGAATTCAGAATAATTAGTCGCGTTTTCGCCGACAATTTGTCGCGAAATACATTGAGATCGAAAGAAAATCCCCGGTTTTCGACCAGGGGAATTGGCACGGGAACTGCACCGAGAAACCGGATCATCGATTCATAAATCGGAAAGCCCGGGTCGGGATAGATCACCTCGTCGCCTTCGTTCAGCAGCGCGATCATGGTGAAGAACATGATCGGTTTTCCGCCGGGAACGATGCATACATTGTCCGGACCGACCTTGATTCCCCGCGTGCGGGAAACATATTCCGCAATCACATCCTGGAATTCCGGAAGACCCGGAGTTGGCCCGTACTTGGTCCAACCCTCGTCGAGAGCCCGCTTGCCCGCCTCGACAATATGGGGAGGCGTCGGGAAATCCGGCTCTCCAATCTCCAGATGTATGACGTCGCGGCCTTGTGCTTCCAGCGCCCGCGCGCGCACCAACACCTCAAACGCCGATTCGATTTTCAAACGGGAGATTTTTTCGACAACATTCATGACTGCATCACGCCATCTTCAGTCAGGATCAACCTTATGGCGGCGAGCTTGTGAGTATCCGAGGACTTAGAGACTAAGTCAAGAACTTCGCCGGAATTGTTCCAGTCCTGAGATAAAATCGGGCGCACTTATGAGATGGCTGCTTTCGCTTCTTTTGCTGCTGGCGCCTCAACAGGAAAATCCAAAAGACCTTCAGGCGGTAGTTGAAACATCGGCAGGAACGTTCACAATCCAGTTCTATGCCGATGAAGCTCCGGTTCATGTCCGCAAGTTTATGGAACTCGCACGTCAGGGCTTCTATAACGGCACCACTTTTCACAACATGGTTACCCACGGAGTGGTACAGGGCGGCGATCCCGAAACAAAATCACCATCGGCCAGGGATCGCTACGGCACAGGAGGATTAAATCTCGGGATCAAGCAGGAAGCACTTCAGCTTCCCATCAAAGCCGGAACTGTGGCAGCGACGCTGCAGCCGAATCGTCCGGATAGCGCCGGTTCTCAATTCTTTATCTGCGTGTCCGATCAGCTTCAGATGAACGGGCAATACAGCCCCTATGCCTATGTCGTGGACGGCATGGATGTTCTGGATAAGATTTCACTGA
>JBGPBY010000680.1:0-3349 GCA_041481485.1 Terriglobia bacterium
GGTAATGGGTCAGTTTGAAATCCGCGTCCCACTGTAGGCGCGGTCTATGACCACGCACAATCTCTCGCTTATGGCTTCCCAATTCGAGGAATCCCAGTGTGAAAAATTGCGCGCGGTCATAGACCGCGCCTACAGTGGTCCGCCGATTTCAAACTGACCCATTACCGAGCGGACCCGCAAACCCAGGATGAGATTCTCAATCCGGGCGGGTTCGCCAAATCGCGTCCTGTATAATCTCGCCGGAGGACAAGCGCAAGAATGAAAATTACTCTCGCTTATGATCGGCCGGCGACCATACAAACAGACCTGCTGGTCGTTATGCTGGACGAAGGTTACACCTTTCATGATCTATCCAGGTCGCGGCTGGGCGAAATGGTGGACCGCATTGAGCAGGACTTCAAGGACAAGAAACTCCATACGTCGTATTTCACCGGGCTGGAGCCCAGGGAATCCAAAGCGGCTGCCAGGTATCTCCTGGTCCATTCGACCAGTCTGAATCGCGCGTATAACGTGTGGGAAAACCTGAAGACATTTGTCGCCAAGTCGTTGCGCACGGCGCAGGACTATGGGCTGAAGAACGTCACCATTGTCCTGAACACCGAAGCCGCTGCGCCTTTTGTCGGCAAGGCAGTGGAGGGAGCCATTCTCGGCGGTTATTCCTTTGATCGCTACAAACAGGAGAAATCGAAGCTGGATAGTATGGAAATCCAGATCGCCGCCCTGGAGAAGCATGCGGAAAGCCACACCAGGAATCTTACCCGGTACACGCTTGTTTCCGACGCAGTCAACGAAGCGCGAACGCTGATCAATGAGCCGGGCGGAGTGGTGAATCCGGAGTACGTCGCCCAGGCCGCGCGCAAAGTCGCAAAGGAATGCGATCTGGATATTAAGGTGTGGGACGAAAAGCAACTACGGAAGGAAGGCTACAACGGACTGATTTCCGTCGGGAAAGGAAGCGCGAGCCCGCCGCGCATGATCCGGATGGCATATCGGGCGCGGAAAGCCAAACACCATCTGGCTCTGGTCGGCAAAGGCGTAACCTTCGATACCGGCGGAATTTCACTCAAACCGGCAGACAAGATGTGGGAGATGAAGGGCGATATGTCGGGTGGGGCCGCAGTCATCTACGCGCTGAAAGCCATCGCGAAACTTCGGCCAAACATCAACGTTACCGGAATTGTGCCTACCGCGGAAAACGCTCCGGACGCACATGCACAACGTCCGGGCGACATTTTTTTTGCGAAGAACGGCAAATCCATCATGGTCGACAATACCGATGCGGAAGGCCGCCTGATCCTTACCGACGGCCTCTCACTGGCAGGTGAGGTCAAGGCGACGCATATTCTCGATATCGCCACACTTACCGGAGCGGTAGTGCGCGCGCTCGGAGAAAGTATCGCGGGAGTGATGGGAAACAATCCGGAACTTGTTCGCGCAGTCATTCAGTCCGGGCGGAACCATGGCGAAACATTCTGGGAACTTCCCCTTCCGCCGGAGTACAAGGAACTTCTCAAAACACCATGTGCCGATCTGAATAACATTGGCGGGCCCGTTGCCGGAGCATTGACGGCTGGGCTATTCCTCCAGGAATTCGTTCCTGAAGGTACTCCATGGGCCCATCTCGACATCGCCGGTCCTTTCATTAAAGAGAAGGAGTGGAAATACTACGAAGCCGGAGGGATCGGATTCGGCCTGAAGACCATGGTCGACGTGGCCGAACGATTTGGCGAGTATTTCTAAGAATCCATGATGGAGCACTACACCGAACTGCTCGAACGCTACGAATTTCAGATGGGGCCGATTCGCGGCCGGATGGCCACGGCCCTGGATATCCTGACAGACGCTCTGACATTGGTCGGGCAGCACGGGGTGTATTGCCGGAGCGCCCGGCAGCCGCAATTCCCGGCGATGGACGTACGTCTTGTGCTGCAACAAATCGAAGACTCTAAGAGACTTATTATCGAAGCCATGACGGAGCAGCAGAAAATCTGAATACATGCAATTTTTCCTTATTGTAAAACGGTGTCACTGTCCTATTCTCTTCCAGCGCACCGATGGATTCGGCTGCGGAATTCAGAAAGAAGGAGTCTGACTGCGCCTTTATCAAGTGGGACCGGCGGCGCAGAAACTACAAGAATGCAGGAAAAGATCAATACGGAACTTGAACTTGAAATCGAAGAACTTGAGGCCAAAATAGCCCCGGATGATGGCGAAACGGTACTGCCGTTGGGACCGAAGGGCCACAGCCCGGTTCGCACCAGATAATCGTCCAACCCCATAAGAAGAAATCTCTGAAAATGCTCAGCATGTTTAGGCCGCCCCGGCCTTGCTGAGCATTTTTCATTTCGGTCCTGTGCTATTCTCGATGGTCGGCATGAGAATTGGCATCATTGAGCACATCGACTGTGCTCACTTCCTTCCGGACCATCCCAAATGCGGGGCGAACCACGGACATACGTACAAAGTTGAACTCATATTGGAGGGGGAAGTGCGTAACGGCATGGTAATGGATTTTGGAGACCTGAAAACCTGCCTGAGGGGGACACTCGCGGAATTCGACCACCGCTCATGGAACGACTTCCTCGAATATCCCTCCGTAGAAAATATCTGCCACCTGCTCCATCAACGGCTGCGGAACAAGCTCACCGCACAATTCAGCCTGAGGGTGTGGGAAGGCGAGGGCAAGTGGGCGGAGCAGTGAAAGACAGAACATGAATCGAATCGAAATACTCACCGGATTCCTCAAGCAGGATCCCGACGACTCGTTTTCCCGATACGCCCTGGCGCTGGAGTACGTCAAATACGGACAGTCCGAAGACGCCCGCCGGGAATTCGAAACGGTCATGGAAAAAGATCCGGATTACATTGCCACCTACTATCAGCTTGGCCAGCTCTATCGCACGCTCGGACTGAAGCACGAAGCAGAGAAAACGTATCGAACCGGTATCGGGGCAGCCTCCAGAAAGGGAGATTCACACACCCAGAGCGAACTGGAAGGCGCACTGGAAAGCCTGCTGATGGAGTAGGGGGAATGCTCGTTTCCCAGCCGCGTTAGCGGTTCACAAATATAGTCCCATTTACAACGGACAGACGCGTTCCCAGCCGCGTAGCGGCGGCAGATCAAGAAAATCGCTGGATCTGCCGTGCCTTACGGCACTGTATTCTTCGCGGATTGACATCCCACCGGCTGACGCCGGTGGCTAAGGGCTTGCGCAAAAATAACTTGGCAGAATGCCAGACCGGGATCTGACCAATGTTCAATTCTTATCCGAACAGAGGGCGGCCGCACGAGTCCGAGCGGTTCTGATCGAAGCCGAAGCAATTCGGCAGAGTTCCTTGTTTTCCGCGA
>JBGPBY010000681.1:0-3334 GCA_041481485.1 Terriglobia bacterium
AGGACACCATCGACGCCTTGCGCAAGGCGTCCGAGACTTCGTATTTAAAGGGGCCGGATGCCGTCTGGGTGAAACTGGTAATACCGACCGCCCCCAAGGGCATTGGCATGGATCAGTTTGGCCCGTCGGTTACTCAAACCAGCATTACGGTAAGGCGATAAGCACCTTATTCGCGAACTGAACAAAGCCCCCGGCGCGAGCCGGGGGCTTTTTTGTGCGGCGGATAGTCCGTTCAAAATCGATCTTTCGCGACGTTGAGATGGCATGAGGCTGGAGGGGCTGCATTGTCCCACCTGAAAATCCCATCAACATTGAAACGATTTGGACTTTCAGCGACGACCATCTTAGCCTTCAGAACCAGATGATAGATCTATATCTGGTATTCCTGGCCTCGTTCCGCGTTCACTTTCGGTCCACGGCTCAGACTCAAATCGAGATCTTGGCCCTCCGACATCAGATCGGTATTCTTCAGCGGCATTGCCCAAAACCGCGACTCCGAACTTGCGACCGCCGGTTCTGGCATTTTCTCTCTCGGTTCTGGTCGAAATGGGAATCCGCCCTTGCGATTATCCAACCGAGCACCGTCGTGGGCTGGCATCGCCAAGGCTTCCGTTGGTACTGGACTTGGAAAATCCGGCACGGAAAGGCCGGTCGGCCGACAGTCTCAAAAGAAACGCGAGTGCTTATCCGAACCATGAGCCGAGATAATCCCCTGTGGGGTGCGCCTCGCATTCACAGCGAAATGCTCAAGCTGGGAATCAAGATCTCTCAGGCTTCCGTTGCCAAGTACATGGTTCGAAGTTCGAAGCCGCCGTCCCAACGCTGGAGAACATTTCTCGACAACCACGCATCCCAGTTGGCATCTGTCGATTTCTTCACCGTTCCAACAGTGACGTTTCGCCTGCTCTGCGTCTTCATCGTTCTTCAGCATGATCGCCGTCGTGTTGTTCACTTCAATGTGACGGATCATCCCACCGCTTCCTGGACAGCACGTCAAATCGTCGAGGCTTTCCCGTTCGACTGTACTCCAAAATATCTCGTGCGCGACCGCGACGGAATCTATGGCACCGAGTTTCGAAGTCAACTCAAGTCCATGGGCATTGACGAAATCCGCACGTCTCCGCGCTCGCCTTGGCAAAATCCTTACGCGGAGCGAATCATCGGCTCCATACGTCGTGAATGCCTCGATCATGTCATCGTGTTGAACGAAGAATCGTTGAGACGAGTACTTACTTCGCCAATACTTTACCTATTACCACCGCTCACGGCTTCACCTATCCCTCGACAGGGACTCGCCCGATACCAGGCCTGTCGTCTCGAAAGGCAACGTCGTCGCGATTCCCGAAGTCGGTGGTTTGCACCACCGCTACGATCGGCGCGCCGCATAGATCAGAAACCGATACCCAATCGCATCGGCGGACGATTGGGCGACATGTGTGTGGCTTGCTTATTCTCGAAGAATCTTCGACGCGCGACGGCCTCCACATGCGAAATCAAATTCACACTTTCAGTCTCTCAGAACCGCTATTGGCCCGCCCGATCGCAAATTCCCAGCGTTATCCAATTCTCAGGAGGGACAATCAAGCAACCGATCTCAATTCCCTACCGTTTCAATTAACTTGTTGAAGGCGCGACGTTTTGTCTGAGGTTACTTCTTAGCGGAAATATCTCTTTCACTCTTCAGCCCAGATCCCGGAAAGCATTTCAGCCTGTTCCAGTACCGTCTGCGTGGCCTTCTCCTGTTTGTCCGGAGGGTAGCCGTACTTACGTAGGATGCGCTTCACATAGACGCGGAGCTGTGCACGGATGTTGTCCCGGATTGTCCAATCGATCGTGGCGTTCTTGCGGACTGTTGCAACGAGTTCTCGCGCAATCATTTTGAGAGTGTCATCGCCGAGTATTTTGACGGCGCTGTCGTTGATCTCCAGCGCATCGTAGAAGGCCAGTTCATCGTCTGAAAGCCCGAGTTGCTCACCCCGCGCTCCCGCTGCCCGCATATCTCTGGCCAAGTCGAGCAGCATCTCCAGAACCTGGGCTGTTTCAATGGCGCGATTCTGATACTTACGTACCGCTTGATCGAGCAGATCGGCAAACGAACGTCCCTGTACAATGTTGCGCCACCCCCGTGTCCTGATTTCACCTCTGAGCAGTTTTTGAAGAAGCTCGACGGCAAGGTTCCGTTGAGGCATGCCTCGAACTTCAGCCAGGAATTCGTCCGACAAGATCGAAATATCCGGCTTCTTGAGGCCTGCCGCGGCAAATATGTCGACGACTTCATCAGACACGATGGCTTTGGAAATGATTTGCCGAATCGCAAGATCCAGTTCCTGATTCGTCTTTCGGTCTCCCGGTGCGTTCTTGGAAAGCACGGCGCGCACGGCCTGAAAGAATCCCACATCGTCGCGAATGCGGAGCGCCTCTTCGTGCGGTACGGCAAGTGCGAATGCCTGAGAAAGTTCGGTCACGGCGCGTAGCAAGCGCGCCTTTCCATCGTCCTGAGCGAGGATGTGCTCCTGTGCTGCAGGCAGGAGCGAGAGGCGAGCTTGAGGCGTGCCCGACACCCAGTCCCTCCATTCAAAGCCATGGAACAGACCGTGGCATATCTCATACTTCTCGATCATCAGTGCAACGGCTTCCTCCTGATCGAGTGCCGTCTTTCCATGACCTCCTGCTTCCGTATAGGTTGCCAGAGCTTTCTTAAGCTCGTCCGCCAGGCCGAGGTAATCCACGACCAGTCCTCCGGGCTTGTCTTTGAAGACGCGATTGACTCTTGCGATGGCCTGCATCATGCCGTGCCCGCGCATCGGCTTGTCCAGATACATCGTATGCAGGCTCGGTGCATCGAAGCCGGTAAGCCACATGTCGCGCACGATCACAATTTGGAATGGATCCTTTGGATCGCGGAAGCGGTTTGCAAGCGTCTCGCGCCGCGACTTGTTGCGAATGTGGTGCTGCCAGTCGAGGGGGTCCGATGCAGATCCGGTCATCACGACTTTGAGTGCTCCGTGCTCGTCATCCTCGCCGTGCCACTCTGGACGCAGCGCAACCAGTTCGCGATATAACTCGACGGCAATCCGGCGGCTCATCACCACAACCATTGCCTTACCGTCCATTACTGCAAGGCGGTTTTCGAAATGCTGCACAAGGTCTCGGGCGATGAGCTTGATGCGATTCCCGGATCCAACCACAGCCTCCAGTTGGGCCCAACGGCTCTTGAGCTTTTCTTTGCGATCGACCTCTTCTCCCTCCGTGGCTTCCTCGAATTCGGGATCAATCCGCGGGCGTTCCGATTCTTTCAGTTCCAATTTTGCGAGGCGGCTCTCGTAGTAGATCG
>JBGPBY010000682.1:0-3330 GCA_041481485.1 Terriglobia bacterium
GTGGGCGGTCATAGACCGCCCCTACAGTCGCTCAATTCGAATTTATTTCGTCCTTTAAGTTCACAAGTTCCCATCGCGGCCTTAAAAATTCACCCTTACTGTCTTTTCATCCAGAATCGTGGCGTTCATTTCCTTTCCGGAACTCGGATTCACCACGCGGATGCGATCGCCTTTGGAACCGGCCGTGAGCGATTTTCCGGATGCCGTCAGCCGGATCGCACCGGACTCGATCACAAGAGTCACATCGTCTCCTCGATGGATGATCGGAATCACTCGAAAGGCGTCTTCCAACAATATTTCGCCTGCGCCGATTGCGGTCTTCAGTCGTCTACCATCCAGGTACTCGACATTCTTCACTGGAGTGTGAATGGTCGACGCGATGCGGCGTTCTTCCCAGCTCACATCGTCTTCCGTGATTTTGTCCGCAGGCGTCAGACTGCGCACGCTGACCGGAACCAGCTGCGAAATTGAAAGCTGTGTTCGAAAGAACGAACGTTGCACCACTGCGCCATCGACTGAAAATTCAACCTTCAAATAGAAGGGCTGGCACAAATCGGAGAGCGGAGGATAGCCCCACGCCAGTGTCACAGCTCCCGGAGGAAGCAAAACGCTTTCAGGAATCTCCATACGATCCAGCGTGACCGATTTCCATGGGAGAGTGGGCAGCCACTCCTGTTTCGCCCGCTCCTGAATCTGATTCGGGTTAAGCGGCTGGGTCTGCCGCGTGACGCGTACCTGATCGGGAATCGCCAGTTCCAGAGGATTGATTCGGACCCCGGCAGCGGCGATGCGGGCCGCAATCTCTGAGCCCGTAAATATCCGGACGCGGCCAGGCAGCGGAGACGGTGAAACAAAAACATCCTTGAGCGACTCGGCTTGTTTCAAAAGTCGGCTTTCCGGAGTCAACAGGTTGAAAATGTAAATATCCTTTGCGGCAACGACATTGTCGGCCGCAATCGTCACCACGGAATCTGCTGCCTTCGAAAGTTCTGCAGGTATCGCCAATGCCGCGCCCAAAGCGGCAATCAGAATTATTCGCAGACGAGGGACATGGAGTTGTTTCAGATCGATCCAATTTGATGTTTTTGTCATTACAGCCCTTAACGCACGACGTTGTTCATAGTTTGAAGCATTTCGTCGGCGGTCTTCACAACCTTGGAGTTGATCTCGTAGGCGCGTTGACCGGCGATCATGTTCACCATCTCTTCAACGACACTCACATTGGATTGTTCAACGTAGAATTGATTGATCGCTCCGATTCCGTTTTCGCCTGGGGTTCCCGTAATGGCGTCGCCGGAAGAACCGGTTGGAAGAAAGAGGTTTTTGCCAATGCTCTTCAGACCTGCGGGATTCGGGAACGTAGCCAGCTGAATGGTGCCGACCGTTTGAGGCTGAGCCTGTCCCTGCTGGGTAACCGTAACCGTACCATCGGACCCGACCATGATGCTAAGCGCATCGTTCGGAATGGTGATTTGAGGATCGAGCAGATTTCCATCAGGATCCACCAGGTTGCCGTCGTGATTCTTATTGAACATTCCGGCACGGGTGTACGCGGTTTCGCCGGAGGGCAAGTGGACCTGAAAGAAACCATTCCCTTCGATGACAAAATCGAGCGGGTTTCCCGTCTGCCGAAAGTCACCTTGAGTAAAGAGACGGTTTGTCGCCACCGGCCGGGAGCCCAGTCCGACCTGAAGTCCGGTCGGCAGTTCTGTCGACGCCGACGAAGAGGAACCGGCAGCGCGTACGTTTTGATAGAGCAGATCCTGAAATTCCGCGCGGCTCAGCTTGAAGCCTGCGGTGTTGACGTTGGCCAGGTTATTCGCAATCACATCGATGTTCAGTTGCTGGGCTTCCAGCCCGCTAGCGGCAGAATACAGTGCACGAATCATTCAAATCCTCTTTTCAAACCTATCCGGCGACGCGTCCAACCTGATTGATGGACCGGTCGTCCACGGTGTTCATGAGTGTGTATATGGACTTCTGCAGACTTTCGAATTGACGCATCATGTTGATCATCAGCATCATTTCGCGAATCGGATTTACATTGGATTGTTCAAGGCTGCCCGAAACGACGGGAGTCTCGACTGCAACGGGCTGCGCATTGTCGCTGGCCCGGACGCGAAACATGGAATTGCCGGCCTTCTCGAGAATTCGAGTATCCGGGAAATCCACCACTTGAAGCGTATCCACCGAGGAGCCGTCGACCTGAATCTCGCCGCCCTTTGAAATCGTAATTTTCCCCGGGGGAAGCTGAATTGGACCGGCTCCTCCGAGCACCTCCAGTCCCTCCGAATTGATGAGTCTTCCGGATCCGTCGAGTTGAAAAGTGCCGTTGCGCGTGTACATCGTTCCGGTGGGGCCCTGAACCGCGAAAAATCCGCGTCCGTCGAGTGCGACATCGAGGTCCCGGCCAGTCACACGGATGACTCCAGGTTGAAAGTCCGTAAAGGAGCCATCCACGACTGAAGAGTCATTGACCGCGCGATCGAGCGGATCGCCGCTTTCATTAACGGCGTTATTGAATACTCGAAGAAAAGCCTGATCGCTCTTGAACCCGGTAGTGTTCACATTCGCAAGATTGTTCGAAAGAATTTCCAGAACGTCCGAGTTCACTCTCAAGCCGGAATATGCCGAGTACAATCCGCTATCCATGCATCCTCCATTCGACGATTTCATGCAAGTGCAGGTGAAGTGCCAACGGCACTTCAGTTGTCCGGGCATTCAAACGGAGGGATTTCGCACTCGTGGCAGCGGACGAATGCCCGGCAAACAATGTCTGCTTGACTGCTGGCGTGGGCAATTTCTGCAGTGTCATTTCGCCGCCGCGGTCTTTGCGGCATCACGCTGAAGATTCAAAATCAGTTCAACCTCACCGGTTGGAATTCTCAGCTGACCAGAGATCTCTTCCGGCCGTTTGCCCTGACGCGACAGTTGGACGACGTGATGCTTCGCATCAACTTTGCCTGTCCTCTTTCTCGGCTTCATCATGTCTTCATCGAGAACGGGACTCAGCTCCACTGTCCTTTTTTCAGACTCACGCACCAGACGGGACAATTCCGCCAGGACCTTCTCGGTCTCCGTCATGAATTCCTGGATCATCGTATTCAACTGAGCCTGCCCGTTTTCCAGATCCGACAATCTCAGATTCACCACGTTTTCCTTAACTGGCGGCAATTTGAATTTTGCGGCCAGGACTTCAACAATTTTTCGGATCATGATCTCCCCTCTCGTGCTGTAGCCTCAATCTGATCAACTCCCAAAGAGCTCGGACATGTGAAAGAATGCGATTCCGACTGTAGGGGCGGTCATAGACCGCCCCTACAGTCGGAA
>JBGPBY010000683.1:0-3325 GCA_041481485.1 Terriglobia bacterium
GCGCCATTGCCGATCAGCAGTTGGCGGCTCGCGCGTAAAGCGACTGTTTGGCCGGTGAGAGAGAATGCTCCGTTATCGACGGTGAGCGTGTGCGCAGCCGCCGCCGCCGCACTGATGATCCTGCGCCGGGGCGTTACGATACCGGCATAGCGTTCCGCATGGAGCCACAATAACTCGCCCTGCGTGAGTGCTCTGCTGTAGCCGATTGCCTGGACGATCAAATTGTGGCTGGCAGTTCCACCATAGATGCCAATCTTCAGGGCGCCCTCGGCTGCTACTGTGCATGACGCCCCGCTCGCGATCAGTCTGCCGTTGTGATAGCCAGCGGTCAGCGAACCATTATTGTAGACGCACGCCAGAAAATTTAGTTGTCCCTGCCGCCAGTTGTCCGCACTCGCCGCTACCGATACGCGTCCTCCAGAAGCCCAGCCAATATAAAGATTATTATCCAGATAATGAAATAGCTGGAATTCATTTGCCGCAGCTGCAGACGCAACTCCATCCGATGCATTGGAATTAAATGCTCTTCCCGGGACAAACCAGACGCACACGGTCCCGGCATTGGGCGCCAGAACGCTGAGCGTTTTACCGGTAGAAAACGAACTGGTAGACCCATCTCCGAAAGCCGGGCCGCCGATGGTAGGCGTCCATGTTGGATTCGTAGCGACTGCCAACTGCGGGCCAGCGAGATCGCGCAGTATGGAACCGCCCCCCTCGTTCAGGAGGAAGCGAAAGATCGTCTGCTGTGAAAGCGGGTGGCCGCGATCAATTCGCGAGCCGACGGGTGGCTTGAGATCTCCCCACAGCTTAGATTTGCGGAAGGGCACCTACGTGCTCGTCTCAGTGATGGCTCGATAAGAAACAACGCAGCCGGTTCCGAGATCTGCGCCGGTGCAGTTGCGAATGGCCAGACTCCAGCCATCTGGGACAAATCCACACATTTGGAGGACGCTGAACATCGCCTCCAATCGCTGCGATGTAACCTTGTACGGAATTGGAATCGGCCCCTTCATGCTGTTCGGGTCCGACATGGATGCGGTTCCCTCCGTGCCAGCGGGCAGTGTGGTCGTGCCGAAGTTACCGCCACTAATCCAGGTCGTGCCGCCGTCTGTCGTCATCCACGGCACGAGATAGGCGTAAGCCGCCGAGTCGTTCGCGGGCGAAGTGGCGGCCGTCGAAAGGTCGATGATGATTTCGTAGTCGAGCGCCTTTACGCTGCTCTGATCGTCAACGCGCACGGATTGCCAGCCAGCGAACGGGTCGGTGGCATCGTTGGCAAGCGACTGAAGAGCCGTCACCGTCATTGCGGTGTAGGCGCCCTTCGCGGTGTTTTGGGTTGTCATGAGGCATCCAGTGCATCAAGAACATCCTGACCGGAGAGCGGCCCCACAAAGCCGGCCGTAGCCGGCGTAGCCGCTGCGCCGTTGCCGCCCGTTGCCAGGAGTTTCTCTACTCTGCTCGCCGATCGTCTGCTCACATTCTTGATGTGATTTCGGTTAGCGACAGCGCCAACGCCTGACCCGCTAAAGATGTCGTCGAACCCGGCCCGTACTCCGAGCAGGTCGGGGCGGCATGAGTCCGTCGCGTTGAAAATCTCCCGAAACGCGTCGCGCTCACCCTGCGATCGGGCGATGTAACCTCCAGGAGACGCCCAATCGAAGGCGCGCGCGGTCGTGCCGTCCGGATCGAGACTGCTCGATTCAGTGATGTCGTGTTTCCCGAGTAGGGTTTTGAATACCAAAAATACAGGAGAAGCTGCTGCGTTGTAGAAGTTGGCGATGAAGCTGCCGTCCCGAGTGGAGATCGCTCCACTCAATGCCGCGGCGTTGCCGGGAGCATTGATATCGGTCTTGAGCGCAGATAATTGTTGCGGTGTCATAAGTTCCTCTCAGTGTCAGCGCCCTCAGTAACGCGCGCATCTTCGGGTTGGATGGGAATCAGTGCGCCGCCAGCGACCGCGCCCCCAACGCCCGCGCGATTGCCGCAAGCTCGTTGTCGATCTCCCCCAGCGCCGGCCGCTCGACCGCGTTGATCTTCGCCGAGATATCGCGCAGTTGAGCCTCCAGCGGCGCCAGCTTCGCGCGCACGTCCTCGCGCTGCTTGCGCAGCGGATCGCTTTTCGCCGTCAACGAAGCGCGGGCCTTCGTCAGTTCCTCGCGCCGCGCCGCCATCGCTTCTTTCGTGAATGCTTGTGCCATCAAATCACCTATCAGAAAGGACTAACGTTGATGATGTTTCCGAAATCGCAGACCCACCGGATGTGCCGGCTCCCGCAATGACGGCAAACGCTGTAGAACTTGTCGGAACCAACCTGCTGCGTGACCAGAGCGTCATCGTCCTTGCAACATTCCCTTACCTTGGGATTGTCTTTGATGGCGAGCACGGTTCGCGCGCGCGCTTCGTCGGCGGTCATCATGATCGAGCCATAATCCCAGAAAGTGTTACACTGACGAGATGTTGATCGATATTTCCGGGAAGCGCTTCGGCCGCCTCGTGGCTCTTTCCTTCGTGAGGGACGCGAACAGCCGCCCTCATTGGAAATGTCGTTGCGACTGCGGCAAGCATGTATCTGTCCGTGGTGAGTCTCTCAAGTCCGGCAACACGCGCTCGTGCGGATGCCTCAAGATTGATTCGGCCACGAAGCATGGGCACAGCCATTCCCGACCGGGGAAACCGCCAAGCAGAACCTACGTTTCGTGGCAGTCGATGATTGCGCGCTGCACCCGACCGGACTCCGACGGATACGCTCGCTACGGCGCAGTCGGAATAACCGTTTGCAAACGTTGGCGCGATTCCTTCGCAGATTTCCTCTCCGACATGGGCGAGCGCCCGACCGGCAAAACGCTTGATCGCAAGGAACGATCGCGCGGATACACTCCGGCAAACACTCGATGGGCTACCGCTAAAGTTCAGGCCCAGAACAGAAAGAGCAATCGCCTGCTCACGCATCGCGGAATAACGCAAAGCGTCTCTGAATGGGCTGATGCTAGCGGTATTCCCAGAACGGTGATTCAAGATCGGCTCCGGCTCGGCTGGACTCACGGGATGGCCGTTACGGTTCTTCACGCTAAGCGAGCTGCAAGGCCCCATTCGAGGCGCTGAAATCTATCGTCAGCGTTTCGGTGTCGGCGAGCGTCAAGTCGCTCCCGTAGTCCCAAAACCCGATGAGGGCGTCCGTCGGCGTGACCGTCGTGTCGTCATACAGATCGAGATACCGGAACGCGGCGACCGCGCCACCGCCGGCGGTCAGCACGAGATCGGCCAGCACGATCTTATAGGTTCCAGACGATTGCGACGACGAGGAAATCGTCGGCACGCGCGCGGA
>JBGPBY010000684.1:0-3315 GCA_041481485.1 Terriglobia bacterium
CCGGCCTTTGGCCGCCCTCTCCCGTTGGGAGAGGGATTTCTTGATAGACCGCCCTTTCATTCCTTCACCGTTCCTCGAACAGAAAGACGCAATCCTCTGTCCCCTGAATGTCCCGGCTGGGAGTATGATGTCGTCCGGATTGAGAACTTTAACTCCAAACGGGAGAGCCATGATGCATTACAAAGGACGACTGATAGCCGTTATCATCGCAGCCGCCGCAGTTTTTGCCGCGATGTTTTATACGATTCTCGCGCAAGCGCCTCCTCTTCCGCCCGGTCAGGCCAGTGCGGCACCGGCGGCGCCGCCGCAAGCGGTGCCTGCGATTCTTCAGAAATACGCGACTGTGACCGCCGAGCGTCTGAAGAATCCGGAGCCGGGAAACTGGCTGATGGTGCGCCGCACCTATGATGGCTGGGGCCACAGTCCCTTAAAGGAAATCAACACACGCAATGTTTCGAAACTGAGGCCGGTGTGGGGATTGTTAACTGGAGAAAGCAAAGTTCACGAAGCCGCGCCGATCGTAAATAACGGTGTGATGTTCATTTCGACGCCGAATAACCAGGTGATGGCAATCGATGCGAAGTCCGGGATTGTCCTTTGGCGATACCGCAGGCCCAGACCGACGGGTAGCAGTGTCGCACACGATACCAGCCGCGGCGTGGGATTGTACGGCGACAAGGTTTATTTCGCTGCGGGTGAAGCGGTCATGGTGGCGCTCGATGCAAAGACAGGACGCGTTGTTTGGGAAACGACCGTCGCGGACAATGCGTCGGGATACTACATCTCGCTCGCCCCGTTGATTGCCGGCGGCAAAGTCATGGTCGGAACATCCGGAGGCGAGTTCGGCGTGCGGGGCTTTGTCGCGGCGCTCGATCCTGAAACCGGCAAAGAACAGTGGCGCAGCTATACCATTCCCGCGCCCGGTGAACCCGGAAGCGAGACCTGGCCTAAAGGAGATCAGTGGAAAACTGGCGGCGGTTCGATTTGGGTGACAGGGAACTATGATCCGGAAACCAATCTGGCGTTCTGGGGTACCGGCAATGGCGGTCCATGGATGGGGGACCAGAGGCCGGGCGATAACCTCTACACGTCGTCGACGGTCGCGATCGATGTTGCAACCGGTCAGATCAAAGGGCACTTCCAATATGATCCGAACGAATCGTGGGATTGGGATGAAGTTTCGCCGCCAATCCTTGTGGATTACCGCCGGGATGGCCGCACCATCAAAGGTTTGATCGACGTTGCACGCGATGGATATCTCTGGTTCCTCGAACGCTCCAGCGGGCCGATCCGCTTCGTCGAGGGCAAGCCATTTGTGGTTCAGAATGTATATAAAAGTCTCGATCCGAAGACAGGACGCCCGGAAGTGGATCCGGCCCGTAAGCCGGGAACCGGTAAAAGCGCCGATTTCTGTCCGAATCTTCACGGCGGAAAAAACTGGCCACCCATTTCGTTTAATCCGGACACGCGCATGATTTATATCCCGGCGAACAACAATATCTGCGGTTCGCTTACCGGTGCGCCGGTCACATACAGACCGGGGGGCAACTATACGGGAACCGCCCGCGGAGGCCCCGCAGGGCCAGCAACGGTTCCGGGAGCGGACCACTTCGGTGAAGTGCAGGCATGGAACGTCGACACCGGGAAGAAAGTCTGGACTTACAACTATGTGAAGAGTCCGAACTGGGGCTCCATGTTGTCCACCGCGGGCGGTCTCGTCATCACGGGCGGAACCGCAGACCGTAAGATTCATGCCTTCGATGCAGCCAACGGAAAATTATTGTGGGAATCCCCCACACCCTCCGGCATTCTGGCGCCTCCGACAACATTTGAAATTGACGGTAAGCAGTATGTCGCCGTCCTTTCCGGATGGGGAGGAGACTCTGCCGGCATGCAAAGCACATTGAACCGTGCGTTTCCTGGCGACTATCCACCGGTGCCGGATGGCGGGTCCATCTGGGTTTATTCACTGGAGCCGTGACGAGCGCAGGGATGAAGAAATGTTCATTGTTCAATGTTCAATTGTCGTTTGTCATTGATGGTGGCGCTTCGCGCAATCTTTTTTTAAAGATGCTGCGCCGAAGGCGCATCCGCAGATGACAGATGACAATTGAACATTGAACAATGAACATTTCTTCACGCCGTCACCTTTTCAGTGGTCAATCGCCGTTGCGCAACGCGAATCCACGGTACGTGCTGCCATCCCAATACACCAGCGCACTGCCGCCAGTTTCCAGTTCGAGATGGATGGCATCGCCGAGCAGTTTTGGTGTCGGACCGCGAGAAGCCGAACCACGCTCGATGCGGCTGCCTTTCTTTATGAGCGAAAACGGAGCGAAACATTGGTAAAAGAGGAACTTCTCGCGAACGTCCGAATTGGTCCAGCCGTCTTTTGTGCCATGCATGATGGCAACACCAGCACAATGCATTCCGAGGCTTGACGGTTGGATCCTTCGGCCATTTTCCGGAGAACCCGCGTTCACATTCAGTACGATCACTCCGTGATCGTTCAGTTCCGCGCGTCCATTTTCCGCATCGACTATGGCCGCGAGATCGGGAAAGCCATCACCGTTAAAATCTCCCATTAAGTAGGGTGGCCCCGCGTCTGTCATGTACGAAATCTGCGGCCCGAAATGTTCATGGATCGCGGCGCCGATTTGTTCTTCCAGGGTCGGAGACGGGCTCGCCTTTTGCGCAGTCGGCGGCTGAGATGCTTTGGTACAACCGTAAAGAGCGATTAGAAAAATAACAGTGAACGTGAAACATGACTTCGGCCGGTAGATGTTCATCGCGTCAACACTCTATCGGAGTACTTGAAGAATCCGGAAAAATTATCGGGTTGAAATTCGCATCTTCCGTCGTCAGCCGAATGCTATGCTTGTCGACATGAATACCTTCGAACGCGATCATCGCGGTGCAAAAGCTGCGGCACAAAGCCACGATTCTGCAGCCCCGCCAAATCTGATCGCTTTCATGTTGAAGGGCTGGAAAGACGTCCGGGAGAAGGCACCCCGGCTGCTTCAGCCAGCCGCCTTCTGCGAGCGACGGCGCATGTCCGTTTCGAAGCAATTTCCGGGCGAGTTGCTGGTGATTCCGGCCGGAACGCAGAAAGTGCGATCAAACGACACCTACTTTCCGTTCAGACCCAGCTCCGACTTTTTCTATTTGACCGGAAACATGGAGCCGGACTGCACGCTGGCGCTGGTGCCTGAAGGTTCGGGACATCATGCCGTTCTTTTTGTGGATCGAGCTGTGGGCAAAACGTCGCCCGCATTTTTTACGGATCGCGTGAAGGGCGAATTGTGGGTGGGGAAG
>JBGPBY010000685.1:0-3298 GCA_041481485.1 Terriglobia bacterium
GAGAGGGATTTCTTGATCGAACGCCGCATTCATTGATACGAAGCGTACGGATAGAACAGAATATTGACGAAAATCAGGTGGAGCGGACTATAGACGTAATCGAACAGATTCCAGGCGATGAAAATTCCGATAAACGCATATGACGGATTGCGAACCAGTTCCAGATAGGTCTGCGCTCGGGGCTTGCTCAGAAACAGGGGCACCACACCGCTTCCATCGAGCGGCGGCAACGGAAGCAGATTGAAGATGAATAACAACAGGTTCAGCGAAAATAAAATATTGATGAACGCGGCCAGGGTCCCGACAATGCCGCCGCCGGTCGCTTCGATGACATGAGCGTAGTCGATCGACTCCGGAGGGAGAAAGACTCCAGCCATCAATCCAAATCGAATCGCCAATGCCGCCAGAACAGCCAGTACCAGATTCGAAGCCGGTCCCGCAGCCGACATCTTTGCCGACGAGTACGGATGGTCGTAAGCCCACCGCGGATCGTACGGCGTGCTCGCCCAGCCGATCATCCAGCCTCCGATCAAAAACGAAACGATGGGCACGACAATGGTGCCGATCGGTTCCCGCTTGATGTGCGGGATGGGATCTAATGTGACTTGACCGCCTTCGTAGGCGGTCCTGTCTCCCAGGCGATAGGCGACAAACGCATGTGCGGCTTCATGCAGTGTCGTCGAAAACAGGAATGCCACGTACCAAAGCAGGCCTTCTGTGAGTTTCTCACCCATATGTGCTGGTTCTCACATTCAGGATAATACGTCCGAGGCAACGTGAGGCTGGTGAAGTCCGGCACAACTCGTCTATTCTGATTAAAAATACAGCAGGCGAGGTGAATCCATGTCAAAGCCAGGTGTGCATGAAGTGGAGATCATTGCGACATCGCTGGATGCCCTGAAAGAGGCACTCGGCGTCGCTGGAGAACTCACAGAGGGTCAGGAAACCTCATTGTCCAACGGAGCCAGCCTGACCGTGTCGGAAATTACGAAATCCAGCGGATTCGACGCAACCACAGTGATTCTCACCGGATTGATTTCTGTGGCCACGAGCACGTCGAGCGCGATTCTGATTGAATGGCTGAAGTCCCGTCTTTTCCGGAAGGACGGGAAGCCCGCCTCGTCGAATATCACCATCCTCATTGACGGCAAGAAAATCGAAATCTCCGGAGGGGCCTAACGATGCGAGCCGAACAAGGCGGCGTTTTTGTCTTCCATCCTCTGAATTCCAGCACACCGCTGTATTCCTTGTATGAAGAGGCTTTATTCCCCTTCAGCTATCAGTCTGCCCGCACACTTTCCACGGAAGATGAGACGCGGCTGATCAATCGCTACCTTCTGCACATGGGCGACGTTGTCGTACGGCGGGGGCTCGACCGCACGTCTGTTCCTTCCGGTGCGGGGTTCAGGGAAGATTCGCGGCCTTTGGTTCAGAATTTCCGCGCATTCTTTCCGGAGCTGTGCAAAAAGACAACGCTCACGGATACAGCCGTCAAGGTTGCCATCTTTTTCCCAGTTCTGAATTGTTTCGATACCCGATGCCTCGAGATCAAAGGACACAACGAGGCGATATTCATTACTTCGGGCACCCTGGACACGATTGAACTGTTTGCGGACACTTTGAGCTTGTGCGTCAAGCTCAATGGAATGGAACTGAGCCGGATGCTGTCGCTCGAAGATCCCATGCCGTCGCACATTCTTCTCGCATGGCTGACAGTGTGCGCACGCGGCGAACCGGATGTTTTCATGCTCGACTCAATACTGGGACCGGCTTCGTACGGCAGGAACGAAAAGGCATTGCACGCGGAAATCTACGCCACCGGCCGCTCGCTGGGCGCGTTGGGTGAGGAATACCGGCAAGGTTGGGGAAACTACCGCCTATCGATGGCGGCCAGCTGGCTGATGCTGCTCGCCGTCAATCGACTGGTACGCGGAGCCAAATTGGGCGGCGACGCGTTCGTTGGCGCCACGCAGCGCGTGTCATCGACAGCATCGATGATGTCGATGGACAGCAGCTACTTCGCGACTCTCATCCTGAGTTTCATTGTGCTTCACGAAATCGGTCATTTCGCTCTCGGTCACAACAAAGCCGCGGGGCCGCCCGTCGATCCGCAACTGAAGGGATTTGTCGAGTCTTCAGTCGCTCATGCCGTGGAATCCGGCGGCACGGCGCAGAACCTGATTGGTTCCTTTGTCGGCCATGAGACCGGAGCCGATGCATTTGCCCTCGATGTGATTGAAGAACGGTACCGCGATCCGATGCTGGAAGCCGCGACACTCTGGTGTGCAGCGCTGGCAGGCACGAACGACGATTGTGGAGACTGGCTCGATAATTTTGCCGCCAATGCTCTTGGAAAATATCCGGCCTTTCCGATGCGTGTCTGGTTTCTCAATGGCAAGTTCAGCGCCGGAAAACGTCAGGGCGCAATCGCAAAAGCGATTACAGGTCAGGCCGAAGCTTTGGCTCGATTCAATCGCGAGAACGAACAACTCACTCCGGATTCCGGGAAGCTGTTCCGCAGTCTCTGGAATATCGCGGCTGCGCAAGCCGGCGACGGCGGCCCATTGTAGTGCTTGCGGGTATTCCCCTCTGTAGGGGCGGTCTATGACCGCCCACAATGTGAAGGATTGCGTTTATAAAAATTGTGGGCGGTCATAAACCGCGCCTACAGTGCTACTCCACACCGCCGTGAGAGCGAACAATTTCGGCGGCGCGTTGCCAGTCCTCCAGCGAAGCGTTTGAGAATTGCTTCCAACGGCCCTGACTGCCACCCACGGCGCAGCCCAGAGCGGTAAGCCCGTGTTTGTTTCTCTGGCTTGCCTCGGAGCCCGAGTTCAACAGTACCTGGACAACTTCCGGGCGTCCAAAAAACGCCGCCCAGCCGAGAGCAATGGCCTCGTTCTCCGAGTCCAGCCGAGCGACGTCCGCGCCGTATTCCAACAGCAATTTCGCCGCTTCGGGCTGATTGAATTCAGCAGCCACATGGAGAGGATAGGTGCCTCTGACATCGGTCTCACTCACTGAATTTGCGAGACTGCGGTCAACGGCAAGCAACTCGCGGACGGTATCAACATCACCAACCTTACAAGCTTCATGCAGTTGCTTCACTTTTGACATCGTTTCAACTCCATAGTGATTCGGTCAGGAATTACTGCAGCCGAATTCTCGACGATTTGCAAATTGCGTTCACGTGCTTCAGTTTGAATTCCGCTGTAGGCGCCGTCTGAAAAGACAGGCGATCAAGAAATCCCTCTCCCAACGGGAGAGGGCGGCCGAAGGCCGGGTGAGGGGTACCGCA
>JBGPBY010000686.1:0-3294 GCA_041481485.1 Terriglobia bacterium
ATTTTTGTGTGATGGCTTCAAACGGGGGAGGCACATCCGGAGTGATCTCAATCATTGGCCGGGCTTCATCCCGAAGTATTGCCGTCAGTGTCGACAGGCTCGAATCTCCTTCGAAGGCACGACGGCCAGTGAGCATCTCGTAAATCACGACACCGAAGGAGAATATGTCGGAACGCGCATCGACACGCCGGCCCAGCGCCTGCTCCGGCGACATGTAGTTGACCGTACCGATAATGGATCCTTCGATGGTCAAGGTGGTGGAACCGGCAACGGTTGCATCGGAATCCGTTTGCGACAACGGACTGGTCGCCACCATTTTAGCCAGTCCGAAATCGAGAACCTTGACCAGACCCGAATCGGTGATCATGATATTGGCCGGTTTCAAATCGCGATGAACAATGCCTGCGCTGTGCGCCACATTCAAAGCGTCTGAAATCTGCAAGGCGTATTTCAAGGCCTGAGGCACGCGAAGGCCACCCTTGGGAATCAGATCACTGAGGGTTTTGCCGGCAACAAACTCCATCACCATGAATTCGGTATCGCCTTCCGACAGGACATCGTGAATGGTAATAATGCTGGGATGATTCAGACTGGATGCTGCCTGCGCTTCGAGAAGAAAGCGTGTGCGCCTTTCCGGATCGCCCGCCCTGGCGCTGGGTAAAACTTTTATCGCCACAGTGCGATTGAGCCGCGTATCCTGGGCCTTGAAAATCTCACCCATACCACCAACTCCAAGCTTTTCGAGGAGTTGATATTGTGCGACGCGACGACCAATCATTTTCTTCTCCGACGGATTCGTAGTGTGGCATAGATTGAATTAACGGGCAAACCTCTGAAATTATTGTCATTTTGACAAACGAAACCCTATGCAAACCCTGTCGGAGTTCATTCCGCGATTCCTCCAACTCGGGCGGCGTGAAGCCATCCGGCAGTGCTCCAGCTATTCCACCAGAATCGTCACTTACGCCGAACTTCACCGCCTTATTGGTATCTGCATGGATTTCCTGGGGGATAACCAACTGGCACGCGGAGACCGGGTCATGATTCAGGCCGTGAATTCTCCGGAATGGGTAGCCATGTTCTGGGCCTGCATCGCGACTGGGGTTCAGGCGGTCCCTGTCGATTTCAATTTCTCGTCAGAACTTGCAGCTCGCATCCGCGCAGACTGCCAGGCCAAACTCCTGATCGACGCTCCCATGCTGGAGAGTATCCGGGACAGGACCGGCAATTCCTCGCCCGGAAAGGAACTTCCAATTGCTCCATGCGATCCCGATGATGTCGTTGAAATCATTTATTCGTCGGGAACTACCGGAGAACCTCATGGCATTGTGCATCGTCATCGCAATATCTGCGCAAACCTCCAGCCGTTTGAGCGTGAGATTTCAAAATTCCATCGTTTAGCTGCACCATTCCAACCGGTCCGCATACTCGAACTTCTGCCATTGAGCCACATGTTCGGTCAATCGATGGGACTCTTTGTTCCAGTGTTTCTGAGAGGTTCCGTGGTGTTCAGCAATGAAATTCGGCCCGGCGGTCTGATTCGCTTGGCGCATGACAACCGCGTGTCGGTGATCGTTTCCGTGCCGCGCATGCTGGAATCCCTTCGCCACGAAGTCGAACGGCATTTTTCAAGCGAAGTTCGGTCGCCTGGTCCTAGGCTGAAAGGCATTCCCGGTCTGTTGTCGCGTTGGTGGCATTACCGCCGGATCCATGCACGATTTGGCTGGAAGTTCTGGGCATTTGTCGCTGGAGGCGCCCGGGTGGAGCCCGATATTGAAGAATTCTGGAACAGGCTCGGCTTTGCGGTGGTTCAAGGCTACGGCCTGACCGAGGCGAGCCCCGTTGTTGCCGTCAACCATCCGTTTTCGTCCCGCAAGGGTTCGGTCGGTAAGCCGGTGCCCGGCCAGGAAATCCGAATCGCTGATGACGGTGAGATTCTGGTTCGTGGTGAAAGCATTGCCGGCGCCGTCGATACCGAAGGCTGGCTGCACACCGGCGACCTGGGCGAAATCGATAAGGAAGGAAGGCTGTACTTTCGGGGCCGCAAAAAGGACGTCATTGTCACAGCCGATGGTCTCAACGTTTCACCCGAGGATGTGGAAGCAGTTCTGGCCGGAATTCCGGAGATAAAGGACAGCGCGGTCGTCAGCATTGACGATCAGGTTCATGCCGCCCTCATTCTTCGCAACCCGAATACTCCTCGGGACATCATCGAAAAAGCAATTCGCACGGCCAATGACCGACTTGAATCTCACCAGCGCATTCGGCATTGGTCCGTCTGGCCAGGCGAAGACTTTCCCCGCACGCTTTCCACCATGAAGGTCAAACGAAGCGCTATTGCCCAGCAAATCCGCGGCGGGCCCCTTCAGCCGGAGGCGACGCCCGATCCATCCGCCATGTCGTCGCTCGAACGTGTGGAACTGCTTACCGCACTGGAAGCACGGCACGGAATTGAAATTGACGAAGAGGCGTTCAGCCGCGCCGTATCGGCCGCGGACATGAAGCAATTCATATCGAATCCGGTGGAAGCCCAGGCCGTGACGCCGCGGATGGAGTTGTCGACCTGGCCGGTGTCATTTCCCTTCCGGCTGCTGCGTCACATGTTTCAAAACCTTGTCGCCGTTCCCTTGTTTCGAAACCGGATTCCGTTTCGTGTCGACGGCGCCGGTGTTCTTCACGATGTCCATCCGCCGGTAATCTTCGCGGCAAATCACGCCAGCGACCTGGACACACCCGCAATATACGCAGCGCTGCCCGCGTCCTGGCGAAAACTTGCCGCACCCGCCGTGCGTGCCAACTACTTCGACCAGAGCTGGAAAATGCAGTTTCAGTACATGCTGGCCCGATTGTTGTTTAACGCCTATCCGCTACCGCAGGAAGTCACCGGAACACGCCGCGCTTTTGAGTACACGACAGAACTTCTCCGTAAGGGCTACTGTCCGCTGATTTTTCCGGAAGGCCGGCTAACCCGGGATGGAAATCTCCACCCGTTCCGCCCAGGTGTGGGAATGATGGCCGTACGGCTTCAAGTTCCTGTGGTTCCGGTTCGCATCGAAGGGATGTTCGAGGTGTATTCTGTCCACGATTCGTGGCCCCGGTCCGCCCCCGTTCGCGTGGTATTCCTCAAGCCGATGCGATTTACGCCGCAGACAAGGTATGAAGACGCCGCCAATGCGATTCACCAGGCGATAGCGGATGGGGGAGATACCTAATTTGTGAGCTGTCCGATGTGGTATGAAGTTGGTGCGATTACCGAATGACCAAATGGCTGTAGCCGCGGTGTATTCCCCAATG
>JBGPBY010000687.1:0-3253 GCA_041481485.1 Terriglobia bacterium
AAAGTTTTCGCATGAACTTCCGGCACGTTCGGTTACTGTGATTCGGCTGAAGACAAAGTAGGAGAAACCGGGTGAGGGACTATGGTACCCCTCACCCAACCCTCTCCCGTTGGGAGAGGGATTTTTTGATTCGCATTCCTTCACAACTGTCGACTTTGCCCTTCCGTGTCCGTCCCCTTCGTACAATGGATTGTTATGTCTTCCAGGCGTGCTTCAAGGGGTTTCTCGATCTTTGATCTACTCCGGGCCTTGTGGTTTTTTCTCGGCCCCGAACGCTGGTCCTTCGTATTTTTCAGTGGGGTGCTACTTACCGTCCTCTGTTATGTGGTCGTTCCTCCATACATTGTAGGATTGATCACCAACTTTCTGATTGGCTACGTGAAGTCCGATTCGATGGCGAGGCCATCGCTCACTCCGCTTTTCCATTTCGTCGCAGTTCTTTCGGTCAGCTACGCGGCTGTCGCATTGATCCGGTTGTCCAGCAAGCGCATGTTGGGCCGAATTAGCCTGAATGCCCGATACCGGGCAAAGATCTGGGGCTTCGAGCGGCTCCTCGATTCATCGTTATCTTGGCATCAGCAGGAAAACACGGGGAGCAAGGCGCAGCGGCTTCTGACCGGGTCCGAGGCAGTGCACGAATGGACCGACTCCATCGTTATCAATTTCTTAAACACCCTTGCCACATTTTCGGGTTCGCTGATTGCGGGGATTTTTTTGCATCCGGCATTCATCCTGTTCTTTGTCTATTACATCGGCATTGTGATTGGCATCGAACGTTACTTTGATCGCCGCATTGACCGCCTGTCGGGCCGCATTAACCGATCGCTGGAAAATGCGAGCGGTGGATTTGTGGAAAGCGCCTCAAACATTCTGTCGGTGAAAGCATTGGGAGCCGCAGACCGCATGACGAACAATCTGGCGCAGCGTGAGGAGCTGTCGCGACGGTTGTCTTACGAGCGGCTGCGCCTCGCGAATACAAAGTGGATGTGCTACCAGATCCACAATGCCATCAGCTGGGGAATTTATCTGCTGGCGGTCGCAACCATGGTGATACAGGGAAAACTGCTGCCAGGATTTTTTCTGACTTATGTCACATACTTCGACAAGTTGCGCGAAGCCGCAACGGAATTCACAGATCGCTTCCAGCAGCTTATTGAGCGAAAATCCAATCTGGGACGAATGATGCCGCTGTTCTGGAAGGACAATCGGCTGCCTGCCGGCAACCGGCAGTTTCCGCTCGACTGGCAAAGCATTGCAATCCATGATGCGGTCTTTCACTACGATAACAATCCGGCTGTAGGACCATTTTCGCTGGAAGTGAAACGTGGCGAGATCGTAGGCGTGGCAGGCCACTCGGGCTCGGGGAAATCCACGTTGATCAAGCTGCTGTTAGGCTTGTACCATCTCGATCGCGGCTCCCTCGAAGTTGGCGGCGTGCCGGTTGACGAGATTCAACACGAACAGCTGGTTTCGAACATGGCTGTTGTGCTGCAGGAGACTGAACTTTTCAATTTCTCACTCAGGGAAAACATCACCATGATGCGGGATGTTTCACCGGCTCTACTGGAACACACGTGCGAAATCGCATGTTTGGGCGACGTCATTACCGGTTTACCCGACGGCCTGGATACGTTCATCGGCGAACGGGGGTACGCGTTGTCCGGCGGTGAACGTCAGCGCGTGGGTATTGCGCGGGCCCTCTGCCGCAACGCACCGATTCTTCTGCTGGATGAAGCAACATCCGCGCTCGATTCCGCCACCGAACAACTCGTGATGCAAGGACTCATGGCGGAGCACGCCGGTGACCGGACGATGCTCATCGTGGCCCATCGGATCAGCACGCTGAAAGACGCCGATAAGATCGTCGTATTTGACCAGGGACGGCTTGTCGAACAGGGACGATTTCAGGATCTTGCGGAAGATCCGGAATCGCGTTTCGGCATGATGTGCGCGATTCAGTCCACATAAACTAGGCATATGGATGCTCTTTTGTCCCTCCTTCATCAGGAAATGCCCGGGGGCCTGCGCCTGCTTGAAGAGATGGTGAACATGGATTCGCCAAGTTCGGAAAAATCTCTGGTCGATCTGCTCGTGCGCTTTATCGGCTCCCGGTTTGAAGACATCGGCGGGACCATCGAATACATTTCGGATCAACAATTCGGCGATCACCTCCGCGTCAGATTCACTGGGAAAAAACCCGGAATTCTTTTGCTGGGTCATACAGACACCGTATTCCCAGCTCGAGAGGCTCAGCGAAGACCATTTCGATTTGCAGATGGCAAAGCCACCGGCCCCGGAGTTTTTGATATGAAAGCCGGCATTCTTCTGATGTGGCTGGCGCTCCGGGCTCTGACTCAATGCAAAGGAATGCCGGAAAATTCAGTGTCAGTTCTTCTGACCAGTTGTGAGGAAGCCGGCAGTGTGACGTCGCGGGATCTGGTTGAAGCCGAGGCGAGTTTGGCAAAAGCAGTATTGGTTCTGGAACCGTCTCTGCCCGGAGGGGTACTCAAAACGGCGCGCAAAGGCGTCGGACGATTCACGATCAAGTCGATTGGGCGCGCGGCGCACGCCGGTGTTGATCCGGAAAGGGGAATTAACGCCATCGAAGAAATCGCCCGTCAGGTGTTGGCGCTTCGAAGTTTGAGCCATCCGGAAAAGGGCACCACGGTCACGGTAGGCACGATTCAGGGAGGAACACGATCGAATGTGGTCCCCGCAGAGGCTGCGGCCGAAGTGGACGTCCGCGTGTCCTCCCTCGAGGAGGCCGAACGTATCACGACAGCGTTGCGCACTCTTCAGCCCGAGCTTGCCGGTGCGAAGCTTGAAATCAGCGGATCGATCAATCGCCCCCCAATGGAACGCACGGCACAAACTGCACGAATGTTTGGCCTCGCCCAGGCAATCGGACGGGAAATCGGACTGGAGCTAAGGGAAGGTTCCACCGGTGGCGGTTCCGACGGAAATTTCACTGCGGCTTTGGGAATTCCGACGCTGGACGGCCTGGGACCGGTTGGCGGCGGAGCCCATGCACTCGACGAGTTCGTGGAGGTTGCGTCCATTCCTCAGCGTGCAGCGCTCATCGCGCGATTGATTCAAAGACTCTGAATTGCCCGGGCCTTCGTGTTCCCAGCCGCGTTAGCGGCTGCCCACAAATAACATCTCATAGTAGAGCGTAGATCTATCAGCCGAGGGTGAGCGCAAGCCTTGCCCCGCCAACGAGGCTGATGTGAGTGTCAACCAATGAGAATAGTCC
>JBGPBY010000688.1:0-3249 GCA_041481485.1 Terriglobia bacterium
CAAGTAACAATATTTACTTGTGGTACCCCTCACCCGGCCTTCGGCCGCCCTCTCCCGTTGGGAGAGGGATTTCTTGATCGCCTGTCCCTACAGTCGGAATTGCATTGCTGCGGAATTCTTCCTGTGGGCTAGTTCTTCTGTTTTGTCAGAAACAGAATCAAATCCGACTTGGTGATGATGTCGAAGCCGCCCTGCTGTTTAATGAGAATGGCGGAAGTCTCGCGGTCCATTCGCTGCGCCAGGTCGGCGAGCGTTGCGTCTTCGCCCAGCACTGGGAATGGGCTTTCCATGTATTCGGCCACCGGTTTGATGCGGGCCTGATGGTCTGCAACCAGAATGTCGAGTATGCGCGATTCGCTCATGCTGCCAACGACAGCGCCGCTTTCAATCACGGGAACCTGCGAAATGTCGTGATCCCGCATCAGATTCACGGCATCACCGACAGTCATGCCCAGCGTGATCGACACCAGCTCATCAGTGCGCCGCACTTTGTCGCGCACCACTTCACTGGCGCGCACATGAACCGGCGGCTCCATGAACTGATTTTCCTTCATCCAATTGTCGTTGTAGATCTTGCTAAGGTAGCGCGTTCCGGAATCCGGAATGATGATGACGACGATATGGTTCTCCTCGAGGTTCTCAGCCAGTTTCATGGCCAGATGAACGACCGTACCTGCCGAACCGCCTGCAAAAATTCCTTCGGTGCGCGAGAGCATCCGGGTGCGCAGAAATGAATCCTTGTCACTCACGGAGTGGATTTCATCGATCACCGAAAAGTCGACGTTGGCGGGTTTTTCATCCTGTCCGATCCCTTCCACCTTGTAAGGCTGGGGTTGAGGCCGAATTCCCGTCTTGAACATCTCTGCAAATATGGATCCCTGAGGATCGGCGCCGATAATGCGGATGTTCGGATTTTTTTCCTTCAAGTACCTGGCCACTCCGGTTATCGTCCCGCCGGTTCCCACACCGATGACGACGTGAGTGACTTTCCCTTCGGTCTGTTCCCATATTTCCGGGCCCGTCGTGGCATAGTGCGCATTGGCATTGGCCGGATTCTCATACTGATTGGGAAAGTAACTGTTGGGAATCTCCTTGCTCAACCGCAGCGCCACAGAGTGATAACTTCGCGGATCGTGATGATCCACCTGAGTCGGAGTGACAATCACTTCGGCGCCGAGAGCGCGCAGCGCGTCAATTTTTTCCTGACTCATCTTGTCGGGCATCGTGAAAATGCAGTGATACCCTTTGATGGCCGCAGCCAGCGCGAGTCCCATTCCGGTATTGCCAGAGGTGCCCTCGATCACGGTACCGCCGGGTTTCAGCAGACCTTTCTGCTCCGCAGCCTCGAGCATCGACGTCCCGATGCGATCTTTCACACTTCCGCCTGGATTGAGGTATTCGAGTTTTGCCAGAAGGATCGGACGCAGTCCCCTGCCCATGCGATGAAGCCGCACCATGGGTGTGTTTCCGATGATTTTCAGTATGTTTTCATGCCACATACGAAAACACTGTCAGTTTTTTCGGCCGGCCGCTGCGGTGGCTTTGCGCGGTTCCACCTTCTTGGGTTTTTTTTGCGGAGCCACGGTAACTTCTGCCCGATAGTTGTCGATGGCTCGCATCAACTCGGCTTCCACGCGGCGGCGCAGGCGATCCGGAGCAATCACCTTTGCAGAAGGCCCGAAACTGAGAATCCACGACACCAGTTCGAATTCGCCGCCGACATGAAGATTCATACGGATGCGTCCGCCATCCAGTTCACGGCATTTCTGCGATGGGTGCCAGACGCGGCTTCGAACGTATTCCGCAATGTCGGCTCCAAAGATGATTTCCACATCGAATGGCTCTTCACGAATGACACCGAATGACGACTCGAGATAGCTTTCGACGGAAAAATCCGCCGGCCTTTCAAAACGATCGCGCAGCATGTCGACCGATTCAATGCTTTCGATGGCGAAGGTGCGGATCTCTTTGTACTCCGTGACGAAACCGAACAGATACATGCCGCCCCGGTAAACCATCAGGCGGTACGGATGAATTTTGTAGTCCTTGCGCTTTTGGCTGTGGACGGAGAAGTAGCGCATCTGAACCTGATTCTGATCGCCAATGGCCTCCATCAGCGTCCGAATGATTTCCTTGTGTTCGTCAAGATCCTTCGGCGCATCGGCGCGCACACTGATCATCGAATCCAGGTTGTCGAGGAACTCGATATTGCGTTCTGGAAGCGCGCCCTGGATCTTTTTGAATGCGGATGCGATGTCGCTCGAAAACGGCGGGGCCGCAAGATTGACGACCAGCTTCTTGCTGAAGTACAGCGCAGCAATTTCCGACAGAGACAGGTTCGCCAAAGGCAGTCCCTTGTACTCCTCATTGAGACGCCAGTAGACCTTTCCGTCATAACGTTCGTCGTAGAGAGGAAACCCCGCCTCCATCAGTGCCGCCAGATCGCGTCGAATGGTCTTCGTCGACACCGTGTGATGGTCGGAAAGATCCGTAATCGTCGTCCAGCGGTTAGTTTCAATTTGTTTCAGAATCGCCCACTGGCGGATCAACTGCGCATTGCGCCCCATTCGGATGTTCCTGCCTTTCCCTGCAGAGTTACGGCCGCGGTGTCATGAAAACAAGAATAACGAGGTCTTGTCCGGCTTCGTTCCGCACCCCATGCGGCTCTCCGGGACGCGCGACGACGGCTTCACCCGGTCCAAGTGAGCGTTCCTCGCCCCCAATATGAAAAATCCCAGTCCCCCGGAGAACGACATAAATCTTGTCCGATTCCAGATGACTGTGGATTCGTTGATCCTGACCGGATTTAAGGCAGTATAAGTCACAAAAGTACTTCGTCGAATCGAACAACGAAATCTTTTGCATTTTCTCGTCCGAAAAACGAACGAGCGCATCCAGCTTTAAGGCGTGCATCAAACTCCTCGGGCCCGATCTTCATTCTACTGAAATCGGCAGGTCCGGGTCAGAAATTTCAGGCCCCAATGAAGGGAAGGTCATAGAAGGTGTGAATAAATACAAAATGCCGCGAAGCGGCAACCAAATAGAGCCACAGAGTGGCGGCATTTCCTTAGCCACCGGCGTAAGCCGGTGGAAGCGATCCACAAATCCCTTCCAGCCGCAGAGCGGCGACAGATATAGAAATCCTTGATCTGTCGCGCCTACGGCGCTTTTCTGATTTCAGGGTATCGAGACCACCGGCTCACGCCGGTGGCTAATAAGCTGCCGCCGCTAACGCGGCTCAAAATAGAA
>JBGPBY010000689.1:0-3248 GCA_041481485.1 Terriglobia bacterium
CTTCGCGGTCGAATGGAGTAATAAATGAGCGATTGAGTTCTTCAAAAATGGCATGGGTCAGTTTGTCGCCAATGTGTTCGAGTTTCTTGATTTCATCCCGCACGGAGATGATGTCCTCACGATGGTTCGTCTTGGACAGTGTGGCATATATGGCCGCGGCGGCCTTCAGGTTGTCGGCGGATTGTTCAAACAGCGGCAGGAACTTTTCGTCGTGTGGCAGAAAAAATCGAAGTATCGAACCTACGCCCATCGGTATCTCCTCGGAACATGTTGCAGGTATAATCACGCGTCGCCATCTGCAAACGATGGCAGAGGGACTCTGGACTGTAACATTTCCGTCACATTTGGGCATCAACCAAACCTTCGGGAAAAGGACATGTTTCGTGGATTTTTATTCTCCCGTTTTCTGGGCCGTCGTCGGCATCATACTCACTGCTCTTATCTTCGATTATCTCAATGGGTTTCATGACGCGGCCAATTCCATCGCCACGGTTGTTTCAACGCGGGTACTGACTCCCGGAAAGGCCGTCCTATGGGCGGCATTTTTCAATTTTGCTGCGGCATTCATCTTTGGAACGGTCGTCGCCAAAACAATTGGGAAGGGGATGGTCCGGCTGGAATCGGTGGATCGCACCGTTATCTTTGCCGGGCTGATCGGCGCGATTGCCTGGAATATCATCACCTGGTACTTTGGGCTGCCGACTAGTTCTTCGCACGCACTGATTGGCGGTTACGCGGGTAGCGCAATTGCGAAGGCCGGATTCGGCGTCATCATTCCATCGGGATGGACCAAAACTCTGCTCTTTATTGTTCTATCCCCAATCATCGGCATGGTGCTCGGTTTCATCTCCATGGCCATTACGATGTGGGCATCGAGAAGAATGTCGCCGCGCAATGTGGACAGCCGGTTTCGGAAACTCCAGCTGCTATCGGCGGCGGCTTACAGTCTGGGACACGGCACCAATGACGCCCAGAAGACGATGGGGATTATTGCCAGCCTCCTTTTCACGTCGGGATACCTGAAGACTTTTGACATTCCACTCTGGGTGATACTGTTGGCTCACTGTGCCATTGCCATGGGAACCCTTTCCGGCGGCTGGAGAATCGTCAAAACCATGGGACAGCGGATCACTGCGTTGCGTCCGATTGGCGGTTTTTGTGCGGAAAGCGCGGCAGCCGTATGCCTGTTCGGACTTGCGATGAATGGCGTCCCCGTAAGCACGACGCATACGATTACCGGCGCGATTATCGGTGTCGGGTCGACTCGCCGGCTGTCTGCTGTGCGATGGGGAGTGACCAAGGGAATAGTCTGGGCCTGGATCGTTACGATTCCCGCGGCCGCGCTCATCGCCGCATTGGTTCATGTGCTGATGTCCTGAGGAACCCTGAATGACATTCAGGCTGCACTCACGTTTGGTTTTCTTCAACGTCTGCGCGATCGCCATCGTTACGTTACTGATGGGTGTTTACCTCAGTTCGAACCTGCGTTCGACGTTTGAATCCGATATCGAAGACCAGCTCTACGCGTCCGCAATTCTGGCAAAGAACTACATGCGCGAAAGCCCGCTGCGAGGGAAGCCTATTGAGATGGCGAACGACATTTCGCATTCGCTGGGAATACGCGTCACACTGGTTGCCCCGGATGGAAAAGTTCTTGGTGATTCCGATCTCACGCCGCAGGGTGTCGCGGATGTGGAGAATCATGCCGGACGTCCGGAAATCATGGCTGCCATGGAAGGCGGGCGTGGAAGGTCCATTCGATCAAGCGCCACAGTCGGTGTCCCGTTTATCTATGTCGCAATCAGGCTTGATGACGGAAGTGTATTGAGGGTGGCCCGCCAACTTTCAACGGTGGAAAGTCTGATTTCGGCTCTGCGCCGGAAATTGCTCCTCGCGTTGGTACTCAGTATTGGCCTGACTGCCGTATTTGGTTATATGGTCTACGCTTTTGTTTCCAGGCCTCTACATCGTATGGCAGAAGCCTCTCATGAACTGGCGGCTGGCAATCTCAATTGCGATCTCCCCGTCGTCGGAGACCGGGACCTTGCCGTCATGGGGTCTTCGCTGAACGCGATGGCGCGAAGCCTGAAGAAACAGATGGAGGAACTCTACGGCGACAAACAGCGCATTGAAGCTATTGTCGCCGCAATGAGCGCCGGCATTATTGTTTTCGATCGTGATGCCCGTGTCGTACTGGCCAACGATTCCATCTGCAGGCTTCTGGATATTCATGGCGGACGAACTGGAAAGATGCCGATGGAACTGGTGAGACATCCTTCCTTCGAATCTGCCGTGCGCGAGGCGCTTCGCGGCACCGACGTTCCCGCTGTCGAGATCCATACCGGCAGCGACAAAGTCGTATCCGCAAAGGCAGCGCCCGTAAAGGCAATCTCCGGCCAGACTGAGCTGGCGGTCGTCGTGTTTTACGATCTTACGGAAATTCGCCGGACGGAAAAAATGCGAAAGGACTTTATCGCGAATGTCTCGCACGAATTCAAAACGCCGCTGACTTCCATTCGCGGATACGCCGAAACTCTGATCGATACCAAGGATCACGATCCTGTAGACATGCAGGAATTTCATCAAACCATTCGACGGAACGCCGTTCTGCTTCAGTCGCTCGTGGATGACCTGCTGGTACTGGCTCAATTGGAAAGCGAGCCTCCAGTCGAGAAACAGCCCATTTCAATTCGAGATTTGATCGACGAAAACGTCCGGCTGCGCCGGCCGCCGCTGGATGAGAAAAGGATCAACGTCATGGTGGAATGTCCGGATTGCGAAATTCTCGCCGACCGTAGCCGGCTGGCACGGGCGTTTTCCAATCTCCTCGATAATGCGATTCATTACAACAAGCCCGGCGGAAGCATTTGGATTACAGGACGAGCCACAGATGCGGGCTTTGCACTGGATATTCAGGATACAGGCACCGGCATTCCCAGTGGAGATCTGATTCGAGTCTTCGAGCGATTTTATCGCGTGGAAAAGTCGCGAACGCGTGACTCCGGGGGGACCGGCCTGGGGCTCGCCATCGCAAAGCATGCCATCGAAAGTCAGGGGGGCAGCATCACGGTCGCCAGCAAGCTCGGTGCAGGTTCCACATTTACGATTGTGCTGCCGGCGTGAAACGCGGGCCTCCTCTCCGGGTCAATTGTGAGTTTGTCTGTTGTGCGGTGGTTAATTGCCCTGGTGTCCTTGTTCCAAATGTCCATTTGATGAAAGTAACCAGGGCCATAAATAAACGGACAAAA
>JBGPBY010000690.1:0-3241 GCA_041481485.1 Terriglobia bacterium
ATGTATGTTCGGCAATGTTTGCGCTGTGGATTGGTCCAAAAGCCGAGTTTTAAACAGAACCGATCGCAAACATTTTCTACGTAAGACTCGGCTATTGGACGAATCCACAGCGCAAACATTTCCGAACATGCAGTTCTTATTGGACGGGGACCATCTAGAAGCTCAGTCGGAAACCCCCGTTTACGATTCGACCTTCGATAGGAGCCCAGGCATCGACCGTCCATCGACCGTCAAAATGCCGGCTGGGACGGACAAGCGGGCTGAAACGCGTCTGGCGCACGTTCGACAGATCCTCTCCGTTAAGGAACAATCGAAAAGGTCCGATTCGGCGTTCCACGAGGAGGCCATAGATCCAATAGGGCGAGCCTTCGTTCCGGAACGGGTCATCATCCAACTGTTGTCTTCCGGTGTAGTAGACTTCGAACCCAACTCGCATCCTTCCTTCTTTGTCCCACATCGCATCAAAACCGGCAGTGTGCCGGGGAGTCAGCGGAACCGTTCGGCGCGTTCCGTCCTTGAGGTCGATCTCGGTTGAATGAGTAAAGGTGTGACTCAGAACAAGGTTTAAATCGCCGGCTTGGATTCGGGCCAGCAATTCGGAGCCTGTTGTGCGGGTCGGCTCACCGGCATTGACGATTTCGATCGATTGCGAAGTTCCAGCGGGTGAGGGACGAATCCCGGCAGGATGGCGGATGATCGAACTGAAAATCGTGCCATTCACGTTCACGTGCGAACTGGTCCATCCCAGATCACTCGAGGCGCTCCATGCGCGCTCCGGTTTCAGGTCTTTCAGCGGTGCGACGTTCGTAAGCCCGACGGCCTCGGTTTCTTCCGTGAAAGGCGTCGGAGCGAATACACCTGTTCCTGTCGATACTCTTGCCGTGACGCGGTGTGGAACTCTCAGCAGCGCGGACAGGCGGGGGCTGAAGAACGCCCCGTACTTGCTATGTGCGTCGAGTCTGCCGCTGGCGGATACGGTCGCCCGTGAACCAAACGAGTATTCGTCCTGTGCAAAGAAGCCGGGAACGACGTATGTGTAATTGAATCTCGACACGTCGCGCGACCGATACTGGTCCGCCTGGATTGCAGAACCAGCTGTCCATGTGTGTCCGCGGCTCGTCGCGCCGAGCGATGCTTCACCGAACCAGGTTTCAGTACGATCATGCTCCACAGTCTCGCCGAATTGATGGCGATGGCTCTGCGTCATCGCAGATCCTCGAATGGATAGAACTCGATTTCCCAGGAGGAAGCGTCCCACCGCTCCGCCGTCGAGCCGGCGCGTTCCCAGCTCTTCGGGGAAAAAGTCTCCACCGCCATCTCGGTCTTCGGCCATCACGCCAACGGTGGCAAAGAAAGAACGGCCTTTCTTGTCGTCCCAGAAAGCTCGAGGCCGAAAAACACCGCGCTTGTATCCGGGCAGATCCGCCCACCGATCACCATCTATATCGTTCTTCTCCTGGAAATTCGCGCTGCCAAGAAGCGTATAGCCCCAGCGATCTTTTGCCGGTTCTGCAATCCAGAATGAATTGTCGGTTCCGCCTCGAGTCGTCCGGTTGACGAGCAGTTGGCGTTCGCGCTGCATCGGCCGTCGCGAAACCAGATTGATCACGCCGCCGAGAGCCGATGAACCGTAGAGCGCCGAAGCGACTCCCTTGATCACTTCGACCTGAGCGAGATCCAATGGTGGAATTTGCAAAAGGCCGATGGATCCCGTCTGGCCTCCATACAGAGGAAGGCCATCCGATAGAATCTGCGTATAACGGCCCCGCAGTCCTTGCACACGTACGTTGGCCGCGCCAAGTGATGGCGATGTGACCTGCACTCGCACGCCGCTCGTCTCATTGAGAAGCATGGCGATGTCGCCGGGCGTCATAACCGCTTTCTCATCGATCTCATCACGGGGGACAACTTCGACGCGCAGAGGCTCGTCCTCTATCTGGACGTCGTTGCGTGTCGCAGTGACGATGATCTCCTCATTCGAAACCGATTCCGACTCGAGCTCGACATCGATGCGAGATGCGTCGGGTTGAAATGGAACGGTTCTGGAAGTGAAGCCATATCGTTGGACGGTGACCTCTGTCTCACCGGCAGGTATCTGAATTGTTGCTTCACCACGGTCGTCCGTAATTCCGACGATGTCTCCATGCACAACGATTTCCGCCTGCACGATCGGGCCGGATTCGGCGCTGACGTGAACCACGACGCTGCTCGTCGCTTGCAGCAGCATGAAAAGTACCAGAGCCTGCACGGCTACCGGTCGCGGAATTGTATGGAGATTAGCGGTCCTCGGAAGTCGAGCTTGAAACCGTCGCCGTTGTTCTTTTCGTGGATGTCCCCATTCAGGTAGGCATATCCAAACTGAGCCGTGAGGTTGTGGCCTAAAGACAAGCCGACGTTGACGACCGTCTGAAAGTAGTGGCCGTAGCCGCCGAAAGGAAAGCCTTTGAGTTCTGCGTTCAGATTGAGGTGCCCTGCGGGATCCGGAAAGATTCTGAATTCTCCTCCGATAAGAGGGAAGGGGACCTTTGCGGATTCTGTTCCCTGCAAGCCGCGAGTCTGACTTTTAACATTCGCATCTCCATCGAGATATCCAATGCCCGTCAGAAAGCCGGCATGTCCCATACGGCCGCTCACGAGATCTCGCTGATAGCCTCCGAAGAAGTAGTTCACATTCGCTTCGGATGCGACGCGGTCCTGGAGCGTGTACGTCACGCCGTTGAATGTGAATGAGCGTGTCAGTTGCTGGTTACCTTCCAACCTGTAGGGAATAGTTTCGAAGACGACGCGGTTCTTCCTCGAGGGCTTTAAGATCGCGCGAATGTAAGGACTGGTGTGCCTCGATGAAATGCCAAGGTCCGTACGAAAATCGATCCGATTTCCGTTCGAGATAACGTCGCCGGACGGATGCAGGAACCATGCGGCCAGGGTCCCTTCAACGGTGAAAGCCTCGCGGTCGTTATCCTGGGCGTTCGCGGAAACGGTGAAAAGAACAAGCGACAGGAGCAAACAGTAGAAGCGGAGTAAGGTCATTTGGGGAAGGGTAACACAATGAAGGTGTGATGAATTCACACCTTACTGCTTTGACGGCGGCGCCGGGGCCGGCCTGTTGAATCTGGCAGCCTCGATCTGAGTATTGGTCTGGATGGAAGTCAGCTCTGTCATTGTGCGGTTATCTGTCCAGATGCTTTCGAATTTGAATGGAAATTTCACGCTATTCACATCGCGATAGTCCGCGAAGTCA
>JBGPBY010000691.1:0-3231 GCA_041481485.1 Terriglobia bacterium
AATCTACAAAGTAAACTGCAAATCGAACGTTGCCTTGTCCCTTGATCGGGGCAACCACCGGAGCGGTGCGCGTTCCGGAATCCGCATGGAATGACCAGTAGACGCATCCTGACTTTGCATCCAGCGAATAGATGTATCCGGCATCGCTCCCAAAAAACACACGTCCGGAAGCGACTGTGGGCTGCGAATGCATTTCGCTCGCGTTGGGCAAACCGAATGCCCACTTCAATTTCAGCGATGGAACCTGTGCAGCGGTGAGACCAGCCGCAGCGGCACTCTGGAATCTCGCATTCTGGAGTCCGGCACCCCAGCCGTTCCAGGCCGGTCCCGCTGCTGGATCTGAGATCTGCGGATTGGCAGTGCAAACATTGGTCATCTTCTTGATGTCGCCGGTATCCGCGCTTCCCAACGGCCGCGCAGCAAGGAACTCTGCAATTTGCCGCTTCTGAACATCGGGCAAAGCCGCAGCCTGTGTCTGCATCGTCCCGGTAGTAATCACTTCGTAAATTTTTTCCGGAGACAAGTCCTGCAGTGTGCTGATTGAGGCTGCGGTTTTCCCATCGATCTGTTTGGGATTGGTCCCATGACACGTACCGCAATTCTGCTGGTAGACCGCAGGTCCCACACGGAAGCCGGGTCCCTGACGAACTGCACCACCTCCACGCTGCTGGGCAGCCGATAAGAAGTTGAGCAATCCAAATGCAGCGGTGACAAGAACGAAGATACACAGTTTGCGAAAGCGAATTGCGAGCATGTTGCCTCCAGTCAGCTCAAATACCGCAACCGCTGGATCGGATCAAGGAAGAAAGTGATTTGGAGCTGTGAAAGAATCGCATTTCATTTTTGAGCCGCGTAGCGGCGGCAGTCTATTAGCCACCGGCGTGAGCCGGTGGCTAAGGAAATGCCGCAACTCCGTGGCTCTATTTGGTAGCCGCTTCGCGGCGTTTTATTTTGTGCGTGCTATCATCGATGGCTTATGGCCGAAGTGAAGATTACGAAGCGTGCAGACGACTTTTCAAGATGGTATACGGATGTAATTGCGGCGGCGGAACTCGCAGAACACGCGCCAGTCAAGGGTTGTATGATCATTCGCCCGAATGGTTATGCGATCTGGGAAAAGATGCAGCAGGCGCTTGACCGCATGTTCAAGGACACGGGACATCAGAATGCATACTTTCCGATGTTCATCCCGGAGAGTTTTCTTAAAAAAGAAGCGAAGCACGTCGAAGGTTTTGCTCCGGAGGTGGCCGTCGTCACATACGGCGGAGGCGAGAAACTTGAAGAACCGCTGATTGTGCGCCCGACCTCGGAAACCATCATCTGGAATACGTATCGTAACTGGATTCAGTCCTATCGAGATCTTCCCCTGCTGATCAACCAGTGGGCCAACGTGGTCCGGTGGGAAATGCGGACCCGGCTGTTTTTGCGCACCACGGAGTTCCTCTGGCAGGAAGGGCACACCGCGCATGCATCCTATGACGAAGCGGAAGAAGAGACGGTTCGCATGCTCGGTGTCTATAAGACCTTCGCTCAGGACTATATGGCATTGCCGGTGATCGAAGGGCGAAAGACGGAGCGTGAAAAATTCGCCGGCGCCGATCACACATACTCCATCGAGGCCATGATGGGCGATGGCAAGGCGCTGCAGGCCGGAACGTCGCATCATCTGGGCCAGAATTTCGCGAAGGCGTTTGATGTCACCTTTCAAACTCAACAGGGAACGCGCGACTGGGTTTACGCCACAAGCTGGGGGCTGTCGACGAGAATGATTGGCGCGCTCATCATGGCCCATGGCGATGACAATGGCATTGTGATTCCGCCGAAGCTTGCAACGATTCAAGCTGCCATCATTCCGATTGCGCGTAAGCCGGAAGAACGGGCTCGTGTGTTGGAAGTGGGGAATCGAATCGCGGCGGAGCTGAAGCAGGCGGGCATCGGTTGCAAACTGGATGAACGCGACCAATACAGCCCGGGGTGGAAGTTCAACGATTGGGAAAAACGAGGCGTGCCGCTTCGCATTGAGCTGGGGCCGAAAGACATTGAAAAAAATCAGGTGGTCATCGCACGCCGGGATACGGGTGAGAAGACGCCGGTCTCTCAGGAAGGCCTGGCCCAGACCGTGTCCGGACTTCTCGATACCGTACAGAAGTCGATGTTTGATCGTGCTGTCGAATTTCGCGAACGCAACACCCATCGCGTCGACGACTATGGAAAGTTTAACGAAATGCTCGACGCCGGCGGCTTCCTTTGGGCTCACTGGTGCAATGATGATGCCTGCGAGGAACGAGTCAAAAGTGAAACCAAGGCGACGATCCGCTGTATTCCACTGAAGCGCGACATGGAATCCGGGAAATGTATTGCCTGTGGCGCTCCATCGGATGGCCGCGTGATCTTTGCGCGGGCGTACTAGTTGAATCATGGCTGACGACCGCTCCGTGTGGATTCGGCAAATAGCGACGCTCGCGCTCCTCACCGGCGTCTTCCATTTTCTGCAGTTCATCGCCAGCCTTGCGCTGTGGGTTCGCACCGATTCCGCCGTACTGGCGGCATTTGGCCTCGACGCGATCGTCAGTTCCTGCGCAGCTGTCCTGCTCTCTGTGCGAATCCGCCGCTCCTATGAATCCCTGGCAAAAAGCTGGCGCTCGCGGCCTGTGGCATACGGATACCTCGTTGCCGCGGTTCTTTCGCTGGTTCTCGGGGTATCCGGTTTCATAACCGGTCAAAGTGCGCAGCGCAACCTTCTTGGAATTGCGCTTGCGGCAGTTTCGATGCTGATTGTTCCCATCGCGGGTTCTTATATGAAGGTGCTTGCTGTTGAACTTCGCAATCAGACGCTGAAAGATGCCGCGGTATTTACATTTGGCAATTCGTATCTATCGATGGTATTGCTGATCGCTCTGCTGATGCATGCGGGTATGGACTTCCATTGGGGAGACTCGCTGGGGGCACTGGTTATGGTTCCGTTTCTGGCTCAGAAGGGAATTCAAATCCTGATTGAGGAGGGAACATCGGAGTATGTCGAAGATTAGCCGGATTCTGTCTTTGCTGGTCCTGATGGTGATCCCGTCATGGGTCCCGCCGCAAGCTGCACCACAACCGGCTCCACTCCTGATCATCGATCATCCGACTATTTGGATTGGCTCTGGCAGTCCGCCGATTCGCAATGGTGCGATAGTGATTCAAGGCGATCGCATTCAACAGATCGGAACGCGGGGAACGATCAAACCCGAA
>JBGPBY010000692.1:0-3218 GCA_041481485.1 Terriglobia bacterium
CTCAGGAAATTGCTCTCTGTCCCCAATTTCTTCACAGCTTCATAGACCGCGCCTACAGTTGGGAATCATGACTGCTGTTTTCTACTTCATTTCCACCATCGCGATTCTCCAGGGAATCTTCGGATTGATCGATGGCATGCGTTCGGCGCGCCACATCCGTACGTTCCGGCCGAAGTCGGACTGGCGTCCACGGGTGTTGATCATTTGCCCATGCAAGGGAACTGACCCGGAGTTCCGCGCCAATGTCCGCTCGATAATCGATCAGGACTATCCGTCTGCGAACGCCGTGTTTGTCGTGGAATCCGATGACGATCCCGCGGCGGCCGAACTGCGGTCACTCGGTGCGTCCGTGCGCGTTGCCGGAATTTCCACCATCCGCGGTCAAAAAGTTCACAACATGATCCACGTGGTAGAAACCTCGGGCAACGCGGATGTCTTTGTCTTCTGCGATTCGGATGCCCGCTTTCCGAAGAACTGGATCGCCAATCTGATTGCGCCGCTGGACGACGAATCGGTCGCAGTCACTACGGGCTATCGCTGGTACATGGCCGATTCCGGATCCATGGCGGCCTTGTTCCGCTCAATTTGGAACGCTTCGGCCGTAACTGCCCTCGGGGACCATTCCCGAAATTTCGCATGGGGTGGTTCGATGGCCATCCGCCGTGAGACCTTTGATCGCATCGGAGTCCGCGACGCATGGGATCGAACAGTCAGCGATGACATGGCCCTGACTCTGGCCGCCCGAAGGGCCGGGAAGCGGATTGTTTTTGTACCCACCTGCCTGATTCCCTCCTATGGAAACTGCACGTGGATGGAACTCTTGGAATTTACAACCCGTCAGATCATTGTCGTGAGAGTGTTTGACCCCAGGCTTTGGCGCCTGGCGTTTTTCGGCCAAACGGTTTTTAATGTTTCTTTCTGGTGGGCGTTCGCGTGGATGTGGACGATGCCGCCGGCAACGGCAGTTTGGATAATTTTGTACGCGTTATCCGCCGTTAAATCGGCCATTCGTCTGAAAGCCGTGTCCAGTGTGCTTCCTGGCAGCATCTTGTCGAATCGCCTTTGGTCTTATATCCTTCTTGCTCCGCTGAGCGCGCTTTTGTACGAATACAACATGCTTCGCTCCGCATTCACGAGAGACATTGTATGGCGACATCGACGATACAGAATGATTTCACCACGGCACACCGTCATCCGGCATGGCGCCAGAGAAAACTGAACACGCTGATTTTCTTTGTGACGTCGCATTGCAATTCCACCTGTGACACCTGTTTCTACTGGGACGATCTGAACAAGAGCGGCGATCTGAGCTGGGATGAAATCGTCAAGTTGTCGAAAAATACTCCCCAGATTACCGATCTTTGGTTCAGTGGAGGCGAACCGACGCTGCGTCCGGATCTGGAAGAAATCATCAATCTGTTTGTCAGAAACAATGGCGTCCGCTACATCAATCTGCCAACGAACGGACTGAAACCCGCGCGTATATTTCAGATTGCGCAGCGCTGTCTGGAGGCGAATCCGAATCTCGAACTGCATGTCAATATCGCCCTTGACGGATTGCGCGAATCTCACGATGCCGTTCGCGGCGTTCCCGGAAACTTTGAGCGCGCGATATTGACAGCCCGCAACCTGAGAAACATCCGGGCGCGGTTCGGCGAAAGATTCGAAACCCACTTCAACACGGTCATCACCCGCAACAATCTGGATGAAATCCTGATTCTGGCCGAGTGGGTGCTTTCCGAAAGAATTGTCGACGGCCATTACTTCAACCTGATTCGAGGCGATGCGCGGAATCCCGGCTTGAAAGACATCTCGCCGGAAAAGCTCAAGCGGATTTATTCCGGAATTGCCGCGGTTCAGGAGCGCTATGCGGATAGCTGGGTGAGTGGTTCGAATCGGCTGGTGCGCTGGTTAAAAAAAATAGCTTATCTGGGTACGTTGACGTTTCATCACCGCACTCAGTTGCAGAATGCCGAAGGCCCCAAAGCCTGGGCGATGCCATGCACTGCAGGTGAAACATCCGCAGTAATCGACTTTGATGGCCGTGTCCGATCCTGCGAACTGCGGAAACCGATCGGTGACCTGCGCAGCCATGACATGAATTTCAAAGTGTTCTGGGAGTCTGAGGCACGCCGTTCCGAACCGGGCAAGATTGCCTGCGATCAGTGCTGGTGCTCCCATGTGTGTTTTATCCACGACAGCATGCGCTATTCCTGGCGCGCCCGGTTGTGGGATGTTCCGAAAAACTATTTCCTCAGAAAGGTCTGGTAATTGAAAGCCGATATTCACGTGGCACACAGTCCGGATTCCGACGATGCCTTTATGTTTTATGCGCTGGCGACGCGCAAGATCGATACGGGCGGCGTCAACTATGTTCATCTGTTGAGCGACATTGAAACGTTGAACCGTAAAGCGCTGAACGGCGAGTACGAAGTATCGGCGATTTCATTTCACGCTTACGCATACCTGTCGGACAAATATGCTCTGATGTCCTGCGGCGCCAGCATGGGAAGGAATTACGGCCCCATCGTGATTTCCGGAAAGCCGCTCAGCCCGAAATCTCTGGCTGGGAAGACCGTGGCCATTCCCGGCGAACTGACGACCGCCTATCTCACACTGCGGCTCTTCGAACCCAACGTGAAGGCGGAGATCGTTCCGTTTGACCGGATACTGGAAGAAGTGCAGAAAGGGAAGTACGAAGCCGGACTTCTCATTCACGAGGGACAACTCACGTATCGCCAGATGGGTCTGCACAAAGTTGTCGATCTCGGCGAATGGTGGCTCGAAAGGACAGCGCTTCCGTTGCCGCTGGGCGGAAATGTCATCCGGCGGGATCTCGGGCCGGAATTGATTTCACAAATCTGTTCCGATATTCGAAAGAGCATTCAGTACGGCCTCGATCACCGCGAAGAAGGAATGGAGTACGCCATTCAGTTCTCGCGAGGCCTGGATCTTTCCGAAGTGGACCGGTTTATCGGAATGTATGTCAACGACCTCACTCTGGACTACGGTCCCGATGGGCGCGAGGCCGTGCGGCGGTTGCTGGCTGAGGCTTTCGAAAAGAAACTGATTCCGAAAAAAGTCGATCTCGAGTTTATGTAGGGGCGGGCTATCAAGAAATCCCTCTCCCAACGGGAGAGGGGGGCCGCGCAGCGGCCGGTGAGGGGTACCGCCAGTAACAATTTTTACTTGCGGTACCCCTCCCCCGGCCTTCGGCC
>JBGPBY010000693.1:0-3211 GCA_041481485.1 Terriglobia bacterium
CGTCGGGTTGAGGTTAAAGTCCTGGTCAACAAGGGCATCGCCGGCAGCTAGCGACACATTTCGAGAAACGGTAAGGTTCCGTGCCTACGCGCTGCATTCTCCCCGAAGGCAGCGCGTGGGTCGTTTTGCGTCTGCATTTAATTCGGAACGCTATCGGATTCTCGCGCTCTACCAGCGTCACGTTCCCTGTGGCAAGCCGTATACGGGAACCCATCCAGAAAGAGGTTCTGGGAAATGAATGTGGGGTTGTTTCGGAGTTCGCAGACTTTTTCCAACCCACAACCCAGCCCACAAGAACCTCCGTCTTATATGACTTCCGCGTAGTTTGGCAGTCCCCGCGGTGTTGATCACCACGGCGGTTAACTGTCCTCTCCGATCTGACGTCCTCGATCGGGCACCCCGGTATCGAGATTGACATCGTCTGCGGCTACCGCACTTCGTCGACGAACGAATCTCTTCGGGCTATGCCACAGGAGTCGCCAAAAACAGCCTGCACATTCAAGCGGAAGCGATTGACTTGCGCATGCCCGGCCTCGGCACGCTCAAACTGCGGAAAGCGGCCCTCGCCCTGCGTCGTGGCGGCGTGGGCTATTATCCTCACTCTAACTTCATCCACGTCGATGTCGGTCGTGTCCGCCAGTGGTGTTTCGACTGTCCGGCCAGCCTGCTCGCCGGCGATTAATTCGGATACGGATAACCCTTCTTAAGAACTTTCTCGAGTGCGGCGTCGTGCCCGTAGATGTCATCGTAAAAATGAACGAGTCCATCCTCAGTTACGACCACGGTGCCATAAACAATGAATACTGGAATCGGATGCGCAAGATTCACTTGCTGATTCGCGGTTTCATTCATGGCTGCGCGGACGCGATCCATGCTCCAGCCCGGATTATCGCGCAGGACCCACACAGCCAGATCGGCGGGCTTTTCTAGACGAATGCAGCCATGGCTGAAATCACGGCGGGACTTCGCGAAGAATTCCTGGGCGGGCGTATCGTGCATGTACACGTTGTAGCTATTGGGAAAGATAAACTTCACGAGTCCGAGTGAATTTTTGGGGCCCGGCGTTTGCCGGATGAAAAGTTTGCCCGCACGGAGCTGCTCGAGCATGTGGTTCGTGACCGTTCCTGACGTGACGACGTCCTGGCGGCTGTTCACCACCTCGAATCCCTTCTTTGCTAAGTAGCCGGGATCGCGAGCGATGCGCGAAAGGAATTCAGCTTTGGCGATGGAATACGGGACACTCCAGTAGGGCCGGAATACGACATATTGCATGATGTCGCCAAATACCGGAGTATCGTGGTCATAGGCTTTGCCCACAACAACATTCATAGACAGCGCGACCTTGTAGTTTTCGTCGTATGCGCGGAGGCGAAACTCGGGAATATTCGCGACGATGGGTGCCGAGTGAAGACCAACGGGCAACCACCGCCAGCGCTCCAGAGTCAGTTGCATCTGTCTCACCCGGCTTGTGAGAGGCACGCTCAGATCGGCCAATGTCTGCGTGGTGATTCGTCCATTCGGGGCCCGGCCATGCCGGCGCTGAAAATTCCTGACCGCGTCCACGAGAGAAGCTTGGTACGCCGTTCCATCGGCCGCAACCTTCGCGTCAGCCGGAAGGTCACCCACCAGCCGGAGCAATCGGATCAGTTGAGGGACCGCCGAATAGGATTCGCCCGGTGCTATCGTTTTTTTGATAGCGGGAAGCTGATCCCCACCATACTCCTTCGCAAACTCCAAGTAAGCATGCAGGGCTTGGATCGCACGCTGATATCCAGGGTAGGGAGGTTCCACTTTCGCAACGACGCCAGCAACATCGGAAGCATCCACGACACTTTCTTTAATGAATTCGGGCAAATCGTATTTCTTGGCATCGACGTCGAAACCAAAGTCAAAATGCTTCGGATTCACCTTGCCGATATGAAGGTCCGAGATATATCTCATCACACAAACGGTGAGCGCGACATCGAACCGCAACGCATCCCCTTCTGAGGGCTGCGGCGCGGCGGGTTTGAGTTTCGTCAGCCGGTCGCCCCAACGTGGCCCGTCGTAATCCTGAGCGGCCAATCCTTTTTGCTCCGCTTGCAATAGGAGCGTGATTACTTGCTGCGCCTGCGCGGTTGGCTCCATGCCCCTGACCCACGGAAGGGAATAACCGTACGACTCGTAAAATTTCTGCATGTGCTTCTCGTAATCGCTGAAATCGGGCCAGCGCATGTCTGAGAGATTTCCTGCCTGGATGGTGGCGCGCAACGAAGCTTGGCCGTCAGAGCTGAGCTGTTGAGTTTCTCGTTGTTTGCGTGCGCTACTTGTAAAGTCGATGCCGTGACGCCACAATAGCGAGCTAGCGACAAGAGGCAGCATTAAGACCAGGCCCTTCAAAATCCGCGATCGGTTCACGGAATCCCTCCCCCTCTCCATGTCCATCCTCAATGACTTGTGAGTCGCAAGCTACGAATGCGAAAGGGCCGGAATTTCCATTTTGACTTCCCTGCCGTCACTTGAGAGCGACGCTGACGCCAATCATCACGCCGGAAGTGGCGACGTCGAAGATCGGGCCTCCGCTGCGATAGTTCACGTACAAATGGCGATAACCGGCCTGAAGCGTCCAATTGGGTTTTACCCGGTAACCGAGAAGGCCAACCACCTGATAATCCATTTGCGAAGCGGCACCCCAGCCGCCTACGTCGCCCGCAATCGTTACATTCACCTTGGGCGAGAGAGCAGCCTGAATTCGTCCGCCGACAAGGGGATCCACCCAATTCAGCGAACCTGAAAAATCCGGCCCGGCGGGATCAAACTGCAGATTCTGTCCGATGTGCCAGTAACGCAACCCCGTAAGGGCATCAATCTTAAACATTTTCTGATCGACCAAACGGAATCCAATTTTGGGAGTCAAAATGAATTCGCTTGCCTTCACGTCGACTGATGACGCCCCCACATTAGGGGCAGGCAGTGCCTTATTTTCCCCCATCCTGACCCACATCATATCGATCGGCAGCACCACTCGCTTGTGGCGAGCTTCCACGGCACCCATCAGTCCGAAGCGAAAATGCGACAGAAGATCAACTGCGCTAGCATGCACGCTGGCCCCCTTGCCGAGCGCACCAACAGTTCCGTGCACTCCAGGAAACCAGAGAAACGGAGATACGACGAAATGCCAGTTGCTGTCTGCCGCTGCGGAAGCGTTTTGAGGAGTAGTCCTGTTCGTCGA
>JBGPBY010000694.1:0-3199 GCA_041481485.1 Terriglobia bacterium
CAACTGTAGGCGCGGTCTATGACCGCGCACAATCTGTGAGATTGCATCCCTTAAAATCGTGGGCGGTCATAGACCGTCCCTACAGTTGGGAACGCGTTCCTTCATTGATTCTGTGACCCGTATAGATTGCGCGCGGTCATAGACCGCGCCTACAGTTCGCTGGCGGTCACTTTCCCTTGCCCGCTTCGGATTCCAGACGGCGTTTGAGAGACGGCAACGCCTCGTAAGAAGGCTCGACCTTTTCGATTTTCTTTACAATTTCCGATGCTCGTTTGAAGTCTCGACTATCCAGCGCGATAAGGAACATCCCATGCAGGCTCGGCACGTGATTGGGATCCTGATCCAGCGCCGTTTGCAGCTGAGCCTTCGCTTCCGCCTTTTTTCCGATGCGAAACAATACCGCGCCATAGAGGCTTCTGGAGTCGGTGTCGTTCGGCTTCAGCGCGACGACTTTGGCATACCAGTCTGCGGATTCCTGCATGCGGCCAACATTGAACAGTTCGTTGGCATAGCGGGAAAGGACTTCCGGCTGATTCGGACTGTCTTCAGCGGCCTTCTGCAACAAGGCGAGCATCTGTTCGTCGTTGACTTCCGGATGGTTGGAAGGGAGCCCGCTGGTTGAACCTGCGGCTGCGCTTAGCGGAGGCGGGGCCGGCGGTGCCGCTGCAGTTGCCTGATAGAAGGCGAAAACGTAACCGATGGCGGCGCCCAGAATAATTCCGAGAATAGCGAAATGGATATTACGCGAGGAAAACATTATTGAAGGGCGGTCATAGACCGCCCTTAAAGTAGCACATTCAGGAATTACTGTTTGGTCTTTCCTGCGGGCGTCGTCGTCTTCTGGTTCTTATTGGTCTTTGCCGCCGCGGCAGCGTCGGCATCGGCCTTCTTCTTCTCAGCCGCGATCGCCGCCTCGCTCTTGTACTCGGTCGGTGCCGAGGTGTGAATCGCTTCGATGAGACCCTGCGCCGTTTCCCGGTCGACCTGAGAAGGGTTCAGCGTGAGGAACTTCTGTAGGATCGGCTCGGCCTGCGGCATGGTTTCCGGAGTGGAGAACATCGAAATGGCGATCTGCAACATGGCGCCTTTGTTATTGGGATCGGCGGCCAACGTCTTCTTGAATGCCTCAATGGCCTTCGGATAGTCCTGGTTGTTGTTGTACATCGCGCCTTCGTTGAACAGAAAATTGCCGGCTGCCTTTGGATCCAGTTCGGCGGCCTTTTCGAACGCTGCCTTGGCTTCGTCCATCTTCTTTAGGCCACCGAGTGCAAGTCCGAGGTTGTTCTGATAGGCGGCTTCCATGGGTTTCAGTTCGATCGCTTTTTTATAGGCGTTTGCCGATTCCTCGTACTTCTTCGCTTCCTTGTACGAATTCCCCAGGTTTGCCCAGGCGACGTCCTGCTTGGGATCAAGTTGCGTGACGGTGGTGAATTGCTTGATGGCTTCTTCAAAATCCGGTTTCTTGTACGCCGCCAAACCATCATCAAAAGCCTTCTTGATGGTCTGCTTGTTTTTCGAAGCCTTTTCAATTTCGGCACGTTCCTTGGCTTTATCCTCTGCCGAGATTGCCGGGGCTGTGCCCCCCGCAGTAGCCGCGGGAATTGGAGGAGGGCCTTTGCGCATATCGAAACTCACAACAGATTCACGTCCATCGACAACGGTAACGGTGTCTCCAATCTTGTCTCCAAAGGTCATCAACACCTTGCCATTCTCCAACAAATTCACCTGATAGGCTCCCTGAGGCAGACCGTTCGCGGAATAACTGCCATTCTTGCCGGTCTTGGCATCAAAAACCTGAGCGACGATGCGCTGATTGGCATTCTGGCTGTTCATGCGCTGTAACTGGAGTTGCATATTTGCCGCCGGCATGCCGTCGCGGTCGATGACTTTTCCGGTGAGGATGCCCTGGCCGTTTTGTGCATAGACCGGCACCATCAACAGCAATCCAGCGATCAGCATCGATAGGATTTTTGCACTGAGCTTCATTTCAAACCTCCCTGGGGTTGATCTCAAATTCGAACATATTCCGGTCTTACGGCGTAGGCGATAGGATCGTCCATTCCTGCTTCCTGAAAGGCCCGCAACCTCAGGGCGCAGCTGTCGCAGACACCGCACGCGACATCGGTCTCGCGATAGCAGGACCAGGTTCGATCCAGAGGAGCCTTCAATTCCACTCCCCGTTGGACGATGTCGCTCTTATTTAGATAAATCAAAGGCGTTTCCACGGTGATGTGCGTTTCCGGACGCGTCCCGGCCCGAATTAGCGCATTCATCGCGTCATAGTATTCCGGTCTGCAGTCCGGATATCCCGAACTGTCTTCGAACACCGCACCGATAAAAATTCTCGATGCTCCCAGTACCTCTGCCCATGATGTGGCGATCGATAAAAAGTGCGCATTGCGAAAGGGAACATAGGTATTGGGGACAAGCTTGGCCGAAAGGTCCGCTTCGCGGATCGGAAGGCGGGGATCGGTAAGGCTCGAGCCTCCGATTCTGGCGAAATAATCCAGCTGAACCACCATGCGGTCAAACGCCCCAAAATGATCGGCAAGTGCATGGAAGGCGCGGAGTTCACGGGCTTCCGTGCGTTGCCCATAACTGGCATGCAAAGCAGCAATGTCGTAGTCGCGCGAGGCTATGGCTGCGGTAACGCAGCTGTCCATTCCGCCGCTCATCAGGACGATTGCCCTGGACCTGTTTCCGCTGGAATTTAGATTCACAGGCCTAGGATTTTATGGGGCTTGCGCGGTTTAGTCAAAGATGAAAAGTAGTGACTCGCAAAGTATTAAGCCCACAATGGCAAGTGAAGTGTAGTGAGGCGGCTATGGCAACAGAAATCGAGAGACTTAATGTTCACGGAACAGCCGGTTCACCGATCGAACTGCCCATATCGCACGGGGCGCTGACCGGTCATTCATGGACTCTGAATCTTCCGGATGGCGTGGAGCGTATCGACGACGGCCCCCAAAAGCCGGTGGATCCGTTGACAAAGCCCGGCGCTTCGATACGTGGAGCGATACGTGTGAAGGCTCGGAAGGGAGAGTACCAGATCACTGCGCGACTGGCCCGCTCCTGGCAGCCGGAAAACCCTGCGCGAGTCGTGGAGATCGCGCTGACAGTCGAGTGAGCCGGGAAGATGAAAGAGCAATAATCAATATTCAATTCTCAATTCTCAACCAGTTGAGAATTGAGAATTGAA
>JBGPBY010000695.1:0-3196 GCA_041481485.1 Terriglobia bacterium
CCGTCAATCCATGCACAGAGGCAGGCCCATGGGAGAGTCGTTCGATCATCGCCCGGCGGGTTGGATCAGACAGAGCCGTAAATGTTGTATCTAACTTATCCACAACCATATGGTAGTGAATTATCTGCCGATGTCAAGTGTGGATTTTGGAGTTCCCGATTTCTGTTTCCTAATCTCTGAACCCTGACACCTGCGCTAATTTTGTCGACGCCATGGTGCTGGTGGAGGGCTTGAAAGGAATTAACTCGGGAGGGGTCGATTCGCGGCATTGAATCGATCCACGAGCATGACCTGGGTCTTGGACCACAACTTAAATTGAGCTATTCCGCCAAAGAGCACAAAGGTCTCGACCACGTGATCCCCACCGTCATTCGCGGAGGCCGTGCTGTACCTTTCACAGATTGGTCCACCGCCGCGCCAAAGTAGCCTTGGCAGCGAACCTCTCAGGGTAGAGCGAAAAGGGACCTGAAAATAGGCGGTGAGTCAGTTTCCGATTAGCGACAAACCAGGACTTGACCACAAATCTCTGCCCCTGAGCCAGCTCAGACCATTCCGCGCGCTGACAGGGCAATCACACGGTGGTATAAGTAATTTCCAACGCTCCTGGCCTGCCAGGTTCGTCCGTCGAAAAGTGATTAGAGCAGCTATGAGTGAATCGCCCTCCTCCGAAGCTACAGAGCCCGGCCGCATCATTACCCCAGTGAATCGAACAGGCTGGACACGCTGGTTTCCAGGGTTGGACACTCTGCGTCACTACAAGTCGTCTTGGCTGCGGCACGATCTTGGCGCGGGCCTGGTAATGACCACGATGCTCATTCCTGTCGGCATCGCGTATGCTCAGGCATCCGGTGTGCCAGGTATCAACGGCCTTTACGCGACCATCGTCCCGTTGCTCGCGTACGCTTTGTTTGGTCCAAGCCGCATTCTTGTTCTGGGCCCCGACTCTGCGCTTGCGCCAGTGATCCTGGCTGTCGTGCTGCCCCTTTCGGCTGGGGAGCCACAACGTGCCGTGGCACTAGCGGGAATGCTGGCAATCGTCTCTGGCATCGTGTGCATTGCTGCGGGGCTGGGGCGTTTGGGTTTCGTCACAGAGCTGCTTTCAAAGCCTATCCGCTACGGCTATATGAACGGCATCGCACTGACAGTACTGCTGAGCCAAGTCCCAAAGCTCTTCGGCTTCTCTATAACTGCAAAGGGACCGTTGCGCCAAGTATGGGGAATCGTCGACAAGGTCCTCAAAGGGAACACAAACATTGCAGCACTCGCGATAGGAGCCAGCACGCTCGTTCTGATACTGTTGCTGAAGGGCAAACCGCGTCTTCCGGGTATTCTGATCGCGGTCGTAGCGGCCACGGTCGCAGTCGCGACCTTCGACCTAGCTACTCGTGCGGGCGTGTCCGTGCTTGGTCCCCTGCCGCCCGGATTGCCCTCGCCAACGCTTCCCTTTGTCCACGTCGAAGACTGGGTATCGATCCTCATGGGCGGCATCGCCGTCGCGCTCGTTTCATTTGCCGACACGAGCGTGCTTTCTCGAACCTACGCTGCGCGTCTGCGGACGCAGGTTGACCCGAACCAAGAGATGGTGGGCCTCGGCGTCGCCAACCTTGCCTCGGCTTTCTTTCAGGGCTTCCCGATCAGTAGCAGCTCATCAAGGACACCGGTGGCCGAGGCAGCGGGTGCTAAGACACAGTTGACTGGAGTCGTGGGCGCACTTGCCATCGCACTTCTTCTGGTCTTCGCGCCTGCGATTCTACAGGATCTGCCGCACCCCGCCCTCGCAGCCGTCGTCATCGCTGCTGCCATCGGTCTATTCGAAGTGTCCGACTTGCGCCGCATCTATCGTATCCAGCGCTGGGAGTTCTGGCTTTCGATGACCTGCTTCGCAGGTGTGGCCGTGTTCGGTGCCATTCCAGGCATTACCATCGCGATCGTGATTGCAGTGATTGAGTTCCTTTGGGATGGCTGGCGCCCGCATTCGGCAGTGCTTGGCCGCGTCGAACGTGTGAAGGGCTATCACGACATAACCCGTTATCCCGAGGCACGGCAGATCCCCGGCCTCGTGCTGTTCCGGTGGGATGCGCCCCTCTTTTTCGCGAACGCCGAGCTGTTTCACGAACGCGTCCAGGATGCTGTTGCTAAATCACCCACGCCCGTGCACTGGGTGGTAATCGCGGCAGAACCGGTCACGAGTGTCGATGTCACTGCGGCCGATGCCGTCTCCCAGCTAGATGAAACCTTGCACGCCGCCAGCATCGAATTGTGCTTTGCAGAGATGAAGGATCCGGTCAAGGACAAGCTGAGGCGCTTCGGACTCTTCACGCGCTTTGGCGAACAAACCTTCTTTGCGACTCTCGGCGAAGCGGTGAATGCTTACGTTGCGACGCATGCCGTAGACTGGGTCGACTGGGAGGATCGCGCCAAGTCTTGATAAACGCGCTTACCGTACAAGTGAAACCTGCCCAGGTCCCATTGTCCGGTTACGACTAATCGGGAGTTAGCCAAGACGAATCGCTTAAACGAAGATTGCTGATGAGAATGGGGAAGGAGCGCCAGCTAGGTCTACCTGCGAACGCAATCCTTCCGTCCTGTATCTGCGACACTGGCAATAACCCATTGACCATCCGTACGAACAAGATTGAACAAGTCCGTCCCGCAGTGGTCCACCTTGCCATCCACCAAAAAGTCGAAAGGAGCCCACACCACCGCCAGATCGTGGTCGATCCGCACTAACGGATCATGAATTCGCTCTTGAATGCTCGTGGTTCCAGGTTTTCCTAGCCGGTCCGCAAAATCTTCAAAAGTCATCTTACTCGGCTTGCCATCCCTCATTAGCACCATCGTCCCGCCGCTCAGCAACGGTTTCTTAATCGCCGCGGCGTCGCGTTTTGCCATGCCATCAAACAATTGCGTTATGGGCGCCAGGACCGCCTGCTGCTCCGCGCTATCGCCGGAGAGAATCTCGCGGTCGAGCCCCGAGCGGGTGGGTGGCTGAGCATTTGCCGCGTGCAACGAGGAAATCAGAAAAACGGCAGAAGCTGTTGCAACGGCAATCGAAAAAAACGAGAGGAGTGAACGGAAGGTGATTTTCATGGGCACCGATTCTAACCTACGCTGTCCGCGATTCCAATGGTTCGCATCGCCCAGGCCCGCTCGTGTCCGCGAGTGATGCCAGGTCCTGATAAACGCGCTAACCGGA
>JBGPBY010000696.1:0-3185 GCA_041481485.1 Terriglobia bacterium
ATCGGCATCCCAAATTCCAGCTGCGGAGCCGCGGCAGTTGCATCCCCTGGTCCCCAGCCGCGGAGCGGCGGCACGTCCTCTAGTCGCCGGCGTCAGCCGGTGAGTCGGCATCCCTAATTCCAGCTGCGGAGCGGCGGCAGTTGCATCCCCTGGTCCCCAGCCGCGGAGCGGCGGCACGTCCTCTAGCCACCGGCGTTAGCCGGTGGGATACCACACTCCGGAAAATTTAGCTGCAGAGCAGCGGCAGATCAAGCGATCTTCTGTTTAATCCGCGGATAAACCTTTCGCGCGTTCCCTTCAAATATTTTCTTTTTATCGGCATCACTGACATGACTCAGCTTGTCGATATACCGCTTCGTATCGTCGTAATAGTGGCCGGACTCCGGATCGATTCCTCGCACGGCTCCCACCATCTCCGAACCGAACAGAATGTTGTCCGCGGGTACAATCTTCGTCAACAGGTCGATGCCCGCCTGGTGATACACGCAGGTATCGAAGAACACGTTATTGCGAATCATATCCGCCAGCAGTGGACGTTTCATGTCCTGTGCCAGTCCCCGATAGCGGCCCCAGTGATACGGAACCGCTCCACCGCCATGCGGAATAATGAAGCGAAGCGTGGGAAAGTCCCTGAACAAATCGGCCTGTATAAACTGCATGAACGCAGTCGTATCGGCATTGATGTAATGCGCGCCGGTGGCATGAAAGTTCGGATTGCACGATGAACTCACGTGCACCATGGCCGGAACATCCAGCTCCACCATCTTTTCATAAAGCGGATACCAGTGCTTGTCGGTGAGTGGCGGCGCCGTCCAATTTCCTCCCGACGGATCGGGGTTCAGATTGCATCCGATAAATCCCAATTCGTTGACACACCGTTCGAGTTCCGAAATCGAATTTGCGGGTGGCACGCCGGGAGACTGCGGCAGCTGGCAGACGCCGACAAAATTTTTCGGATACAGACTGCAAACCCGGTAAATCAGATCGTTGCAATGCTCGGTCCAATGACGGCTGGTGGTTTCATCTCCGATGTGATGCGCCATTGCAGACGCGCGCGGCGAAAAAATCGTAACGTCCGAACCGCGTTCACGCTGGAGTTTCAGCTGAGCTCCTTCCAGGCTTTCTCGAATCTGGTCGTCGCTGATCTGGAGCGTACCCTTGGACCGTTTGGCTTCAGGAACTTTTAATTCGGCAATCTGGTTGTCTCGGTAAGTCTGCAAATCCTTCGGTGCAGTTGTGTAATGGCCATGACAGTCAATAATCATGGCCGAAATGCTAACACGACTTTTTCTGGATTCTCGCCGTCACCAGTAGCTGTCCGACATGCCTCTGGGTATGTTCTGCCGCATGGACGAGAAGTCCAAGAACGGTCGACGGGAGTTTGTTTCTCCCCACGAAGCGGAATTCCGTCAATGACAGATCGTCGTACTGTCGAAGCGCGTCTATCGCCGTTTCGACTTGCCGGCCAAATCGATCTGAAAGCTCCCCTGGGGATACGGCCGGGCTCGGGGCCAGTTCTTCCTGCCGCAGATATTCCAATTGCCCCGGGTTCAACGTTTCCTGGCGGGCATAGGTAAGAAGTCGATCGAGGACACCGGAAAGGTGCTGAAGATGAAAACCAACCGAAGCGACTCCATTCGGACGTGTCCACAGACAGTCCTGGGGAAACTCTTTCATTTCAGACTCCACTTCCTCATGAGCCTGAAGCAGCGCGAACGCGATGGGCTGCAAAAGTGGCGACAAATTAGGAATAGGGCCACGTAACCAGACTTCCGGCCGGTCCGGACTCATGAGGACCCCCCGGAACTCATGGACGAACGGCGATTGTTTCGATTATGTAAAACCTTGTTAATCATTGTTAATAGTGGGCCCCACCTTAATCCTTTTTTCCCGGCCTATTGTCACAATAGTTGCCATGCAGTCCTCCATCACATTAAAACCCGGCGATGCCGCCAGAGTCCGCCAGAGCATACATTCTCCCTACTGCGGGCGAGTGGGCGTCATCATGAACGTCGATGGTTCCGACGATCGCGCGCCATACCTGGTAATGTTCAGCGACGGACTCCAGTTTCGTTATCAGCCCTCGGAAGTGGAGTCACTGGAAAAGGGTCCTCAGCGTTCCGTGTTTGAATCTGTGCTGCGAGTAATCGGCGAAACCCGGCAGAGCCTGTTTCACCCCAAATCCCTCTCGTCCCGCGAGAAGGTGGAGAAGCTACGTCAGGAAAAGCTGACGCGGTCTTGAGAACAGCATGTCGCCCGCCCTTGCTCCCGCTAAATTGACAACAATTCATACCTCCTCTATCCTAGCTAGCCGTTATACTGTTGAATCCCCGCAGTGATTGATCATTTCGTTGGAATAAGCAAAAGGAGTTAATGAATGTCGGCAACTATCGCATCCACTGCCTTCGAGGCTGCTCGAAAAGCAGGACGTGAACCTTTCAAAGTCAAAGATCTGAGTCTCGCAGAATTCGGCCGCAAGGAAATGCAGCTTGCCGAACAGGAAATGCCCGGCCTCATGGCCATTCGCGAACGGTATGCCGCGAAAAAACCCCTCGCAGGGATGCAGATCATGGGTAGTCTGCACATGACCATTCAGACGGCTGTACTCATTGAAACGCTTGCGGCGCTTGGAGCAGATGTTCGCTGGGTTTCGTGCAATATCTTTTCAACGCAGGATCATGCGGCCGCCGCAGTCGTAGTGGGCCGGCCCGAAACGGGTGGAACGCCGGCGGATCCCCGCGGCATTCCCGTGTTCGCGTGGAAAGGCGAGTCACTGGAAGAATATTGGTGGTGCACGGTCGAAGCGCTGCGCTGGCCCGATGGCAGCGGCCCGGTTCAAATTGTCGATGACGGCGGCGACGCGACGCTATTCGTTCACAAGGCCCTGGAGTTTGAGACCGCGGGTAAGGTTCCGGAATTCAATCCTGCAACCGACCCGGAGGAGTGGGGTGTCATTCTTTCCACGCTCCGCACAGAACTGAAGGCACGCCCCGGAGAGTGGACGAAAATCGCCAAAGCCATCAAGGGCGTATCCGAAGAAACCACAACAGGCGTTCACCGCCTCTATCAGATGCAGGAAGCCGGCACACTGCTCTTCCCTTCTATCAACGTCAATGACTCGGTAACCAAGAGCAAGTTCGACAACATCTACGGCTGCCGACATTCGTTGCCCGATGGATTGATGC
>JBGPBY010000697.1:0-3180 GCA_041481485.1 Terriglobia bacterium
CAATCAATTTTCAATTCTCAACCGGCGGGTGGCGCAAGGGGTCAGGCTCTGAATTTAGATCTTCCCTATCGAAATCACCACCGGACGCTTTCCGATCTCCACGTCTTTGGATATCCTGGCATTCTGAACTTCCCCGACCAACGACGTCGCCAGCGTCTCATTCATCACGTAATCCCGATGCACGGACATCACATCATCCGCACCTCGAAGCCCCAGCGTGATCCGGTCGGAGAACTCCAGTTCCGCGTCCTTTCTCAAATCCTGAATTGCGCGCACCAGGTCCCGCGCATCTCCTTCCAATTCCAACTCCGGAGTGATCTCGGTCGACATCGCCACAACGACGCCGTTTTCGGATTCCACCGAAAGTCCAGCCTTACCCACAAATGAGATTTCGACCTCGTCCGGAAGCAACTCGTAGGCGCCGACAGCTACCGTGCCATTCGGATTTTGCGCGAATCGCCCTTCCTTCAAATCCCTGATGATTCCCTGAACCGCGCCGCCATACTTCGGTCCGAGCTTCTTCGCCTGCGCCTTCGCCACCCGTTCTGCAATCTCGGTGGCGTTTTCGACGATCTCCACGGACTTGACATTAAGCTCCTGAGACATCGCTTCAACCTGATCGCGAAGATCCACATCGGTACTCAGCGCCACGCGTGCGCGAAGCAGCGGCTGCCTCACGCGAATCTTTTCGCGCGCACGAACCGCCAGGCCGGCAGTGATGATTCGACGCGCAACGGTAACCTGGTCGGACAATGTCTGATCAATTAAAGAAACTTCCACATTCGGCCATGCCTCGAAGTGCACACTTTCGCGATGACCGAGCCTTTCCCACACAATTTCAGCCACGAAAGGGCAAAACGGTGCCAGCAGAACTGTGACACGCGAAAGAACCCGGTAAAGCGTGGCATAAAACGCCATTTTGCTGGACTCTCTCGGGTCGCTGGACCACACGCGTGCGCGGCTGCGGCGAATGTACCAGTTGTTCAGTGTGTCGAGAAACACCGGGAAAGTCTGGGCCGCGTCATTGATGCTGTAACGGTCCATCTTTTCCGTGATGCGCTGAACGGCAAGTTCGGTCTCGGAAAGAATGAACCGGTCCAGCTCATTGAGCTGGAAGCCATTTGTCCACACCAGATCGGCAGGCGAGATTTTGTCTATTGCTGCATACGAGGCAAAAAACGACAGCGCATTCCATAGCGGAAGCAGGATCGTCCGTGTGATCGCCTCGACTCCGTCATCTCGAAAACTGAAATCGTCAATCTGCACTGCACCGGACGACAACAAATACATCCGCAGCGAATCGGCTCCGTAGCGGTCCATCAGCTCGAGCGGATCGGTATAGTTCTTCAGCGACTTCGACAGCTTTTTTCCGTCAGCGGCAAGCAGCGTTCCATGCACCAGACAGTTTCGGAATGCCGGCTTTCCGAAAAGCGCAGTCGAAAGCACGTGGAGAACATAGAACCAGCCGCGAATCTGTCCCGGGTATTCCACGATAAAATCCGCGGGAAAGTGCGAGCGGAAATGTTCGGCGCGTTCGAAAGGATAGTGGAACTGCCCATACGGCATGGACCCGGACTCAAACCATCCATCGAGAACTTCCGGAGTGCGCTTCATGGTTCCACCGCACGCGCACGGGTAAGTCACGGCATCGAGAAACTCCTTGTGAAGGTCGCTGATCTTCCGATTCGCATGTTGTTCGATCTCCTGGATCGAACTGAGCACTTCCCTCTTTTTGCACGCGGTGCATTCCCAAACCGGAATCGGCGTCGCCCAATAGCGATTGCGCGACAGATTCCAATCCCGGGCATTTTCCAGCCACTTCCCAAATCGTCCTTCCTTGATGGTGGCGGGATACCATTCGATGTCCTTGTTACACTCGATCAGGCGATCCTTCAATTTCTCGACATTGAGGTACCAGGCATCCAGCGCCTTGTAGATCAGAGCAGTCCGGCAGCGCCAGCAGTGCGGGTAGTTATGCTCGATGGTTTCGTCTTTGATGACCAGGCCCGCGTTCTTGAGAAACCGGATGATATCGGAGTTCGCTTCGTGGACATTTCGGCCGGCAAAGTCGGTGACTTCCGATGTGAAAGCACCCTGTTCGTCAACAGGACAGATTGGGGCGATTTCCAGCTTGCGGCAGGCCCAGTAGTCGTCTTCGCCGAACGCAGGTGCAAGATGGACGATTCCCGTACCATCTTCAGTTCCGACGAAGTCCGCCGCAAGCACCTGGAATAAGCGCGGAGACGCATCGCGAAAGTAAGGAAACAGCGGGTCGTAGCGCAATCCTTCGGCAACCAGCTCTTTTCCGCTGAGCTCCCGCAGGATTTGTAATCCTTCGAGTTCTTTCTTGTACCGGGCAATCGCACTTTTCGCGAGGATGTAGGTCTCGTCTCCCTTCCTGGCGTAGACGTACGGAACTCCCGGCCCAACCGCCAATGCGAGATTCGATGGCAGCGTCCACGGCGTCGTTGTCCATGCCAGAAAGAACGTGTCCGGTTTGCCGCGAACGGGAAACTTCACCGTGATCGTGCGGTCCTGTTTCATGCGCGTCGCGTCGTCGTTGCGCGTGTCGGATACGGAGAGCGCCGTCTGGCAACGGTAGCAATAGGGGCTGACACGATAATCCTTGTAAATCAGGCCAGCCTTGAAGATCTCGGAAAACGCCCAGATCACCGACTCCATGAACGACGCATCCAGGGTCTGGTAAGGATGGTCGAAATCCACCCATCGGCCGATGCGATCGATATAGATCTTCCATGCCTGATTAAAGGTGGAAACGATCTTCCGGCATTCGTCGTTGAATGCCTTAACCCCGATTTTCTGCTCGATTTCGCGTTTATCCTGAATCCCAAGATTCTTTTCAGCCTGGGTCTCTACCGGAAGACCATGGCAATCCCAGCCCCATGCCCGCGGGACGTAAAACCCGCGCATCGTTTTGTAGCGGGGAACGACGTCCTTGAGAATGCTGACAAAGATGGTTCCGTAGTGAGGGCTTCCCGTGGGGAAAGGAGGGCCATCATAGAAAACGAACTCCGGTCCGTTTTGAGAGCGCTTCAGCGATTCTTCGAATGCCCCTTCAGCCTGCCATCGTGTCAATACTGTCTTTTCGAGATCGGGGAATACCGGTTTCGACTCTACCTTCGTGAACATCAGGATAATGTAACAGGAAGGGCGCGATCC
>JBGPBY010000698.1:0-3151 GCA_041481485.1 Terriglobia bacterium
ATCGACATCATCACCGACGGCGAACTCCGCCGGGATAATCTCATCGATTACTTTGCCGAGCGATTGCCCGGAGTACAAATCGATCGGGCCTCGAAAAAGTTCTACTACGATTTTTATGACAGCGTGGTCCGCGGGAAGATGCCAATCGGTCCTCTCGGCCTGGTGCCGGATTACAAATTCCTCGCCGCCAATACCGACCGCGAAGCGAAGTTCTGCGTCACCGGACCGCACTCGCTGGTCAAACGCATTCGCAACGAATACTACAAGTCCGAAGAGGAATTCGCACTGGATCTCGCGCGCGCCTTGAACCTCGAGATCAAGGAACTGGTCCGTGCCGGATTGCGGAATCTCCAGATCGATGAACCCTACTACTCCGGCTTTCCCGAAGATCTGCCATGGGGCGTGAAAGTCATCAATGCGCTCGTGGAAGGTGTGGACGCGAAAATCACGCTGCACATCTGCTATGGGAATCGATACGGCAAACCCACGTGGGCGGGAAACTACCGGTACCTGTTTCCGGCCATTCTTGACGCCAAAGTTCATCAGCTCTCCCTGGAATTTGCGCGGCGCGGGGGCGAAGATCTGGATCTTTTTAAGGAGTTTTCGAGCAAGTTTGAAGTCGGCGTCGGCGTGATCGATGTGAAAGATCACTCGGTGGAAAGCCCGGAAATCGTCGCGGAACGAATTCGCAATGCCGCTGAATTTGTAAAGCCCGAACGTCTGGTCATCATGCCGGACTGTGGCTGCCTGCACCTTCCCCAACCGGTGGCATTTGCGAAATTGCAGTCGATGGTGCAGGGGGCAAAAATAGTCCGGAAGGAACTTACCGGTAATTAAAGGGACAGACATTGGGGGCTTATTCCCAGCCGCGTTAGCGGCGGCAGTCCGCTAACGCGGCTGGGAATACCGTCCGTTTACTTCGGCTTCTTCACCTCATACGCCGGCCAACCGGTTGGCGTATTCGCGGGCAGGATGCGGATGAATGCTTCGACGGCGTGAATCTGTCCCCCATAAATCTTGAAGGCTTCGAATGTGGTCAGGGCATTGCCGGCGCCGTACTGTCCAGTATCTCCGAAATCCATCCAGAGCAGAACGTTCCCCATCTCCTCATCCACCGCGGCGACGCGGTAAACCACGTCCGGGTGCGGTGTGACGCGCCCGGTAAGAATGTTCTCCGACCCTGCGCGTGCGCCGCGACCGGCCATCAGCCGGCCATTCTCCAGGCGAAATGCATCCGGTGCAAACGGCGCATTGACTGCCGCAAACGTGCCACCAACCTTCAAGCCGGTTGGATAGAATTCCGCAATCCGAATCGCTTCCTCGCGCGACATCAACTGGGATTTTTCCGGCACCACGTTCATTTCGGGCCTGGCTATCTTCAAATTTTCCACATCGAAAAGGGCGCCTTCAGTCATATTGCGGGTGACCATGGTTTCGATTTCGGTGATCTGCTTGTTCACGATCTTCAGGCGCAGCGCCAGCATCACCGGATTGGTCCCTTCTTCCACGATAATGTGAGATGCCGCATGACCATCGCGGACGTCCAGAAAATCCTGACGGTACGCCCGCAACTTCGTTGCGTTTTTCCACAGTCCTTCACCAAGCGGCATGGTCTTCGTGTTTTCAGTGAAGCGCGCAGCGGACCCCAAAGGCAACGCTTTCGGATTGTGCGCCACCATTGCGTCCAGATATTGCGTCACGAAGCCGCGCAGACATTCCCGGTCACACGCGGCCAGTGTACTTCGCTGTGCAGCGGCGATATCTGTAAATGTGGTCACAATGAGGACGAAGAGAAAAAGTCGTTTCATAAACGCATGCGCCTCCCTTGAATTGCGGAGAGCATATCGTTATTCACGCCGTCCCCAAAGATGACAATTGAACATTGAACAGTGAACATTGAACATTTTCCCGAAATGTTCAATGTTCACTGTTCAATGTTCAATTGTCATTTTTGGGGGTGGCCTTGACCGCACAATGGTCCCCACATACAATGAATCCAACCCTGCGCGGTTGGTGTTGGTCTTAAACCATTTTGAACCAATGCTTATTTGATCGGGAGCCTGATTCTCAGCGTGGTGTGTGGGTCTGGTCTTTTTCGGAAGGCATCAAGATCCCCTGAAGCGTTGATAAGGCGCCCACCTGTTACGGCAGGTTCAAATAGGTAAGGCCACACGGCCAAGCGGGGCTAACAAAAATTAGCAAACAAATTATCCGAACTCCGGCGCGGCCCCCACGCCTTAGAAAGATTTCCTGAAGACATGAGAATCCTGTTTATCGGCGACACTGTCGCTCGCGCCGGGCGCACCATGGTCCACGACAGCCTGAAACACCTTCAGCAGGAATACCGTGTCGACCTCACCATTCTGAATTGCGAGAATGCGGCTGCCGGCTTTGGCGTGACGCCCACGATTGCCGATGAGTTCTTCGACTGGGGAGTCGATGTGCTGACGTCGGGCAATCACATCTGGGACAAGAAAGAGATCTTTCCGTACCTTGACAGGCATCCGCGGATACTTCGCCCCGCCAACTATCCCCCTGGAAATCCGGGTCGCGGCTGCGCCGTTGTCAAAACGAGAAACGGCGAAGAGGCTGCAGTAATGAACCTGCAGGGTCGAGTGTTCATGCCCGCGACGGACGATCCGTTTCGAAGTGCGGATGCTGAACTTTCAAAGCTTCCGAAAACTGTAAAAGTGATCTTTGTGGATATGCACGGAGAAGCGACTTCGGAAAAGGTGGCCATGGGGTGGTATCTCGATGGCCGCGTTTCGGCAGTGGTCGGCACGCACACTCACATCCCGACCGCCGATGAAATGATCCTGCCCAACGGAACGGCGTATCAAACGGACGCGGGAATGACAGGCCCCTTTCAATCCGTTATCGGCGTCATGAAGGACGACGTCATCCATCGCTTCCTGACTCAGATTCCGGTGAAGTTCGAATCGGCGTCCCAGGATGTACGGCTGAACGGTACATTCATTGATGTGGATTCCGAAACTGGAAAGTCGATCAGGATCGAAAGAGTCCATCGCCGTTAAGCGGAAATAAGGCAGAATTGAATCATGGTCGTAGTGAAGGAATGCGTTCCCAAATGTAGGGGCGGTGTATGACCGCCCACAAAACGTGGAATTTCATTACGCAAAATTTTTGGCGG
>JBGPBY010000699.1:0-3144 GCA_041481485.1 Terriglobia bacterium
ACAAGACGTTCTTCTTCGTGCTCTATGAAGGCCAGACGATGAACTCCCGGTCGCTTCAGTCTGCTACCGTGCTGACAGCGGAAGCCCGGAAGGGCAATTTCCGGTTTTTCCCCGGTATCGCAAACGGCAACGCCGATCAAGTGGACTCCTGCACGGCTGCCACGCCCATCGCGCGCGTGGTCGATGTGCTCGGCAATCCACTCGACCATCCGGCATGCACCACTGGTACGCTGCAAACTATCAGCGTGTTTGGCCGCGATCCCAACCGGCCAGGGATGGATCCGACCGGATACGTTCAGCGAGTGATCGACAGCATGCCACTGCCGAATTACTTTGGCATGGGCAGCGGCGATGGTCTGAATCAGGCGCAGTTCCGCTGGATCAAGCGCGGGGACAGCATCATCGGAGGTCAGCAGGGCCTGGAAAGCGACGTCAACCGGAAGCAGATCAACATCAAGATCGATGAGAATCTTAATTCGCGCAACAAGCTGACGGTGGGTTTCAGTGACGAGCGCCGCCATTCCACGACGAGTCCTTCGGTATATCCGGGCGGGTGGACTCCATCCACGAAGCGGACACCCAGGGTGATCACGGTATCGTATACATCCACGCTGTCGTCGAGTATGGTCAACGAATTCCGATTCGGCTTTCAGCGGACAAAGTCCGCGACCTATTACCCGTATGACGACCCGGCAACAAAGGACGCTGTACTGGCATACCTCCCGAACGTCAATGGAATTCCGATCATCGGGGCGCCGCTGACCTACAGCTCCAACCTGCTCAATCCTGGCTTGAACACCAACGTCAATAATGGCCCCCTGTATTCATATGCCGATACTCTGAGCTGGTCGAAAGGCAAACATGCATACAAAGGAGGCTTTGAATTCCGCGCCGTACGTGCGGAGGGCTTTAATTCGCTGAACGGCATCCCGCACGTCACGGGCGGCGCTGGAAACGTACCAGTGCAGGGTTTTACGACGGCCCTTGGTCTCGCCGGCAGTTCCACTGCCGGCACGATTGCCGGCGCGCAGAACCTTCTGCTCTCTCTGAACGGTTCCCTCAGTACCGTTTCGCAGGCGTTCATCCTCCAGGACGCGAAACAGACGAGTCGATACCTGAGCTACGCAGACCCGAATGGCTATTACAAGGATCGAGAGTACGACCACAATGAGGAAAGCGCCTTCTTTAAGGATGACTGGAAGATTCGGCCTTCGTTGACGCTCAACCTCGGTGTGCGCTGGGAGCACTACGGAGTTCCGTGGGAAAAAAATGGGCTGATGGCATCCGTCGTTCACGGTGGCCTGGTGGGAGGATTTGGCTACACCGGCGCAGGCTTTGCCGATTGGGGAAACTACGGACCCCAGAAGGGCGATTTGACAACGGTTCAATTTGTCGGAGTGAATTCCACTCATCCGAAGGAAAAACTCTACAAGGACGATTGGAACAACTTTGGACCGAACGTGGGCTTCAGTTGGACACTGCCGTGGCTCGGAGAGGATAAAACCACACTGAGAGGGGGTTATGGCATCAGCTTTCAAACCGGCGTCACGCCGTTCGACCTCGACACCAACGTGTCGATGATGCCCGGAATCAACGATGCCCAAGCCGTGAATCTTTCAGGCTTCACGAATCTGGCGAACCTGGTCATCCCCAGCGCAGTCGTCAACACTCCGCTTCAGCCAATCCCTCTCAATCAACGGAACCAGACTATTGCCCCTTACGATACCAATTACGTTACGCCGTATATCCAAAACTTCAATGTGTCGCTGACGCGCAATGTGCTGCCTTACCTGACAGTCGACGTCCGCTGGGTCGGGACCAGAGGCGTGAAGCTTTTCGGCAGTGTCAACCTCAACCAGGTGAACTACATCAACAATGGACTGCTCGATGCGCTCAATGTCACTCGCGCCGGTGGTGACGCGCCCCTGTTCAATCAGATGATGCAGGGACTGACTCTCAACCCCTGCCCCGGCGGCATCTGCACACCTACAAGCCCTTCCCTGGGGCAGGGCGTGGTCAACGGCACAACATTAACTGGATCGGCGGCCATCCGCGCAAATGCAACTTATAAGAGCAATATCGCGAACGGCAACTTTGCCGCCGTGGCAAGTTCACTGAATACATCAACCTTTATCTCCAGTCTGGGCGCCGGTGGTTTGTTGCAAAACGGAGGGCTGCCTCCGAACTTCATCACCAACAATCCGCAGTTCCTGAATGTGAATTTACAGACGAATCCAAACAACTCCATCTACCACTCGCTGCAAAGCCAGGTGACTCTCCGGCCGACCCAGGGAACCAACCTCCAGGCGACGTATTCGTTTCAACGCGGCATCGCGTCCAACTCCGCCGGCGGCACGACCACCTGGTTGAACGTACTGGATCGGGATTTGGACAGAAGCCTCCAAAGCAGCAGCCGCAAGCACGACTTCCGCCTCAACGGTACTTTCGAGTTGCCGGTCGGACCGAATAAGTTACTGCTCTCCAACAGCAGAGGAGCACTGGCACGGCTGGTCGAAAAATGGGACGTCAGTGTGATTCTCAACCTGCTTTCCGGAAGTCCTTTAGATATCACCGGGACAAACACATACATTGGAGGTGGACAGCCAGACGTTGTCGGTTCGCTCGCCGCACTTAAGGACGGGCACACCACAATGACTTCGCCACTGCCTACGTGGTTCCCCGCCGGCACCTTCACGTTGCTCAAAGACCCCCAATGCAACTCAGTGACAAACTTGCAGACCACTCAGTCCGCCTGCTCCAACAATGCACTGGCGGATGCGGCAAACAACCTGCTTGTGGTGAATTCGCAACCGGGAAAGCTCGGCAATCTCGGTCCCGGCGCCATCTACGGGCCGGGAACCATCGGGTTCGATGCGAGCGCCAGCAAGACGGTAAGAATTCGTGAAAGCAATAGTGTTCAGATCCGGGTGGATGCAAAAAATGTTTTGAACCACCCACTGATGGGCAATCCCAATCTGAACATCAACAACACAAATTTCGGCCAGATCACAACCGTCACGGGATCCCGCACGTTTCAGGGAACCCTTCGTTTCTCGTTCTAGAGGCGCCGGGTGTGAAAATATAATTTTTTTTTTGTTTTGATCAATCAATTTTTAATTATAAAACCGCCGGGGGATATAACCG
>JBGPBY010000700.1:0-3116 GCA_041481485.1 Terriglobia bacterium
TCGCCGGATTCGACGATCTGATCGAATTCTTCAAGCGGCTGCCGAATCCGGACAAGCAATTCACGGTGATGGCGGGCATTGCGCACGCGAGCTTCCAGCAGAAGAACTACCGCACGGTCTTTCACATCCTGCACGCGTTCTTCACTCAGCCCGAGCCGGTGTACCGCCGGTAGCCCAGGCTCATTTCCGCCCGATGTTCCCGCCTGCTTAGGTTAAGTTAGGCTTCGCAGAGAAAACGATTTAGGTCCGGTGCCACGGGTTGTTTGGCGTCAACCCGATTGGTGGCCGAGTTACCTTCAGTCCAATCTCGCCCATTCTCTAAAGTCCCCGGCGATTGCAAGCTGCTTTACAGCATTGCATCGGCGAGGCTCTTCATGTCCGGCGCAATAATGTCCGGCTGGTGCGGGGTGTTGCCGAAGGGCAACTTGCGACGGTCGATGAATGCCGAATGCATGCCCGCAGACTTGGCCCCGATGCAATCGAAGGCGTGGCTGGCGACGAAAAGGACTTCGTCCATTCTCACGCCCATGATCTCGGCGGCCTTGGTGTACGTTGCTACGTGGGGTTTGAATGAGTTGGCCACAGCGACCGAGATCACTTCGTCGAACGAAATCTTATGGAAGGCCTTGGCGGCCTCCAGCATGTCGGGATCGCCGTTCGAGAGCACGACGATCTTGTATCGGGTCTTCAGGCTGGCCAACGCGTCAGGCACATCCGGGAAGGGTTTGAGCCGCTCGATCTGCGCCACCAGGAAGCGAACTTCGTCCGTCGTGTATGAAATTCCGGCGCGCGCAAGCGTGTAGGCGACGGCTCGGTGCCCAATCTCCCTGTATGGCGTGTGCTCTTTATGGAGCAGCGCGTCGATCATCGAGTTCTCGAAGTGGGTGCGCCGCCACCAGGTCACAAACGCGTCTGGTCGCCCACCCCATCCCTTCTCTCGCAAGTAGGGGGTCACCACCTCCGTCAGGCCTTTCTGCATGTCCACCACCGTGCCGTACTGGTCGAACATGCACACCTTAATCTTCGCCTTGAATGCTGCCACTGCGATCTCTTTCACGCGACCTCCCGGATGATCAAGCTGCTCATCAGTTCAGAATCATCTGAGGTGAAGAACCTGAAGAGTTTTCCTGATGTCGAACGTCAAACATCACCGGGCCGACGGTGACGACTCTCCACTTGAAACCGGCCCGGCCGCCGGCTCCGGTGCATGCGATTGTTCGGCAACGTCCCGCAAGCTTTCGAGATAGGACGCGACGCCCGTTCGCGAGTTCAATCGGATAAAGCAAATGTGCGAGTACACTGGCGAGGATATAATGGAACTGTATTTCTTTCTGTTGTTTCGATAAGTAGTGATGGCCCACCAAATGATCGAATCTTTCGACAGGAACGCCTGCCTTAGAGATTCGCGATTACCTGTGCCAGGCCATATTTCTTTTTGTATGAGTGAACGGTGGATCGTCCGTTTTGTCACTCGAAGGACAGTTCGCACGAACGAGGGGTCGAGCCATATCACCAACTGAACCTGTTTCCACTTGACTGGTATTGTTCGAGTGTAGTTGCCATCAAGGACCCACCTTGGTCGAGAAGTCACGTCGTGCACCTTTCGGAACAATTCATCGTCAGATGACTCTTGCCAGTCTGATTTCCAGAACAGTTGGTCCATTTCGTAGCATGGAAGATTGAGCAATTCGGCGAGTTCTCACGCAAATGTAGACTTCCCACTTCCGGAGGCGCCAACCACATTGATCCGCTCGAACCGGCTGATTTGTTCGAAGTCCACAGCTAAAACGCACTATCACTATTATAGTTGCTGAACGTGAGTATACTGACCATATTACCGATTCGAAAAATCACGGCTTCGCAAGATTTATCTTTTTGATCAACGAGTTGTCAATCAATTTTCGTTCGAGTTCGCTCCAATATAGCTCGTCAATATATTATCAATGTACCTGCACAGAGCGGGTTAGTTCATCCCCGATGAGCCGAATTACGGGCGGCCTTGCGACTACCCTTTACGTTCGAGGAGTAAACTGTACGGATAGGTTTTAACCTGAATGCGAGTCGAGAGCGATTGGGCGACAGCAGTTGGAATCGGACGCATTCAGGATAAAACCCGTTGGACTAAAGCGTTGGGTGAAGCAGTGACGTTTGTCTATGGGGATTGTACGGGGGAGATTGGCCAAAGCAGACGTAACAGCACAGTTGGTCATGAAAATACCGGGCAGTCTTTAACGCAACGATTGGTTGCGACCGGGTAGCGAAACGGAATAGAGAGTCGGCCAATAAGACGTGAAGTAATGAAACAGGTCGAACCGATGCGGTCAGTCACCGTGTCAGGCATCGATTATTTTATTTTGTCCTTCCCGAAGCGCCGAAACTAAGAAAGCAAATAACAAAAGCCTGACGCTATCTTCCGTTTCCAAGGAAGAGGGCGTAGCCTCTGGAAGGCGCGGTACACTAACGCGATCGAGCAGGAGCACCCCGCGACGGCGCCTTGAAACGATAGTTGGTGTCGAGGTTCACCTTTGGCGCGATAGTGTTGCTCAGGACGCCGATCCCTTCGACCTCGATCTCCACGACGTCCCCTGGTTCGAGATAGCGCGCAGGGAATCCGTTGCGTATCGCCTCGCCGATCGACCCGCCGGTGACCGTACCCCCGCCAAGTACGTCGCCAGGAACGACTCGGCTGTCCCGCGAGGCGCGCTCGATCATTGCACCCCAGGCGTGATGCATGATGCCGGCATTGTTCTCAATCCACTGGACGCCATTCACTTTCAACGTGCAGCGCACGTGCAGGCGGCCGTCGCGGATAAAGGACGCCAGCTCATCTGTCGTCACGATCCAGGGGCCCAGCGAGCTCGCCGAATCTTTCCCTTTGGCCGGCCCGAGGCGCGCCTCCATCTCGTCGCGCTGGAGATCGCGACAGCTCCAGTCGTTAAAGATGGTGAAGCCGGCGATGTACGAGAAAGCATCCGCCTCGGCGACATTGCTGGCCTCCCGGCCGATAATCGCAGCCAGCTCCAGCTCGTAATCGAGCTGTACCGAAGCGGATGGGTAGGGAATGGCGTCCTCTGGACCGAAAATGCAAAGCGGGTTAGAGAAGTAGAAAATCGGCA
>JBGPBY010000701.1:0-3112 GCA_041481485.1 Terriglobia bacterium
AACTTCCATAAACTTCCCGACAGCCAATCCGATTAAGGCGACTTTCTCGGGAGGTGCGGATGACGCGTTCGCGTTCAAATTGAACGCTGCAGGCAATGCGCTCGTCTATTCAACGTACCTTGGAGGGAATGTTTCGGATAATGCGACCCGCGTTGTCGTTGACGATTCCGGAAGCGCATACATTACGGGCTATACCGGTTCCTTCGATTTTCCAACGGTTAACGCGTACAACGCCACCCAGAGCGGGAATTTCGATGTCTTTATCAGCAAACTCGCGCCGGACGGAAATTCTCTGATTTTCTCCACGTTCTTTGGTGGCGGTGGGATCGAGAGCGGCACGGGCATCGCACTTGGAAAAGACGGCGCCATCTACGTCAGCGGACACACAACGTCGTTCGATTTTCCTGTGATCAATTCTTTTCAGGACACCCTTCGCGGCGACCGTGATGCGTTTGTTGCAAAGTTCACTCCGGATGGCTCGACGGTCATCTTCTCAACATTTATTGGCGGTTCAGGCGTTGATGCTGCCGTGGGAATGGGCCTCGACGCAGCCGGTAACGCGATCATCACAGGATTCACCTCATCGGGCGATTTCCCACTTGCCGCGGCCTTCCAGGCAAGCAGTGTTGATGCCACCGATACATTCATAGCGAAGATCAATTCTGCGGATGTCGTGGCCAGTTCAAAGTTCCAGATCGCTTCGCAGGGAGGTACTTCTTTCAAGACAGCAGGTACCCGCGGCGATCTCCTTTTTGGATATGCCACGGCGCAGCCCGCGAATCTCGCAACGCAGTTGACAGGCCTGGCGATTCTGGACTTTCAAAGGGTCGGATCGGGAGGAACGGAAGTTGCCCTGTTGGCGCCGCCGCTGATTCTTCAAGGACGCATGTTTGTTGAAGTATCGGCGTCATCGCGTTCGGTCATTTCGATCGTCAATCCAAATGAGGATGATGCGAGCGTTGACTTCTACTTCACGGATCTCCAGGGAGAGTCTACAAAGTTCGTGACTGTTGCCATTCCGGCGCACGGTCACTTTTCGCGTTTTGTGCTCGACGATCCTCTGCTGCTGGACGACCCGTCGATAGGTACGCTGAATTTCACCTCGACGGTGCCCATCGCCGTTAGCGGATTCCGCACGGTCGTAAACGAGAACCAGGAATTCCTGATTTCTCCCACACCGGTAGCCGATGTTCTTCAAGTGAATACCAAGCCTGTGGTGATACCGGAATGGGTCGACGGCGCGGGATGGAACAGCGAGGTCGTGCTCGTCAATCCCACGGAAAACACTCTAGACGGCGAGGTGCGATTCTTCGATCCTTCGGGCGCTCCGACCGAAGTTGGCATCGATGACGGATCCACCGGCGCTTCGGTTATTGGGTACGACATTGCTCCGCGGTCCTATCAAACGATTTCCACATCTGGCACTTCGCTCAGGACTGATTTTCCGTTTAGTGCGAGAGGAACAACGCAGCTGAAGACTCCCGGCTCGAACTTCAATCTGATTTCGGGATATGCCGCCGCCGAGTCTTCCGCTCCCGTCACCGGGCTGCAGCTTCTCGAGTATCGCAAGGATAATGTCACACACAGTGCAACAGGGTTGCTGGCCACGCCGCAGGTTCAGTTTGGCCGCTTGTTCGTTGAGGTGACGAATACGATCCGGACACAGCTTTCGATCGCGAATCCTTCGAGCCAGGATGCGACCGTCGACTTTTTCTTTACGGATGAATCGGGGACCAGCTCGAGTTTTGGTTCGCTCACAGTGCCCGCAGGCGGACAGTTCTCGGGCAATGTCGGAGAAGGTTCGATTCCGATTCCCGGAGCGACCGGCACACTCAGCTTTACTGCGAGCGTTCCTGTATCCGTTACGTCCCTTCGGGTTTTCGCCAATGAGAACACCCTTTCCATCATCAGCCCGACACCTGTCGCGAACGTCAATAGCGTGACGACGCAAGCGATGACCATTCCGCACTTCGCCGACGGCGCAGGGTGGAATTCGCGGCTTGTTCTGGTGAACACAACAGAGAATCCGATGAGTGGCGAGGTCCGCTTTAGAAACCCTGATGGAACTCCACTGGAGATTGCACTCACGGGAGGCGGGTCGGCATCGGTTTTTGCATATAACGTTCCCCCGCGGGGCTTCCAGCGGTTTGAGACAACCGGAACGGGCGACTCCATGAACGTCGGGTCCATTCAGGTGGTGCCGTACCCTGTCGCGGGAAACTTCACGCCATTCGCCTACGCTCAGCTCAGCTTGAAAGACGGACCGGCCATCGTGATGCAGAACGTGGTTCAGGGACAGCTTCCGGCATCGAGGCTGCGCATTTATGCAGAGGGATTCGGAGATTTCGATAACAAGGCCGCTCGAAGCACCCGCACGGCGATCGCTCTGGCCAACCCTTCATCATCGCCTGTGACAGTCTCTTTGGAATTGTCACGGCTTGACGGAACTCTCGCGCGTGGTCGCGACCCAATTCAAATTCCCGCGAATGGCCAGTTCACGGCGTACGTGGACAATTCGCTCTTTCCATCCAATCCGAACGCTGCGGCGCCGTTCCAGGGAATCGTTACAGTGACCGCGCCGGCGGGTGTTACCGCGGTCGGTTTCCGTGCGATGAACAACGAGCGCGGCGACTTCCTTACCGCGACGACAGGACCGTTGAACGAACAGGCCGCTTCGGCGCGGTTGATATTTCCCTACATTGCCGATGGCAGCGGATACACGAGCCAGTTAATCGCGATTGGCCCGGCTGCGGTCTTTTCGGGAATGATCCACTTTATTGCGCAGGATGGAACGCCGCTATACATGGACGATACGAGAGTAGGATCCGTGCAGATCGTTCCTTTTGAAGGAACGTATACGCCGGCAAGCCACATTATTCTTAGCCACAAAGAACTTGGAATAACGAAGCTTCAGACCGATGTTGAAGGTGCGCTGCCCAGCAACAGCCTCAGGTTGTTCACGGAGAATCTGCCGGGCTTTGAAACAGGCGTCTTCGGGTCGGCTCGCGCAAGCATAGCTATGGCAAATCCAGGTTCGACGTCAGCCACTGTACGCCTCGATCTTGTGAACTTCAGCGGCGCACTTCAGGCGAGCACCGCGGTACAGATTCCG
>JBGPBY010000702.1:0-3109 GCA_041481485.1 Terriglobia bacterium
ACCAGCGCGCGGCATCACCGTCTCGACCCAGAAGAATCCCGGCACGAGCGCGCAATCCGCCAGCGTGATATGGCCCATGCAGGCAAAGCCACCCTTGCCGATGAGTCTGTCGAGTGCCTTGAGATTCCGCAGGAACTCCTTGGTGAGCTGGTCGCTGAAGGGGTCGTCGCGTACGGCGGTCGGCGTCTGACGGCCCAGAGCGCCTGTCTGACGGGACAGCAGAAACATGGCGTTAATGATGTAGACGTCGCCAAAGCGGGCAAGCGTGCGAATGTGGGCGTTTTCGCGCGGCGTGCTCCCCAACAGCGAAGGTTGGGGATAAATCTCTTCGAGATACTCAGCAATCACCTCGGATTCGGGAATCGTGTCGCCATCGCCATTGATCTCGAGCACCGGAACGCGTCCGATCGGGAACCGCTCGCGGATTTTCGGCAGGCCCCAGTGTTCGGGCGGTTCGAAGACGATGTCCTTGATGCCCTTGGCGTAGATCTGCATGCGGATGCGCGCTGAATAGGCGCTAAGATCGGCCGTGTAGAGCTTCATCATGATTTGAGTCCTTTCGATTTCACGTAGTTCTCTGTCCTTCAGCCCTGCGCATCCGCCGCCTTCCACGCCGCGGCCGCCGCGGCCCTGAACCGGTCGATCTCGCCACTGCGGATCATTTCACGGCGTTCATCGAGGCCGCGGTAAAGTTCGATCAACACTTTGGCCGCGTGTTCGTTCTTCTGGATGGCAGCCCAATAGGCAGCGACATTTGCAAGTGCCGGAATCGGCGGGTCGACGCCGACGACCGGTAGGATATTCTCGACCCGGAAAAGCCCAGGCACGAGCGCGCAATCCGCAAGCGTGATGCGACCGCTACAGGCGAAGCCATCCTTGCCGATGAATTTGTCGAGCGCCTTGAGGTTCCGCACCACCTCGACGACGAGCTCCGCGCTGACAGCATTTTCATGTGCGAGGGTGGGTGTTCGACGGCCCAGCGCGCCTGTCTGACCGGACAGCATGAACGTGTTGTTTATGATGTAGATGTCGGCGAGGCGGGCAAGCATGCGGATATGCGCGGTCTCGCGCGGAGTGCTTCCCAACAGGGAAGGTTCGGGATAGATCTCTTCGAGATATTCCGCGATCACCTCGGATTCCGGGATCATGTCGCCATCGATATCAAGAATCGGAACGCGTCCGATCGGAAATTTCTCGCGGAATTTTGGCATGCCCCAATCCGCAGGCTGTTCGAAAATGATGTCCGTAATGCCCTTGGCATAGATCTGCATACGGACACGGGCGGAGTAGGGGCTGAGATCAGCGGAATAGAGTTTCAACATGATTTGACGGTCCTCTGCGTAGTCTGTCGATTCTTTTTTCAATCCACCTTCAATAGCGATTTCTCGATACCTGAAGCAGACCCTGCCAGCAGAGTCCGCATTTGCCATGCATTTCGACCAGGATCGCCGCCATCACAACAATACCAACTGATGTGGCCAATATGATTGTTGCTGCAGCTTTCATGCGCCGATCCCGTCAACGGGGTTTCCCGGGACATATATCTCGTTGGTCATCATTGAAGGTCGGTCGTGATGTAGGCGAAAAACCGGCGCGGTCCGGGCCATTGGAAGACTCCCGGCGTGTTGAGTTGCTGCCATGCGTTGGTATTCAAAGCGTTCTGGACCTGGAGGCGAAAAGTGCTGTTCACACCGAAGGCGGTGAATTTGTACCGGCCTCCGATATGCAGGACCGTAACGGGCCGTGTGTACACGCGGTTGTCCACGCTTTCCGGCGCGGCCCCGTTATGCACGGCCCGTACGTCGAGCGACGCCGCTGGCCACCACGGCATGGTGTAGTTGGCGGTGGCCACGTAGGTCAGATGCGTTTGACCGACGGCGACGGGCCCCACGCCATCGGCGGCGAGATTCGGCCCAGTGATGCCGACAACGCCGTCGAGAATGCCGATGTTGACGCTAAGGTTCTCGGTCACCTCGCCCGCAACCGAGAGCTCGATGCCCCTGGCCTGCTGCACTCCCAATTCTCGATCGATGTTGCTCGTATCCAGATTGAAATAGGGCTTTTGAAGTTCGAACACACCGGCAATGATCTTCAACGTGGGTGTCACTGCATAGCGCACGCCCAAATCGACCTGCCAGGTCAGGGACGCGGGCAGGACCGCTCCGCTATTTTGTGCAAAATTCGGCGCAACACCGGAATTCTCGAGCCCCTGCGTGTAGCCTGCGTAAAGCGTCAATTGTGGAGTGATTGCGAACGCCGCGTTGGCGTAGGCCCGAAAGGGATGCGCCGCGATCTCTGATTCCGGCTTACCCGGAGAGGCGGCCGTCTCGCGGTAGTTTTCCTTCTGGATTCCCATCTCGAGTACGCCCTGACTGCGCCAATCGACACGGTAAGCGGCGCCGACGCTCCAGAGTTCGCCGTGGTCGATCGCGCGCGCCGAAAACGAAAAAGCCGGCTCCGGCACCTGGACGATTGTGCCAATGGTGGCTGGACCAACATCGACAACATCCTCGCCCCCGTAGCGCGATGTGGTGTCGCGTCCGCGAGCCGCGAAGATCAGCTGCTGGCGCCAGTCGCCCGTTAAGAAGGTGCCTGTCAGGCGCACTTCTCCGGACGTCGAAGAGGTGTTTTGATCCGGAAAGCCGACAATCAAATGCTCGGATTGGCCGTTCGGTTGGATGTCGGTGTAGAGATCCGCGAAGCCTGCGGGGCTGTCGTTCGTCGACCGGAAAACTCCGGCTCGCAGCAACCAGTCATCGGCCAGCTGTGCGGTGACAAGCGCCCCCAAATTCATCGTCGTGTTCTGCCCCCTGGCCCAATCCTGCGAGACGTAACCTTTCTTGACCAAGGGAGGAAGGAAATCGCCGGCGGTGAAGTACTCCGGAACCGTTTTCGCATCGCTGGTCTGCTGCCAATCGATCAGCGCGCGCACCGTCACGCGCGAATTCGGCGTCCACTGGGGCGTCGCGCCCACACTAAAGATTCGAGACGTCAGTCCAGGATAATAGACTCCATCTGCGGATGACTGCGTGCTGATTTGCATGCTTGCCCCGATCGGCAACGTGAGCTCCTTGCCGATCAGAGGAACGCTCCCATCGATGCTGATGCC
>JBGPBY010000703.1:0-3100 GCA_041481485.1 Terriglobia bacterium
ACAAGGTCGAGCTATGGCAGCCGCCTCAAGGCCAATGAAGAAATTCATTAAGTCGCAGGCAGTTTCAAATTCGCCGCGACGGGCGGTACGAACAAAAGGTTGGCGTGGTAGTATCGCCTGCCATGAAACCATACTTCTTGCGCATCCAACGCAGTGTTGCTGCAGGCGTCGTACTGACCATTGTCCTTGCGACGGCATTTTCCGCTGCAGTTCCAGGCCGTCTGACCGACGAGCAGTTCTGGAGACTCTCCAAAGACTCTTCGGAAGAGGATGGCGTTTTTCGTTCCGACAATCTGTTGTCCAACGAAACTACATTTCAATATGTCATTCCGGGCCTGATTGGAACGGCAAAGCAGGGGCGCATCTACCTCGGCGTAGGACCGGAGCAGAATTTCACCTACATTGCCGCTTTGAAACCGGCGATGGCATTCATCATCGACATACGGCACGGAAACCTGGATGTGCACCTTCTGTACAAGGCGCTATTTGAATTGTCGAAGGACCGTGCGGATTTTGTCGCCCGGCTTTTTTCGAGGAAGCGTCCCGGTGGCCTTACCACGCAGTCTTCGGTAACGCAGATTTTCGACGCGATCCAGAATGCCGACGGTTCCCGGGAACTCTACGAGGAGAACCTGAAGGCGGTCGAAGATCAGCTGGCCAGCACGCATCACTTTCCCCTGACGTCTGGAGACCGGGAAGGTATCGAATGGGCCCTCAGCAACTACTACCGTTTTGGTCCCTCGATCAACTACGGGTCCAGCCTGTCGGGAAGTTCGCCACCAGCCATTGTCGGCGCATCCGGCGGTGGTGGCAACCGAGGCGGTGGGGGCGCAACCTACGCGAGCCTGATGCTTGCAGACGATGGACAGGGGAAGTACCGAAGCTTCCTGACGAGCGAGGAGAATTTCGGCATCATCAAGGATCTGGAATCGCGAAATATGATTGTTCCAGTCGTTGGAGACTTCGGCGGCGACAAGGCCATTCGCGCTGTTGGCAAGTATCTGAAAGGCATTGATGCAACGGTTTCAGCCTTCTACGTGTCCAACGTCGAGCAGTTTCTCGTTCAGGGTGGAATCTGGAATACATTCTGTGAAAGCGTGGCATCGCTTCCGCTGGATGAATTCAGCTTGTTCATTCGTTCTGGAAGAGGCGGTCCGAATACCATCAATTCCACGGGCACCGGCGTTCAGAATTCGTCGTCGGCTCGCATTCTTCCGGAAACCTCATCCTGCAGCACAGGCGGAAAGTAAAACACCGCGCGTTTGAAGAAAGCGTGCAAGCCTGAGAGCGTTACCCAAGTTCCCTTTCGATTTCGGCAACGAGTGGAAGGAGGCCTTCACCCGTAGTTGCAGAAACGCAGAGTTCGTTGGATTGCTGTTTGGGCAGAGTATCGCCGGAACCGAGCAGGTCCGTTTTGTTGTAAACCGTCAGCCGGCGATGGTCCCCTGCGCCGATCTCGTCCAGGACTTCAAGCACCACGCGGCGCTTCTCGTCGCGATCGGGATCCGAGGCGTCGATAACATGCAATATCAAATCGGACTCGACCACCTCTTCCAGTGTCGCCCGGAATGCGGTGACCAGTTGATGGGGAAGCTTCCGGATAAATCCGACGGTATCGGAGATCAGTATCTGATGCTCGCCGCCGAGCTTGATGCGGCGGATGAGCGTATCGAGCGTCGAGAACAGCTTGCTGGAAACCAATGTGTCTTCCCGCGAGAGCGCACGGAACAGTGTGGACTTTCCGGCATTGGTGTATCCCACCAGAGAAACCATCGGCAAACTGTCCTTCTTTCGCCGTTCGCGATGCAGATGACGATGCTTTCGAATCTGCTCGATTTCGCGCTTGAGAACCGCGATTCGCGTTCGAATGCGGCGGCGGTCCATTTCCAGTTTGGTTTCACCCGGGCCGCGCGTGCCGATTCCGCCTCCGAGCCTGGACAGATGGGCACGCGAACCCGATAAGCGAGTCAACTGGTAACTGAGCAAAGCAAGCTCAACCTGGAGTTTGCCTTCTTTCGTTTTGGCGCGTGCCGCGAAAATGTCGAGAATCAGCCCGGTGCGGTCGACGACTTTCGTGTCGAGAGCTTCTTCGATGTTACGTGCCTGACCCGGCGAGAGTTCATCGTCGACGATGATAACGCTGACGTCATTGTCATCGACAATCTGACGCAGTTCTTCGATTTTCCCTTTACCGATGTAGGTTGCGGGATCGGGCCGCACCCGGTGCTGGATGGTTTCATTAATGATGCGCGCTCCGGCAGTGGTTGCCAGTTCGCGCAATTCATCCATCGTGGAATCGTCGATACCGACGAGAACTGCGGCTTCCGTCTTCAACTCTTGTCTGCAGTTGCAGGAACAGCAGCAGCCGGCCGTGCAGTGGTCACCGTGGAAATGGCATGCTTGAAGATCAGCTGTTCCTGGTTGTTGGCTTCCAGTACAACAGAGTATTTATCAAACCCCTTGATCCTGCCCATCAACCGGACGCCTCCGAGTAGAAATATCGTAACGACGATTCGGTCTCGCCGCATGGTGTTGAGGTATACGTCCTGAATGCTTTGAACAGGGGCCTTGGTCTCCATTGAAATTCTCCTCAAAAAAACCGTTGTCCGATACGAACAACGGGAAGCAAAGTTGAACCTGCCGACGGACCTGCTTTGTCATCTTCGCAATGTCTTCAAATCCGTCGGGATGAGTTGCACCGGCCAATTTCGGACTAGTTTATCCAGGCTTTGGCACGCCAGCCACCCCGTCAGGATCATACCGATAGTTTTGCCCCGAATGCTCCATAAATTTAATCGGGCGGGAAATTCACTTTTCTGCACACGAAGCGAAAAGTTTTGGGGTGTCAGCCCGGAGAACTGATGACTTTCGAATGAAACGCCACTCCTATGCGTTGGGCAACGCCGGCCGGCTGTAGGCGCGGTCTATGGAAGAGGGGGTCGATCAAGACATCCCTCTCCCAACGGGAGAGGGGGCCGCGCAGCCGCCGGTGAGGGGTACCGCAAGTAACAATTTCTACGTGCGGTACCCCTCACCCAACCCTCTCCCGGTGGGAGCGGGATTTTTTGATCGCGCCCCCCTCGTGCCTAGGCCGGGATCG
>JBGPBY010000704.1:0-3097 GCA_041481485.1 Terriglobia bacterium
CGCATCGTCTGGGAGCTCGGCGAAGCTTCTGCGCGGCAGATCCAGGAACGCCTGGGCGCCGGCCGGCACTACAACAGCGTGATGACGATTATTCGCGTCCTCGAGAAGAAGCGCCGGCTGACGCATCGCGAGGAAGGCCGGGCCCACATCTACAGGCCCGCAGAGAGTCAGGCGAAATCCCGCAGCCGCGTGTTACGCGAATTGGTAAAACATGTGTTCGGTGGATCGTCGGCCTCGCTGGTAATGCACCTGGCGGAAACGGGTGAATTGACGCAACAGGATATCGAAGACGTGCGCCGCAAAATGTCTTCCTGGAGCGGCAAGGAGAAGCGGCGATGACATTCGATGAGATGGTGTTCGCCGTCGCGTACATGATGGTGATCTGGAGCTGGCAGTCTCTTTTGGTCCTGGTTGTCACCTGGATTGGCGTCAACATGGACCGTTCGCATACAGCCGCGACACGATACAAACTCTGGCTTGCCGGTCTGATTGCATGCGCCCTTCTTCCTTTGTGTACGGCGGCATCGGATTTGCTGCCTCCACAGTTACCTGACGTCACCTCTCTTCGTCTCGTGAGACAGTTCGCAACGCCTGAATTACCCCAACGTGTTCTTCCGGAAATCACGCCGCCAACTGTTATTGAGAGGCCGGCGCAATTCCCTGTGGCCAGACTGCAACTCAATCGAACTCTTCTCTGGCGCCTGGGAATTGCGCTATGGGCCATTGGATGTCTCTTATGTCTGGTTCGCTTGGGGACTTCTTATTGGCGGACACGAGGTCTTCGCAGAAGAGCGCGTCCGGGCGAGGGGCGAATTCATGCGCGCGTCCGGCTGGCTTATTCGAGCGAGATTTCGGGACCGATGCTTGTGGGGCTCTGGCATCCCTTTGTTATGCTTCCCGCTGATATCGAAAATTGGACAACTAGGGAACAGCGCACGGCAATTGTGCGTCACGAACTTGCACATTGGGAGCGTGGCGATCCAATCGTCAATTTGTTTCAGGGATTGTTCGGCGCGTTCTTTTTTTTTCATCCGATGGTGCGCTTCGCCTTGCGCCAAGTGAACCTCGAGCGCGAGCTTGCCTGCGATGACCGCGTGCTCGACAGCGGAACCGATACTGCGATTTACGCCGAAGCGATTCTGCAGGCTGCAGAGAAGGGAGTCCTGGGGAGGGACCGTGCGGCGTCAGTTCTCCATTCATCAAAATGGATACTGGAAAGGAGAGTGAAGATGATCCTCGCGGCCCCGCGGCCGCATTCAGGCCGCGGCTGGCGAATTGTCAGCGGGACAGTAGTGCTGATCTCCCTGGTTGCGGTTACGGGACTGCTGGCTTTCCGCGGTCCGCAAGATACGGATCGACTATCATCTTCTCAAGGTATGAGCGACTTCAAAGTTCCGAATTTTCCCCCATCCTACGAACTTCACATTAAGGCAACTCCGGCGGATCGCGGTCCGGACAGCGAATCCAACAGCGGGCCCGGTTTCTGGTCCAGGCACGCAACGGGTCTTCGTCAGATTCTCGCGGAAATTTATGGGGTTGAACCAAGCCGTATCGATTTACCCGTCACTATGGATGGAAGTAAACGTTATGACCTGGACCTCGTGCTTCCAAACGATGAAGCCGATGAAACAATTCACCGCCTGGTGCAACGCGGCATCGAGAAGGAACTTGGAGTGCGAATGTCTTTGGAGTTGCGGACCATGGATGTGTACGTTCTAACCGCCATGGATCGCATTGCCGCATTTGAACTTCCTGTGAAAGATGGTTTTTTCTCTCACAGTAGCGTTGAATTTCAATTAACTGGGCCATTCTTCGGAGTCGCGGCAATGAGAAGTGCCGAGGAGGTGCGACTTCAAACCTTAGCCAGCGGTGCCCGTGGCACGACGAAACCGATTGGAGGGCTCTCCTCAAATGGAAGAGTCACGGAGTTCGTTCGTTCATTGGAGAGTTCCCTGGATCTGCTCGTCATCGATGAGACCCATCTGGAAGGGAGATATGAACTCCGCCTAAACACGAACTCACAAGCCCGCGGCACAACGGTGGCGGACATGTTGAAGGAACAGCTGGGCCTGGTGTTAACTCCGGCCAAACGCAACGTCGGGATCATTGCGGTCCGGACGGTCGATGCGTCCTCGACCATCCCACTGACGGATGTCGGACCGTTGGGTAATTCCAGCTCTTCACCAACCCCCACCGCACTGCCAGCCGCATCAACTCCGAATGTACGTCCAGAGGACGTTCGTGTCATCGGCTTGGACTCTGATGGCGTCACCTTGATTTCTCCGTCCACTCCCGGCTTCGATGCAAGAGTTGAAGTCGCCGCCCCCGGTTGGGGCCATATCGCAAAGCAGGTGAAGCCGTATGTGGTGCTCGTATCGAACGAGTCGAAGCGCAAGATTGTCGCCTACGAGTTGGAGTGGTCGATGATCGGCGCGAACGGACGATCGCAAGCGCAGCGTGCGAGGATGAACGATCCTGACGCGGTTGCTGGAGACTTCAATGCCGGCACTTCGAATGCCCAGGCGGTTCCGCCTGGAAAGGAGCGCCTGACAGCTTCAGACTTTCAGGTCTCGGAATACAAACCATTCGTCGACGAAGCGCTCGGTCCCTGGATCCAAACCGTATTGCGAAATTACGAAAACGTGCGAAAGGTCGAAATCCGATTGATCGCTGTCATCTTTGATAACGGTGTGTTAGTCGGCCAGGATCAATCCTTTGTTTCGCAGTTCGAATCGTTGCTTAAAGCCAAGCAGGACGTGTATCGCAACCTCGCCAATCGAATCGACGGCGGCGCCTCCGTTGAGGCAGCGTTTGAGGCGATTCGACAGGCAATGCCGCAGGATCCGACCACCTCACGATTCGAGATCTACGCACAGCTCGCTTTCACCGAAGCCCAGGATTTGCGGAAGAAATTCGGCGACGCGCGACTGCGAGATGTCCTTCGACAGGCAGTTCTCAAGGAACCATTTGTTGTCCGCCGCGAGTGAGAATCGATTTCGAGCGACGGCATTTTTAAAATTGCTCGCTGTTCCCCTGTAGGCGCGGTCTATGACCGCGCACAGTCGCTCAATTCGGGATCGCGCGCGGTCATAGACCG
>JBGPBY010000705.1:0-3076 GCA_041481485.1 Terriglobia bacterium
CTGCGACGCTGGTATCATACGTGCGCTCACTACCGGCGAGGCATCAAGAATCAGCGCAGCTGCTTCTGCTTTGATCGGCCAAAATCCAGGGAACAGAGGATTCATGATGATTCGATTCCGCGACAGTCTTGTGCTGTTACTGGCAACATGCCTGATGATTGTCGTGGTGCCGCTGCACGAGCAACAAAAACAGCCGAAAGAATTCAAGAAATGGCCGGGCGGCAGTTCACCCCAGGAAATTGGCAAACGTGTGGCGGAGCGGCTGGTGTCGACTCCGCACTCAAACTTCAGCCGGCCCGGCCCTCCCCCATTCATTACCTATCCCGAAGTCGCAACCTGGTATGGAGCGCTGACCTTTGCGCAATTGTCCGGCGACAAGGATCTCGACTCCCGCCTCATCCAGCGGTTCGATCCGTTGTTTGGCGAAGACGCCAAACTCGTACCCGAGCCGGACCACGTGGACAAGACGGTTTTCGGCGCCGTGCCGCTGGAGATCTACATCCAGACCAAACAGCAGAAATACCTGGACATGGGCAAGGACATGGCGGACAAGCAGTGGGAAAATCCCACACCGGAAGGGCTGACTCCGCAGACGCGCCTCTGGATCGACGACATGTACATGATCATCATCGTGCAGCTCCAGGCATATCGCGCCACGGGCGATGCCAAGTACCTCGACCGTGCCGCGCTCGAAATGTCGGTTTACCTGGACCAACTGCAACAGCCGAACGGCCTCTTCTACCACGCGCCCGATGTCCCCTTCTTCTGGGGTCGCGGGGATGGCTGGGTGGCCGCAGGAATGGCGGAGGTGCTGAGGTCGCTACCGCAGAATCATCCGCAGCGCGCCCGCATTATGGAAGGCTACCTCAAGATGATGAAAGCCCTGCTGCAATATCAGGGCAAGGATGGGGTGTGGCACCAGTTACTGGATCATCCCGAGTCCTACCCGGAAACTTCCTGCACCGGTATGTTCACATTCGCGATGATCACCGGCGTCAAAAATGGCTGGCTGGACAAGAAGACCTACGGGCGCGCGGCGCGGAAGGGTTGGCTGGGCCTGGTCAGCTACATCGAGCCGAACGGAGATATCCGCAACGTGTGCCAGGGTACGGGCAAGAAGAATGACTTGCAGTATTATCTCGATCGCCAGCGCTTCACCGGCGATCTTCACGGGCAAGCGCCGATTTTGTGGTGTGCCTCGGCGTTCTTGCGGTAATCGATCAGAATCGCTGGCCGTGTTGGGATTGCCCGAACGGAGAAAGCCAGCATGAGCACAACACCGATCCTTCGGCTCGGGACTCTGAAGAATGTCGCGGGTTTTCGGGAGCATGTGCGTGCACTCCATTTGGCGATCCCCTGCGACGACGAACTTGAAAGCGGTGAGCAATCGCCGCTTCGCTGGCCGCTGATTCGCGGGGAAATCAGAATTGGCAACCGGATCGCCGTGCAGCCCATGGAAGGATGGGACGGGTTGGCGGACGGTAATCCGAGCGAGAATACGATCCGGCGCTGGCAGCGCTTCGGCCGCAGCGGTGCAAAATTAATCTGGGGTGGAGAAGCCGTTGCGGTCTCGCACCAAGGGCGCGCCAATCCGAATCAACTTCTGGCCGCTTCGCACACTCAGGCAGGCCTGGCCAAACTGCGGACGACCTTGATTGAACAACATCGCATCACCACCGGCTCCGACGACGGGCTGCTCATCGGTTTGCAGCTGACGGATTCCGGACGATACAGCCGCCCCAATGCACACGGCCGTCCCGAGCCGCGTATTCTTTACCGCCACCCTTTTCTGGATCGACGGTTCAAGCTACCCGCTGACTACCCTCTGCTCACCGACGCGGAAATTGAGGCAATCATTGAAAGGTTCCATCGCGCGGCAGTCATGGCCTGGAAGTTGGGCTTCGACTTCGTCGACATAAAACATTGCCACGGCTACCTGGGACACGAGTTTCTCAGCGCTCACACGCGTGAAGGACGTTATGGCGGGAGCTTTGAGAACCGCACACGGTTCCTGCGCGAAGTGGTACGGGGCATACGCTCTATCGCTTCCGGACTTCATATCGCGGTGCGATTTTCGGCGTTCGACAGTGTGCCCTTTCATGCTGATCCGGAGCGATCGTCCAACGGCAAGCCCGGGCCGGGAATTCCGGAGACGGGAGAGGACTTGCTTCCGTACCGCTGGGGATTCGGGGTGAATCCGCTCAACCCTACCGAGTCTGATCTGAGCGAGCCGATTCGATTTCTATCTCTTCTCGAAGAGCTCGGCATTCGGCTGGTGAATATCACGGCTGGAAGTCCTTACTACAATCCTCACATTCAACGGCCTGCTCTCTATCCGCCGTCGGATGGATATTTGCCGCCGGAGGACCCTCTCGCGGGTGTGGCACGACAGATGGAAGCCACGCGGCGATTGAAGGAGCAATTTCCAAATCTGATATTCGTGGGAACAGGATACAGCTACTTGCAGGATTTTCTCCCGCAGGTGGCGCAGGCCGCGCTGCGTGAGGGCTGGGCCGACCTGGTTGGACTGGGGAGAATGGTGTTGACCTATCCCGAACTACTCTGGGACGCTTCGGAAGGACACGCGATTCAACGCAAGCGAATTTGTAGAACATTCAGTGATTGCACGACCGCGCCGCGAAACGGGTTGCCTTCCGGATGCTATCCGCTGGACAGCTACTACAAAGATTCCGAGATGATGGAGCTTTTAAGCATCGCGAAAAAGCACTGACCCGGAGCGGTGCTGCCTCTTGGGGAATTGAATGTGGAGATCGCGGGGATGACGATCGAGGCGCTGATCGAAAAGCGGCGGCTTCGCCGCAGAGTGCATGGAATCGCAGCGGCTTTGTTGCCGTACGAGTCGGATGGAAGGATAGCCGTCGAGGCCTTTGAGAAACATTTGGTCGCAACTCATCGCGCCGGATTGATGAATGCGGTCAATATGGACACCGGTTATGTGAACTATTTGAGCGAAACGGAAAAGCAAAACGTGCTGCGCTGGACCCGTGAGGCCATGGGGGAGGACGTGCCATTCGTGGCCGGAGCCTATATCGAAAATCAGACCGGCGACAGCGTC
>JBGPBY010000706.1:0-3076 GCA_041481485.1 Terriglobia bacterium
TACGGCATTCGTGGAGAAGCGGAAGCCTCAGTTTCGAGGCCGTTAAAATATGAAAAAGTTTTCATTCGTTCTTTTCGTTCTGGCATTGCTGCTGACCGGCTGCAATCAAAACATGGAAGTCGTTAATTCCGGCGAGACGCTGGAGAATTCGCCGAAACCCGTCGCGGATTCAAATACGAAACCACTGACGGCAGCGGCAGCCGACGCTGAAGGCGACATCCCGCCATTCGTGAAGGCATTCTTCATGCATACGTGGGTCGAAGCTCTTTACGGTCCAGGCCTGCCGCCAAATAAGAAGCCGAATCCCAATTGGCAGTCGCCGCTCACGGATCCGGTAAACGGCCGCGTGTGGTGTACCGACTGCCACGTGAATACGGATATCGATTTCTCAAAGATTCCGAAGATGCGCACCCCTCAAGTGGCGGACCTCGAGAACAATCATGACTTCATGCTTGCCTTGATGAAGAAGTGGGTGGCGAGGCTGAATAGCGATCAGTTCGGAGCGAAGGCGAAGCTAAAGGGGCCGGTTACTTGTCTGACATGCCACGCGACAAATCCGGAGAATGACGTGGCAACCCACTAAATGACGGTTCCGTCGGGCAGCACGCGCGTTGCGGGAAGAATTGAGGGACGGAGGCCTATCTCGCTTGAGGCGAGATAGGCCTCCGTCCCTCAATTCTTCCCCGTCGATGTCGCCCGGGCAATTACGCGGCCGGAATCTTCAGTTCCTGTCCAACATTGATATGATCCGGATCCTTCAACTTATCTTTGTTCGCGTTGAAGATCCGAATGTAATCTTTGGCGCTTCCATAGAACTCTTGGCTGATCTTAGACAAAGTATCTCCGGGCTTTACAGTGTAGCTCTGAAAGCGAGAGGTTTCTGTTCGAGAACCAGCGGTTGTTGAAGCCAGGGAAGGATCAACCGGAAAATCGGCAACGATGTCATCCAGCTTTGGATTGATTCGCTTGATTTCATCCCAAACTCTGTTGGCAGCTTGCAACGACGGAGCAGTGCCCTTAATGAACAGCTTGCCGTCCTGCTGATGTAAATTGGCAACTTGGATACCCTGGGCTTGGACTTGCTCAATCACAGCCTTATATTTGGTTTTCTGCTCTTCGAACGAAGCCATTAACTTCCTCCTTTTACTCAACTATTGTCCGACTATCGCAGTATGTGTGACCCTGGCAGTGGACAAGAATAGAGGGAGGTCCTACAGTCAGTAAGATTCATCGCACACAGGGGCATCCTTCTCGACGCTAACGTTAAGCCTGAGGACGCGGCCAAACACCGCCGCCAGCCCTGCCGTGCTCAATGCAGCCTCTTCAAATCTGACCTTAAGGACGGCAAAAATACTGATTCCGAGAAAATTCTGACTTTCAGGACGGACAAATACTGATTTTCCAGGGTGCTGGGCGGTTGATACAATTCGGGACCTTGTGACCTCAGCACCGATATCAGGCCGCAATCCAACCCGTTTGTTATTAGTCGAAGACTACGCCCCTCTGGCGGAGGCAACTGAGGTATTACTCCGGGAGGCAGGGCTGGGAGTCCGGATTGCGGGATTCGGAGAGGAAGCATTACTGGCGGCGATCGAGTTTCGGCCGGACATCGTTTTGTGCGATATGCACTTGCCGGATATGTCGGGTTTGGATGTTGCGCGCGCGCTTCGGGCCAATCCGGACACGAAAAACGCTTTGCTCGCCATCCATACGTCGATGTCAGAAACGGAGATCAGGGTGTTCGAGCGCGAGATTCATTCGGACGAAGTGAACTTGTTCGTGTCCAAGCCGCTCACAGAGGAAAAGGTCGGTAGACTCCTTGCCGAACTTGCCGTCGTGCGGCGAGCCGCCGCGTAGGCCGGCGCTGACGGCCCAAGACACATCGGACGAGAGATGATGAGCGGTTCCTCGCGCCAATGAAAAACGGTCAATTCCGCTGCGCAGCCGGGAATTGCACTTACGCCTAGACTGGAGACGCAGCGATGGCGAAATCCCGGAGGTCCGCTAAGAAGAAGGAAAGTCCCGTCAAGCCCAGGCTTGCATCGCCCGATCGCACGAAGAACACTTCCCGCGCTGCGTCGACGTTTCCCGTTGTCGGAATCGGAGCTTCTGCCGGTGGCTTATCCGCAGTCAGCCAACTCCTCAAGTACCTTCCAGCCAGAATTGGAATGGCTGTCGTTGTCATTCAACATCTCGATCCAAAACATGGAAGCCTCACGACCGATATCCTTTCGCGGACAAGTGCTATGCCTGTGGCCGAGGTATCCGATGGATTACGAATAGAACCCGACCACGTTTACGTCATACCTCCAAATAGGAACTTGCATATCTCAAATGGAGTTTTGAAACTTTCTCCCCGCATCGAAACACGGGGGCAGCACCTACCGATCAATGTCTTTTTCCAGTCGCTTGCCGCCGATAGAAAGAGTCAGGCTATCGGCGTTGTTCTTTCCGGGATTGCATCGGACGGCACAGTGGGTTTGCAGGCGATCAAGGATGGAGGAGGCCTCACGTTCGCCCAGGATCCAAAAACCGCGCAATACGACGGGATGCCTCGAAGCGCGATCTTGTCGGGCGCCGTGGATCTGGTCGAAACTCCCAAAGGTATTGCCGAAGAAATTGGAAGAATCTCCCATCTTTTTCCCCTCCAGAATATTTCAGCAGCTTCGGTTTTGGAGGAACGGGTAATCGGACCTAAGGGACATCTTCAAAAGCTCTTCGCAATCATCCGAGCTGTCGCTCATATCGATTTCACAAACTACAAACAGAGCACGATTCAGCGGCGAATCGCACGGCGGCAATCTGCCCTCAAGATTCCGAATCTGCAGAGTTATGTCCGGTATGTGAGCGACCACCATGAAGAAGTCAAGACCCTCGTAGACGAGATGTTGATTCAGGTGACCAGTTTCTTTCGGGATCCGAAGGCCTTCGAATTCCTGAAGACCCACATCCTTCCGAAGTACATGACGGATTGGGATGAAAGCGTTCCTCTTCGAGTCTGGGTGCCAGGATGTTCTACAGGTGAGGAAGCCTATTCGATAGCAATCATTGTTTTTGAGTTCCTGGATAAAGCTAA
>JBGPBY010000707.1:0-3072 GCA_041481485.1 Terriglobia bacterium
CAATTGTGGGCGGTCATAGACCGCCCCTACATTCGGAATCGCATTCATTCACACCTTTATAGACCACGCCTATCTTTTCCAGACTGCCAAGGCACTTGACAAGTATACCTCGAACATCGACACTTATGCCTAGAACATCTACAATCGATCCGAGGTGAAAAATGAGAATCGCAATCTGCACGGGAGTACTCGCATTGATGACATCGTTGTCTTTGGCTCTTTCACCTGCACAGAGTTCAACTTCAGTTGACAGTCAGGTTCAGGGAATCGTAACGCGTGCCGGAACGAACGAGCCGCTGCCCGAGGTCCAGGTCTCTCTGGAAGGCGCCATCGCGCCGGAGGCGATGCAATCGCTGTTGCGGGATGCCGGCACCGCCGGTATCTCGATCAATCCGCCCGCAGGCGCGTCACTTTCTGAAACCACTCAGTTATTGATCTCGACTGCCGCTGCGCGGGGGCTGCCGATCCAGGCGCCGGGAATTCAGAACCTCGTGACCCGGGCAGTTGGAGAGCAGAAATGGCCGACTGTCCTTACCGACCGAGATGGACGATTCGCATTTCCCGGCGTGAAGCCCGGCCGATACACCGTCCGGGCGGTGCGCGAAGGGTTCTTCGGAAAGCCTGTGAATGGCACGTATCCTCCAACCGCATGGAATGACATTGTGGTGGCGGAGAAGGAAACGAAGCAGGCGCCCCTTTCCATGGCGCCGGGCGCCATTATTGGGGGCCGAGTCTACGACGGGAATGGCGCGGCCCTGTCCAACGCCGCAGTGCAGGTTTACTCCGTCGCGTATCAAACGGGTTTCGCCCTGCTGCAGCCAGCGATTGCGGGAGCCGCCAAAACCACAGACGACCACGGAGAGTTCCGATTGTTCTGGATCCCGCCTGGCGACTACTACCTTGGTGCTTCGCCGCCCGCCCGTGCCGGCGGACCGGGAACGCCGTTTCAGCCGGGGACGCGAACGTTCTATCCGAACGTGACGAGTTTGAATGATGCTCTTCCCATATCGATTCGCGGCGGAGAGGATCTCCGTCTGGACATCTCCATGCGAAGCGCGCCGCTGTTCAGAATTTCGGGAACCGTTGCGAACTCTATTCCGTTGCAGCCCAGCGCCACCGGAGACGGCATTCAACCGGCTACCATCTTCTTTCACCTGGCGAATCGGGATCTCGAGACTCCCAACGACGCGACCACCGCGAATAATGCCGGCAATATTTCTCTGGCTGTGAATAGCGGACCTTTCGAATTGGCCAACATTGCGCCCGGCTCTTACGAAGTACTCGCGAGAGTTGCAGATCCAAATGCCGGCGCCGGTCTCGGCGCGTTCTCGTGGGGACGTGCGATTGTGGATGTCGAGAACCGGGATGTGCGTGATGTTGCGATCGTTATCAATCCACCGGCAACCGTGAAGGGAACGGTTCGCCTTGCCGGTGTGGCTGCCATGCCGGCAAACCTTCGAGTGTCGCTGACGCCGGTGGGTGGTTCCTCCAGAGTCGCGTTGTACACGCTCACCTCCACACGAACTTCACCGGTGGCTGCGGATGGGACTTTCGGTGTCGTGTCGGTTCCGCCGGGCCGGTTTCGCATTGGTGCCGTCTCAGGTCTGCCACAGGACTTCTATATCGCCGATGTCATTCAGAACTCGATGAGCGTATTTGATGCTGGATTTGAGGTCGACAATCATCCGGCCGCACCTCTCGACATTCTCATCAGTGGGGGAGCGGCAGTTGTGGACGGCATCGTCCGCGACGGCCACATGAAGGCTGTTGCCGGAGCGGTAGTGGCTCTTGTGCCGGAATCGAAACGATTCGAGAATCGCGTTCTGTTTGCGAATGTAACTTCCGACGCATCCGGGCGATTTGAATTTCACGGCGTCGCGCCTGGAGATTACCGCTTGTTCGCGTGGGAAAGCACCCCGCCAAACGCCTATCAGAATGTCGGCTTCATTCATCGGTTCGAGAGCAAGGCGCAGGCCGTGCATGCCGTGCAGCGAGGAGCGGTCCACGCGGAACTGACAATCATTCCTGCGATTGAGCAGCGGTAAGGCGCGCGTGATCACCATGAAGGCGATTCTGTACACCAGCTACGGCTCCCCTGACGTCCTTCAACTTCGGGAAATCGATAAACCATCTCCCGGCGAAAACGAAGTGCTGGTTAAAGTCTTTGCATCATCCATCAACGCGATCGAATGGCGCCGCTTCACGATGCCACGTGCCCTTGTCCGCATTTTTGGCGGCGGAATTCGTGAACCCCGGGATATGTCCATTGGTGGTGACCTGGCAGGACAGGTTGAAGCCGTTGGCGCAAACGTGAAGCGGTTTCGACCGGGAGATGAAGTGTTCGGCGTGCGGCGAGGTGCGTTTGCCGAGTATGTGTGCGCGACGGAAGATAAGTTGGTGCCCAAGCCTGCGAATGTTTCGTTCGAAGCCGCCGCGACCGTTCCCATTGCCGGTTTGACTGCGCTTCAGGCACTTCGCGACAAGGGAAATATTCAGCCGGGGCAGCACGTTCTCATTTACGGTGCAGGCGGCGGCGTGGGTACCTTTGCGGTGCAGATTGCCAAGTCGTTCGGGACTGAGGTGACTGCTGTGTGCGGTACGCGGAACGTCGAGATCATGCGCAGCATAGGTGCAGACCACGTCATCGACTACACGCGCGCGCAATTTCCGGAGAATGGGAATCAGTTTGACTTGATCGTCGGAGTCAACGGATATCGTTCGATCTTCGACTACAGGCGGGCGCTGAAGCCAAACGGAAAATACGTCATGGTTGGCGGTACCGTGAAGCAGTTATTGCAGGCCATGTTTGTTGCACCATTCCTGTCGATGACTGGAAGCAAAAAAATGCTGGGGATGATGACCCGTCCAAACCTGCAGGATTTGGCCGTACTGAAAGAGCTTCTGGAAACCGGCAAACTCGTGCCGGCCATCGATCGATGTTTTCCGCTGGCCGAAACCGTCGATGCAATGTACTACGTCCTCGATGGACACCCCCGAGGGAAGGTTGTCATCAGGGTCGTGTGAATCAAGAAATCCCTCTCCCAACGGGAGAGGGTCGGGTGAGGGGTACCG
>JBGPBY010000708.1:0-3063 GCA_041481485.1 Terriglobia bacterium
CCGCGCACAATTTGGAAGGTTGCATTCTTTAAAAACGTGCGCGGTCATAGACCGCGCCTACAGTTGCTCAATCTACGCCGGTGTAACCTGAAGAGGCTTCTCACTGTTGCAGGAATTTGCGCGCGACCTCGAGATCACACTTCTGATTCGAGTGAGGCAAATTCGGCCGGTATTCCCACTGCCCCGACCATTCGACAGGCTTCGTGAGGTACACGGGATCGACGATGACACCGGAGTACACCAATTTCTTTCCATCCGGGCTGAGGCTGAAACGCTCGGTCAGGTGTTTCTGCGTGCTGCCCGGCAAGGACGTGGAGAGACCCATTGGATGTTCCTTGAAATTCGTGGTTTCGACGACCAACGTCTTGCCTTCCCATCGTCCGGTCGAATGACCGAGCAATGTCGTTTGACTGGACGGCGGATGCTGGCGTCCATCAAGGTAAACCACGCGTTCGGAGTCCATCCAATCGATCTTCATCTGCACGCGGTCTTTCGCCACGGTAATTGTCGTTGCCACAGGGTAGAACATCAACGCCGGCGCGCCGATCGGGATGCAATCCTTTTGCGTGGTTGCCTTGGGATCGACCACTGCAATCGCGGCCTTTCCTTTGTCTGTTAGCGGCCAGTTTCGAGCGCCGCCAAGAAACGCGTTGAACTCGGTGCGGGGAGAAAACCATGTGCCCGCGATGCTGGTGGCCACTTCCTCTTTTGCCGCGTACACGCTGCGCGATGCAATGTTCAGCGGATAGTAGGAACCGTCACTCTTATAGAGATCTTTTCCGAGTATGGTTTTGTCCGGATTGTTGCGCGCCGGATTTCCGACTACGGTCACCACGTCGCCGACCTTCACGGAGTCTTTGTTGAACCCCAACGGATTCAACACCGATGCAGCGCCCGCTTCGACTTCTACCGGAGTCGTCGATCCATCCGGGTTGCGCGCTTGTATGAGCATGTAGATATGGGGATTCTTGAAGGTGTATACGGCAACGCTGCCGCTGATCTTGATTTCCTTCTGGGTATCGTAGGCGGCTGCGCTGTGGTGGGCCAAAACCGGGACAGCGAGTGCGGCCAACAACGAGCAGGTCAGTGCGAATTCGGTGATCCTTTTCATAGTTTGTCCTGAGTTCTCTATCTGGCGTTTTAAAGAATCCGTTGCGAGCGCATTTTCCCACTTACGCGGGGCGGAGTGCAAACTTCATCAGAACGCCTTCGACTTTCCACCCTCAAACAGAATCTCAAGCAGAATCGCAACGTGCAGGATCAGGTTGTAGGCGCTGTCACAGAACGTGTGAATAAATTTAAATTGAACGACTGTAGGGGCGGTCTGTGACCGCCCACAATTGAGAGGCCTGCAATCCTCCGAATAGCGGGCGGTCATAGACCGTCCCTACAGTGGGGAATCGCAGTAGCCTCAACTTGTCAGTACACGCTCCAGTGTTTCTCCGAGAAGTTGAGTTTCTTCTGCGCGGCATTTGAAACCAATATAGCCGTCCGGGCGAACGAGGATCAGCCGGCCGTCGCTGGGTCCATAACGGTTTGTAAGAGCTCCTGATCTGGGCAGTGTTTCGACTGCGAACACCGGCGCGAAGCGCCGTTTCAGACCTTCGACGATGGAAGAGCCGTCGCTGTCGCCCGGCATGACCAACAGCGTGAAGTACGGATTCCGCAGCCGGTCGAAGAGAGTTCCTCCCCGTTCGAAATCGATGTCCGGGGCTCGGTCGCCGATGGCGGGACCGCTGATGTCCGTCAAGGCGGCAGGCTTCTGCAGGTAGTCTCTGTACGTGTAGGCCACGCCGGAACAGGTGTTCACAACCTTTTCCGTATATCCGGACTCAAACATCGTTTGCGTTCGCCGGGCGATGTCCTTGCCATGGGTCATGAAGATATCGTGTAGCGATGACGCCGCCCAGATGACTTGTTCGGCGACGGGCCTGCGCTCGGCCTCGTAGGAATCGAGCAGGTCGGGTTTGGCATAGCCTTTCAGAACAAGGGCGAGCTTCCAACCCAGATTGAAGGCGTCCTGCATGCAGCAATTCATCCCCTGGCCGCCCGTCGTTGAGTGCACGTGCGCGGCATCGCCTGCAAGAAATACGTTACCCTGGCGAAAGGTATCCGCAAGCCGGACCCACGTTTCCCACTTCGAATGCCACACCACATCGCCCATCGTCACTCCGTCGAAGTGAAGTTTGAGCAAGCGCATGAATGCCTGCTGCGGCGTGAAGTTGGGGTCCGCCGCTTCACCGCGGTCGCTCAACAGCAGTCGAAAGTGACCACCCGGCAGGGGCGCCACCATTAGAAAATGATCCGAACCCACGCAGTAATGAAAGTAATCGGTCCAGTCTGGGAAGCCATTTAAATAGATGTCGAGATTTTGAAAGAAGCTGCCGCTGTAGTCCTTACCCTTGACCGACATTCCGAGACCGCGCCGCACCCGCGAATTGATGCCATCGGCCGCGACCAGATACCGGCAGCGAACCAGCTCTTCCTCGTCTCCGCGGTCGGCATGCGTGATCCGCGCCGTGACGCCATCGGGCTCCAAAGTCAAATCCTGAAACGTCGCGTTGTATTCGATATTTTTGCCGAAGTGGGAACGCGTGTAATCGCGCACGAACGTCTCGGTCTCGCTCTGGTTGTGCGCAAAAATACAGTTATAACGAGAATCGACAGTGGTGTAATCGAGACCCGGACGAACTTCCGTTCTCTCGCCGTCCCGCAGGAAGTGCATCACGTATCCTTTGCAGCGAAGATCGCGTTCGAGGATACGCCGGCTTAGCTCCGGATCGACGAGATCGAACATCTCAACGGTGCGTGCGTGCATCGCGATGGCCCGCGACTCACGACCCGGGCCGGGCATGCGTTCGATGCATCGATACTCGACACCGCGGCGTGCCAACTCCATCGACAACACAGACCCGACCGCGCCGCCTCCTACGATCAGGACAGGAACTTCAGTGGTTTTGGGCATGTCGGACTTCCTTAAAAGCTTTGCACACGAGACTGTAGAGGCGGTCTATAAAGAAATCCCTCTCCCAACGGGAGAGGGTGGCCGAAGGCCGGGTGAGG
>JBGPBY010000709.1:0-3059 GCA_041481485.1 Terriglobia bacterium
AATCACATCAAATGGGATACCAAGAATTTCGAGTAGTTCCTTACGCCTCGGCGATTGCGACGCCAAGATCAGCCGGGTCTTCCTCCGATAAACACGTGGCCTTCTCGACCGGTCCGTAAATCCTCCATTGACTCTGCGATTCCCACTGTAGGGGCTGTCTATGATCGCCGCAATTCGGAGGATTGCAGGCCTCTCAATTGCGGGCGGTCATAAACCGCCCCTACAGTCGCTTAATCTGAATTCACTCACACCTTGTATGACCGTGGCCTACAGGAGGAAAAGCTTACTTCAATCCTGAGTGATGCGCTTCTTTCTCGGGTCGTAGGCCCAATGGAATTCCAGTTCGTACGCAAGCGATCGGGCCAGGCCATCCAGATCCGGGAACAGTGATGCCTGCGTGATATTCATCTTGTAAAGTTCGCGCATTCCCTTATCGCGGATCTCGCTTAACGGAAGGATGAATTTGATCAGCGTGCCTTTCGGATCGGGATAGCCGGCAAGGATATCTTCGATCGGCTGATCAAGAACCGATGGCACCAGAAAAGTCCCCGACTGGGCAATGAGTCTGCGATTCATTGCATGCGGCTCGCCAATCCAGACGAAGGGCTTCGATGCAGAAAGGAGATGCTTTCGAAAATCCTCAGGCTGGGACATCTCGAATTTCTTGTTCCGTTCGATCTCGAACGGATTGCAAGCCCAGATGATTGCGTCCTGAGTGGCGTTGTGCAGCGCAAAGAACGCTGCCACATATGGCGACCAGGAAAAATCGAGCAGGCGTGTCGGCGCGCCATGGTCCTGCATCAGCGCAAGCCACTGGAAATCATCCGCAGCTTCAGGCACGTGGTCCAGAAAGTGAATTGCCTTCCGCTTGAAGATTCTCAGAATGCGTTCCTCCTGATGGGACCAGGAGTGGGGGTCGATGTGGTAGGTCATCAGGTAACGCGACACCGCACTGAATAACGGCAGCGACGCATCGCGTTGCCCGCGAAACGCCCAATTGTGATACGGCGAATCGGCGGTCAGCGATAGAAATTCACTCCACGAACCCAGGCGGATCACATCATATGGCGTATTTTTCACGGTATCATCAGGGCTGGTGCATCATTTTAATATGATCCGTCATGTTGGCCACCGGCCTCAGCCTCAAAAACACCACGGCCGTGGATGGGCGGTCGCCATAGACTGGCTTAAATACGGACGGCGTTCGGTAACCTGTGTATTGTGCACCAATCCCGAGGCTCAGAAATGAGACCGGTGATGGAATTTCCCTTTCGTATCCAACGGTCCATGCCTGAATCCTGCCGACTGGCGTCTCTTCGACATCCAGGACTGCCGGCGTTTCTCCCACGAGAAGAGTCTGATCGCGGTCGAGATTTTCGATGCGCCCCCAAACCCAGTTCTTCGAACTAAACTTGACGGTCGATTCCAAATCATATGCGTTGAAAATCCGCGGCGCTTCATCGCCGGGCATATCTTTGTTGCGTCCCCAGATGACACTGGTCGCAATATGCCCTCCGGAAAAAGTCGCGTGATGATGGATGGATGCTGTCATTCGTAATGTGTCTTGCGACTCATGCATTGCCTCACGATTGTTGATCCTGCCCATCGAAAACTGTCCGGAAAAATTCTTTGTCAGCGAGATGCTGAGACGCGAAGCAAAGGAATCTGGTTTTCCGCGATCGATATTCCAGCGATTCTCGTTGGGTTCCTGCCCATGGAAGGTCGATGCTTCCAGTTGAAGCGGGCCCTGGATAAATCCGACAGTGATGACGCTGTTGGAAATGTGTGTCGAATCTTCAACGTGGTGACCAAGCACGGACAAGGGATTTTCGGAGTTCGATGCTCGGTGCGGAAAGGCCGTTGGACCTAGTGCCGGTTCGCCAACCGGCGCGCCGTAGACAAACAAACGAGTTTTTTCTGCAACACTGACCTCGTACCGGACCGCGAGTTCCATGACCAGATCGTGTGGGTGCTGCCCATCGATGACAGGCAGTCCAAATGCCGTTTCACCATTTTGAAACAGTTCGGGATACCGGCGTTTGGTCACCGTCATCGGTTCGGCGCTGAGCATGGTTCGAAATTGAATGGATTGCCGTCCGAACGATTTCCCCAACATTGGCATAATCCAATTGGGTGAAAAGACTTTGTCCCGGCCGCGTGGCCCGTTCTGTTGCACGCTGACCAATTCGGCATTTGCATGAACCATGAAGGTCCAGCCGTCCCATGTTTTGTGAATCATGGCGGCGGTCTCGGATGTGGTCAACGGCTCAATGCTGGTCCCCGACGACATGAACCCAGCCGAGTTTTCCATCCCGACCATGTTCATTTTCATCTGAGCGGATGCAGTTGAGACGCAAAGAACCAGACAAATCAGAGCGAACAAAAGGGTATTCAACGAAACTCTCATCTTTCCTTCTCCAATAGCTTCTCCAATGGCCTTCTCCGTCCGAGCAGGCGCACCGACGCTAAACGCGGCGGGTGACGGTTAAGGGATCAAAGACACCTTCACCTTGTGACGATGAAACTAAATACGAAGAGAAAGAATCCGGGAGGCCGGCGGACCCGAAGAGCCATGAAATTTGGCGAGCGAGCGCAGACCGGGACGATCGCACTCGAATACGAGAGAAACCGCAATCGGGATCTCCATCCATTGCACAGAAACGGCGGAAATGATTTGCGGATGTTGCTTTTGTGTGTTCCAACTCAGCGCGGCGACATCTCCGCCTGGATGTTTACAGCAGTCCGAGCTTTCCTGATGATGCGGGCACGTGTCCGAAACAGGCGCAACGTCGGTACAGGTGTTGATACAAATACTCAGGGAAACCAGTGCCCCCAGGAGCAAGACACCGGCCAAAGTCCAGAATTTGTTCCTTGACGGCATTTGTTTGGAAACCAAGGGTTGATATCCGCTTTTACAGTGACACACTTTCGCGTTTTCCAACACCCAAAATCCAGGGAACTCGCGGATACCGGGACCGCCACGGTGGACGCGATCTATCAAGAAATCCCTCTCCCAACGGGAGAGGGGGCCGAAGGCCGGTGAGGGGTACCGCAAGTAA
>JBGPBY010000710.1:0-3057 GCA_041481485.1 Terriglobia bacterium
AACGCGGCTGGGAACGCGACAGGCCGCTGTTCAATTGTCATTTGGCGGTTTCGTAGAGATAAACGCTGTAGGCCTCGCCAAAGTCGAGCGGCTGCGGGAGATCTGTCAATTTTCGAAGGCCCGCCGGTACGTCCATCGTTTTGTCCAGCGGTGTGTATCGCATCGTAACGACAACAAACGGGCGGCCGAGCCGGGACGCCACACCCTGAATCTCACGATCTGCCTGCTCCTGCCCCATGACTGGAAAGTACTCCCGCGATGCATAGTGCGTGAAAAACCGTTCATACGAATTTCCAATGGGGTCATAGATCCTGCTGCTGCCCAGTTCCAGAAGCACAGGCTGAACTCCGTCAATCTCCCATTGATATGCGGTTTTATTCGTGCCCTGAAGCACATTCAGACCGACCAGGGGCAACCGGTCCAAGTGATTGTCTCGCAGGAAACTCGCGGCCAGTCTGCCGTCGGAATACGGGCGCCGAACATCGCTCGCCACCGCATAGAGTCCGACAATGGCCTGAATGATCATCAGGAAAGTCAAAACATGGCGGCGTGCCCCGCGTAGAACCGGACCTCCGGCAAGCCAAAGCCCGGACAACATGAATATGAAATAGAACCCGTGATGCCAGCGAAATCCGCTATAGACGACGAAACAAATCGCTGCCAATCCAGCGGTAAGCATCCCATATGCCAGTAGAGCCTTTCGCTGCGGCCACAGCAGAATCCAACTACCGAGAAACAACAAAAGGCCAGGCCCACGGTGCAGAAAGTGACGCGCCCGCTCATTTTCATTGAGAAAGCCAAAGTTCGGGACAAATGCATTGGAGAATCCGGCCACGACGGCCGAAGGATCGTGATTCGACAGAGATGGAACAGATGCGGCGCTCGGCGCCATCTGCCATGCGGAAGTTGCCAGGCTGAGCACAACGAGCGCCGCCGCCGCAAGGTTGACCTTTTTCCAGCGTATTGCCGGAGGTACGGTCACGCCATCGAAGAAAAGAAGCACTGCTGCCGCCATCAGCGCAATCAAGTGGACCTGTGCCAATGCCGCCAGAACCAGCAGGCGGGCAACAACCAGGGACGGATGCGAACGGCGCAAATGGCAATACAGGAACAGCAGAACGAGGAGCAGTGAATACGAACGGGACATGATGCCGTACTGATAGAGGGGATAGAAACTCACACTGAAGAGAATTGCCTGCAGCCGGGTCACCGGAGCCGACCGTACGAACAAATAAACGGCCGACAGTGCGAACGACAGGTTCAACAAAGACAGCGCAAACGGATTGTGCCACGCACGATACAGAATCCAGACCATCACGTAATAGGCCCGGGGATGGTTGTTGATTCCCAAATTCCTGACTAGATCGCGGACGGTTTCACTGGCGCCCACGACAAGCCATGTATACGCCTCGTCACGCCACCATTCGTGATAAAGGATGCCCAGGAGACCCAGCACCGCCGGAAGCAGCATCCAGAGTTCGAAGTTTCTGCCGCGTGGTTTCACAATCGAAGGCCCGTTTGTCACCATCTCCTGAAATCCTGGTTCATCTCAATGTTCCAAAAGATCCTCTGCTGGATTCCGGCCTACACGTATACTTTTGAGGGAACAGAACAACGCATCCTTTCCTGGACCTTTTGCATGAGACTTCTCATCTTCATCCTGTCGTACAACGCGGAAAAGCATATCGAAAGTGTTTTTGACGATATCCCTGAGCGCTTCAAAAACAGCACGGATGCCGAGATCCTGCTGATCGATGACGCATCGCAGGATAACACCGTGGACATCGCCCATGCGTATATCGTCCGTACCGGACTGAATAATGCCCGGATCATGAGAAACCAGAATAACCAGGGCTATGGCGGAAATCAGAAGGTTGGATATACCTATGCCATCCGGGAAGGCTTCGATGTCGTCGTGATGCTCCACGGCGACAATCAATACACGCCGAAAGCACTGCCGGAACTGCTTGCGCCGTTCCAGAACGAGTCGGATGTGGGATGCGTACTCGGTGTCCGTTTCGGCCAGCGCTATTCCCCGCTCCGCGGTGGCATGCCTCTGTACAAATATGTCGGCAACCGCATTCTTACCAATATGCAGAACCGGCTGGCGGGAGTTCAGCTCAGCGAGTGGCATACGGGATACCGTGCGTATTCGACGAAAGTGCTCTCCAGGATCGGATTCGCGCTCAACACCAACGACTTTCATTTTGATACTGAAATTCTCCTGGAGCTGGTGCAGAGCCGCGTGCGAATCGTCGAGATCAATATTCCCACGCATTACGGCGGTGAAATCTGCCACGTCGATGGAATGCGCTACGCGCGAAACGTCATAAAGGCGACGTTCAAATTCTTTCTTCAGAAATATCATTTGTTTTACGACGTCAGATTCCATCCGGAGGTCGTTTTCAATTTACCGGCGTTGGAATCGGGCCCCGTGTACGAACAGAAACTGGACTCTCTCAGCCCACATTCGATCGTTTGCCTCGATCCAAAGCTGGTTCCGGAAGGAACGAGCGTCCTGGACATCGGCTGTTCGACCGGATATGTGGCTGAGGAACTCCGGCAGCGGCGCAAATGCCGGGTCACCGGAGTCGACATGCTGCCGCCTTCCCAGGTCCGGGCACAGTTGGTGCGCTATGAACAGATAAATCTGGAAACAGACGAACATCGCCTGGTCGACCTGATTCAGGAATCCAACTTCGATGTGATTCTGATGCTCGACGTCGTTGAGCATTTGTCGAAGCCAGAATTGTTCCTTTTGCGGATGTCCTCGCTATCTCTTGGCCGTGCTCCCCGCGTCATTTTCAGCACCGGAAATGTCGGGTTTATCATCGTCCGAATCATGCTTCTGCTGGGTCATTTCAACTACGGCCAGCGGGGAATTCTCGACATCACGCACAAGAGACTGTTTTCGGTTCACACCTTCCGAAGTTTGCTGGAACAGACAGGCTTTCTGGTTCAGCGCGAAATCTTTATTCCATTGCCATTTCGGAATCTTGGATTTTCTGGCTGGCTTGCCGGATTCTTCGAAAAGATCAACATGTTCCTGATCCGGCT
>JBGPBY010000711.1:0-3053 GCA_041481485.1 Terriglobia bacterium
CTGGCCGTTAATTACCCAGTACTGACCCTCCGCCTGGTCGTCGACTGCGGTTCCCTTCGGGTTGTTCTGACGAAGGCCCATGCCCGGCGCGATGAAGACGCCGTAAGCCTTGTGGCCCATGATCGTGATTGGAGCCATGTCTGCGATCGGAAGATTGTTAAACCCGCCCATGGCCGGGCCGCTGAAATTGCCGCGCGGCGCCTGGAAGAGGTGGTTGTGGCTGGGCGATTGATCGTAGATGATGCCGATCCAGCAATACGTATTGGCGCAGAACGCATCCTGCGCAGCAGCATTCGCGTATCCGCCCGGATCCGGGACTGGCGAGGCGACGGGCTGGACAACGCCTATGTCCAGAGTCTTGCCATCCGACTGGCGTAGCACCTGGTAGAGCGGCCCGTTATACGTGGAGTAGAGAGCGCGCGTGGTACTGTGGGCGGCGACGCAGGGAGCGCCTCCTGTTGCGTAGACGTCACACGGGCCTTGCGGCCTGGGCGGAGTAACGTTGCGTCCCTGCGCGGCCTGTTGCGCCATCGTCAATGCGGCGCCAATCAACGTGAGCGCCAGCGCGAGCATTAGCAAGAGATTGATTGTCACTTTCGTGGTCATCATATTTGCCTCTCCTCGGCAGCACTTGCCGCCGATACTGCTGACGCCGCATTCATCTCTCTTACGAATGCAATCGCGATTTAATTTTTCAAAACCGCCACGACACCCGCATGATCGGACGACGCCAGGCCTTTCAATCCGGTGCGGTCCACCGAGACCGGATCGAAACCGCGCTCGAAAATGAAGTCGATGCGTTCCTTCGGTCCCTGTTGATGATCGCGAAGTGGATCCTCGAGGAAAATCGGCCAGGTAAACCCGGGATTCCCGTGATGGAGCTCGCTCCAGGTGTCGGCGTATCCCGAGTTGAGAAGGATCTTCACTGAAAGTGTTTGTTCGGGCGGCGTGTGTGTGGCATTGGAATTGAGATCCCCGCCAAGTACCACAGGCATCGGGGTGCTGTTCAATATTTGTACCAGTTCCTGTGCCTGAGCGGCCTGAATCAAGTCGACATCGGGGTTGCCGTACAAGCCGCCGGAGCTTTCCAGGTGCGTCGTCACAAAGCGGAACGTCTTGCTGTCGACGGTCACATCCGCCGAGATCCATCCGCGCAATACGGTGAGTGTGCCGAATGGCGAAGGTAAATGCAAAAGGGTGTTATACAACCCGGTCTGCACATTGGCAACGCTACCCGGCAGCAGGTTGGAGCGAACAATCACGACATCGCTGTCCGTCCAGCGGAAAGCTGGGGTCCCAGCTGCGGTCAGTGGCAAAGCGACATCGGTAAGAGTGTTCGTTGCGACTACCGAATAGGGCTGACCGAGCGCAGCCAGCGCGCCCAACAATAGTGAGATCTGGTCGGCAACAATCGTATTTGCATTAGCGGGGTTCGGCCCCGTTCGCCAAAGTGTGACTTCCTGCAGACCCACAATGTCGGGGTCCGCCTCGACAATTTCCTTCGCTAACGCGCCTGCACGTACCGCGTAGTTGTTTTTCAAAACTTCCTGATACGTCAGCTGCACACCGAGCAAAGGATTCGTTTGCAGGTACTGGATTACAAATCCGAGATCCGTTCCGGCATCCATGTTTTTGGTCATAACCTTCACTGGACGAGCCGACAGCGTGGAAACCGTGACAGGAAACAAAACTACGGCAAACAGGATCATTTTGAGCACAGTCCTCATGACTTTTCCTCCTTGATGAATTTTCGATTCTTGGCTATCCCGAACAGCTCAATGCGCAATGGCAGCAGTGCCGGGAGTATTGCACAGAGAAGGGATCAATGAATCGCCAAATTCTCCATTTTGCCGCACAGGAACATTTTCATCGTTACAGTGCGTGAGGGCCTGTATCGCGTAAGGATTTTTTCGCAAGGTTCGGATCGAACCGGGAAACAGGTGATCGGCATTTCACGTCCGGATTTCGAATACGGCAGTCTGTGATTTCGGTTGCTCTGACGGACTCGTGCTACGCTCTGGCTATGCAGCCAACGCAGGTGAGTGACCAGTCCACGACATCCAGTGCGCCGGTGATTCTTCAGGTTGCGAAAGCCATTGGGTCCCACCTGGAACTGTCGGATGTGCTCGCCGCTTTGGTGACTTCGCTCAAGCCTCTGGTTCAGTTCGACTCGGTTGGCATCGTGGTGCGGGAAGGCGATTTCGCCAAACTCCACTCGCTGCATATCGAGGGATTGCAGCGTGAAGAGCATGAGTCTCCACAGCGTATGCTCGAACGCAAGGCGCTGGATCTCAACATCGAACCGCTCCGCACTCGCGTCGCCATTCGAGAACATCCGATGAGCGCGATCATTGCTTCCGGTGTGCCCTATGTGTGCTCGGATGTGGAGTCTCAGCGACGGTTTCCCCGAGACGACGATTTCCTGAAGTATGGCATACGAAGTTATGTCGCCCTGCCGCTGATGAAACATGGTGAGGTGATTGGAGTCGTTGACTTTCTCTCCATGAAGGCTCGAAGCTTCGCCGCCAGCGAACTCCGCTTGCTGCAGGACGTCTCGGATATGGTGTCGATCGCCGTCTCCAACGCGCTGGCGTACGAACAGATCAATATCCTGAAAGAACAACTCCAGGTTGAAAACCGTTTGCTCCGCGACGAAATTGTTCAGCGTTCGATCTTTGAAGAAATAGTGGGGTCGTCAACATCCCTGCAAAAAGTGCTGGCCGCAATTGATCGTGTAGCACGCACGGATTCGACCGTACTCGTTACGGGAGAAACCGGCACCGGCAAGGAACTCGTTGCTCATGCCATCCATCGTCGTTCCACTCGTGCCCCACGAGCCCTCGTGAAGGTCAATTGCGCGGCGCTACCCGCAGAGTTGATCGCCAGCGAATTGTTTGGCCATGAGAAGGGAGCCTTTACCGGAGCGCTTCAACAGCGCATCGGCCGCTTTGAGGCTGCGAACGGAGGAACGATCTTTCTGGATGAGATCGGCGAATTGACAGCGGAGATGCAGATTGCCCTTCTGCGAGTCCTTCAGGAGAAAGAGTTCGAGC
>JBGPBY010000712.1:0-3039 GCA_041481485.1 Terriglobia bacterium
AGCAAGCGAATAGTCCTTCGCCTTTAGCTGTTCTCTGTGTGCCTCTGTGTCTCTGTGGTGAGTTCGTTTGTTCGTGTTGCTAGTTCGGCTTCCGCGTTTTTCCGTCGGCGAGGTACTGCAACATCAACGCTTCTGCAGCGCCACGAATGCGGTCGTTGAGAGGAGTGGGAGCGGCCTGCTGCACGCCGTCATTGGATGGCTTCTGGCGAATGGTCTCGCGCAGCTTGTCGCCGAATTCTGATTCGTTCGTGATCACTTGCCCGTAGAACCACAGAAAATGTCTCATCTGGTCGAGCGCTGATTTCAAGACCTGCAGCGATTCGAGTTCCGGACCAGTGCTCAGGGCCTCGAGCAACTCAGGGTTTCCGGGCGCCTCCATGGCGGCACAGTTCAAATCGCGTTGAATGGCGCGCAGATCCTCGGTGACACGCAAGATGCGCAGGTGAACATTTTCCAGGTACTCGTTTTTGTCCATAACGGGGCCGTGAAAAATACACCTCAACATCTCACCGCGCATCAAGGAGCGAATAGATGTCCCACGGGCATGAGCTTTGGTAATTCTTGGCTGGAGTTGGAGTTACCTTTGTTCCAATGTCGTGGAAGCCGCTTTTTATGCGGGAATTGTGAACATCAGGCAGCCTGCGCACCACCATCGCGGATTTCAGGCACACCGAGGATACGAACGTTTGGTGCCGGTGATGCGACTGCGCGGGTGAGGGATTGCAGCATCTGCTCTAAAGTAACCAGCCCCAGGCGCCTCGCTCCCTCGCGAGTCGCCGGAATCCGCTCCAACAGCCAATACGCGGGAATCAGCACGTAGGGCCAACGATGACCCGGGCCGAGAACGTACCAGGGCCGCAAGATCGTTGCCTGGAGGCCGCTCGCGCGGATGTCAGCCTCGCACTCGGCCCTCACCTCCAGGTACGCCTTCATCATGGGCGCTGGCTGCGCCACGCTGACATAGACGAAGTGCTCTACTCCAGCAAAAACAGCCGCCGCGACAGCCTCTCGTCCGGCCACCAGGTCAATGCTGCGAAACTGGGCCGCCTTGGCCGGGCTGGGATGCGGCACGCCGACAAGCTGTACGAAAGTTGTGGCCGGCTTGATCCGATCGCGATACGTGGATGCATCCAAGGCATCGCCCGGCACAGCTTCGCAGCCCGCCGGCAACTTGCCCTGCGATTGCGAGCGCACCAGCGCACTTACTTTGTGTCCGCGAGCCAGCAGGCGTGGGATTAAACGGCTGCCCATGTAGCCGGTGCCGCCGGTGATGAATACGCGGGATGGAGCGCTGTCCATGCGAGCCTCTGATCTACCACCTCTGACTTCAGTACGCAAGATTGGCAAGATTGGATTCAGGCTCGCGGGACAACAATACTCGTTGATAAGCAATTGATCGTGCCTACGCCGATGGGGGCATTCCGGTATAATCCGCGCCGTTCCTGATATACGCACTAACTAGCCGGAGGAGATTCTTGTCGATTCGCGAAAGCGCATGGTTGCTCGGCGTTGTAGTGGCCGCTTCGGCGCTGGCTACTGCCCAGCGCGAGCCGGTATTGAAGCAGATTGACGTGCCGCATCCGTATTATTTTCGCGAGATGTACTTGCCGCAACTGACTACCGGACCCAGTTCGGTTGCGTGGGCGCCCGACTCCAAATCGGTCGCGTACTCAATGGCTGGATCGCTGTGGATTCAGCAGATCGACTCCAACACAGCTGAGCAGATTACCGCTGGTCCGGGCTACGACTATCAACCAGACTGGTCTTCTGACGGGCGATGGATCGTCTACACAAAGTATGACAAGAGCGCGCTTGAACTATGGGCAATCGATCGCGTCACCAAACAGGCGCATCCTCTGACACATGACGGCGCGGTCAACGTCGAACCGGGTATTTCGCCGGATGGCCGGAGGCTCGCATTTGTTTCGACGTCCTTCAATGGACGCTTTCATATCTTCATGGGCCGCTTTGCGGACGGCGCGTTGCGCGATGTGCAGCGCTTGACGGGCGAGAACCACAGTCCCCTGCCCAGGTATTACTACAGTGCGTTCGATCACGAGATAAGCCCCGCGTGGTCGCCGGATGGCACCGAAATAGTTTTCGTTTCGAACCGCGGACATATCTACGGGACGGGCGGATTCTGGCGCATGAAAGCGGAACCGGGAGCCGATGCGCGCGAAATTCACCATGAAGAAACCGCCTGGAAGTCCCGCCCGAATTTTTCCCCGGACGGCAAGCGCATCGTTTACGCCTCGTATCTGGGACAAGCGTGGCATCAGCTGTGGGTGATGCCGGCCCAAGGCGGCGATCCGTTCCCACTGTCCTATGGCGACTTTGACAACGTCAACCCGCGATGGTCCCCGGACGGCAACCAGATCGCGTTCATATCGAATCGCGGCGGCAACACGTCTTTGTGGCTGCAAGCCATCCCCGGCGGTGCACAGCGTCAACTTGAGGCCAAGGACAGACATTTCTTGGCGCCGATGGGTCTATTCAAGATCACCGTGACGGACGACGCGGGCCAGCAAACAGCGGCGCGTGTTTTCGTGATCGGCGCGGATGGACGATCGTACGCGCCTCGGGATGCATGGATGCACGCAGACGACAGCTTCGATCGAAGCGAAATGGCGTTTGAGGCGCATTACTTTCATACCGCAGGTGAGGAAGAAGTCGAGGCTCCGGTTGGGCGCGTGTCCATTGATGTCATGAAGGGATTTGAGTACAGGCCGGTGCATCAGGTGATCGACATCCGGGAAAACACGACAACCGATGTCGCCATTCGCCTGCAGTCCTTCGATCTTCCAAAAAATAGCGGCTCCCACTGGGTCAGCGGTGATGTGCATGTGCACATGAATTACGGAGGCGCTTACCGCAACACTCCCGCTCACCTGGTATTCCAGGCTGCCGCCGAGAATCTGCCGATTGTGCAGGATCTGGTGGTCAATAAAGAGCAACGCATTCCGGACATTTCTTATTTCCGCACCACGCCCGATCCGGCATCGACCGCCGACAATTTACTTCTGCACGGTCAAGAGTTCC
>JBGPBY010000713.1:0-3027 GCA_041481485.1 Terriglobia bacterium
CATTAACATCCACCTATTGCGATGAGTTAGACAGCCACTTACAAAATCACGATTTCATTAAAAAGCATGTCAACAACAATCTGCATCATTTCCCAAGAAAGTGCTGAATAGTTACGAGAATTCCTGCCCAGCCCGAGACCAATTCAACAATGTAGGCAACCGCAAATTTCAACCAGCTCATTTTGCAAACCATCCAAAGGAAAAGGCCCGCTGCCAGCGTGATGCCGACGCTCCTGTTGCAACAGTACCGGGCCGTGGTTCTTTTAACCTGGGAAATTGTCCAGCGCGGAATGACCAGAACAGGTCCGCCTAAGAAGAAAGGCCGGTTGCCAGCATGAAGCCAGCGCTCCCGTTGCAACGGTACCCGGCCGGAGATTCAATGTTGAATGAACGCGAGGATTATTACGGAAGCGCCGGACAGTTCCGGTCCTTCTGTGCTTCCAGGAACCGTTCATAATCATCCCGGCTGACGCGCGTGATACGCTTCCCGCCGTTGCCGATCGGGCGGAATGTTGCGGCCAGCTTACCGGACGTGATCCAGTTCCGGACGCTGGCGCAATTGCTCGAAACGAAGGAAATGGAAGTTAAGCATTCGAAGCGCGGACCTTATAAAAACGGTCAGCATAAGGGAGGGAGATATGGTTGGTGTCGGCACAATAGGAATTATGGGATTCGGGCTCGTGGTCTTGGCTATTGAAGTGGGCGGTATTTTCGCTATCGTTTATTTCGCTGCCAGACTGGCGATTCGGCATGAACGCAGAAATGCCGGTTAATTAATTTCAAACTTGCGCACTACCGGATTTTCCTTGCGACGTTTGGTTGTGGGCGCGATTCGGCAATATGGACGATGTGTAGGGTGGCGGGATTTTCAGTGATACAGCATCAGGACGAATCCGGCGATAGCCAGCGCCACCAGAGTCATCAGGAGCGGCACCAAGATCCCGGCGGCTGTCTTGAACCCCAGTGGCCGCGGCAGTCCATTGCGAGCGATTTTCATAGGCTCACCATAATATCCCACATGCCGTTTTACCGTGCGTGTGACGTTCCCCAGGACACGCACAGGCTTCATCGCCGCGGTGATGCCCACGGCTGTCTTGACCGCCTTTTTGGCGTGAGTGATTCCTAGAACGGTTTTGATAGAGGGTGCGCGGTTGCGGAAGAATTTCATGGTGAGGTCGACTTAAGCAAATCCGGCGCCACCGGAGCAGCGCCGGACGGGCTCAATCGATGCGCATCTCTCCGCGCAGCAAGAGCACGATACAGACCAGAAGAATCGAAACAAATAAGATTGCGGGAATAATTAGCCACATAGACCAGCCAATAAGGTTCCCGGCCGCTTTGCGAAAATTAGGGTAATGGTGCATCAGATTGGACCTGTCTCTAGCGGGGCCTTTTATAAAGTTCCATCCCAATATTCCAAATTGTTCCAATGGTCCAAAAGATAATCGTGTAAACGAAGACTGGAGCAAGAATAAATAGCAAGCCTGCTGAAATACAATTCCCGCACGCTGGGGCAATAGGCATCATCAAAAAGAGGACTGGGAGGAAGACGGGCTCAAATAGACCAGTGAAAACCGCTAGAATCGTCAAGATTATAGAAGCCGCAAGCGCGATCCATAGCCGTCGGTAAGGGGTTCTCATAAAATTAGCTCGATTCATTTCGATACTTACCCAAAGGGGAAAGCCCGGCGCCCTTCGACGCCGGGCGTAGTTTACTTCGTGAGTTGGTGGATCCGGTCCATCGCAGGTGTCTTTGAGCACCTCCACCCGACGATTGGCCTCGGGAACTGCGTTCCGTTCGGCTGAAAGTGGAATATGGAATATCTAATTCAAGCAGGAGACATTCCCTGTCTTTGGATTCACTGCGTAACAATCGGGCCAGAAGTAGTACCGCCCTGGAATCATGCCCCAAGATTCTACTTTGAAAACAAAATGCCGGACTCGCCGGTTTGCATCAAAAGCAAACCGAGGAATCCGGTCAATTAGAATCGCAAGCTTTCCCGGTCGCCTTCGCGAATTCTTCGCAGTGGGAGGCGACTGGGTAACGAAGACTTACTGGGTGACCGGCGTGCCTGCTGCCGCAGTCGACGGCGCATAGGTGGCTACTGTGGAATACCGCACGACTCCGTCCGGCACCAAATAATACGCATATCGGCCTTCATTGGTGGACGCGGGATTTGCCGCAACAGTGAAGTCCGTATACGTCGTCGTGTCCAGTGTGACAACAAAGTTATAACCCGATACCGGCCCCGTTGTGAAATTGCTCGGGATCAAACCGGCCGTAACCAGACTTGCCAGAGTTCCATACTTTCCCTGTGCTGTCGTCAGATACGTCACTTCCGCTGTATTTAGAGTCCGTAGAGTCGCTACCGCTGCCGCCTCATGAGCAGCCTGGCGCGATCGCAGCAAGCTGGGGATGGCAATTGTCGCAATAATCAGAATGATCGCGACGACGATCAAGAGTTCGAGCAGCGAGAAACCTTTGTTCGATTTGTTCATGTTCACTCCGTTGAGAATTTGAAAACAAGGAATAGGATTCGAATCCCACTCGCGAAAGCATCGCAAAAGCCTCATGCTCGCGATGACCCTCCGCTGTTCTAAATGGAGCACTACAAGAGCCTTTCATAAATCTAACTAATCAAAGAAGTTCTGTGGTGCAAAGTCCCGCGAAGTACTGAATTTCGTCAATTGAACTGACAAATTCTGTCGTAACTCGGGAGGTCCATAACTTGCCGAAGATCGGTGATACTATCCGCCCGATGCCCCGCGACTTCTTCGACCCTCCGCCCGAGGAAATCCACACCGTCCTCAGATTTAGTTTTTTCCCCTTCTGGTCCGGATAGTACGATCGTTCCCATGAACCGAGACCTGCCTGACCTTTCACCAGAGGAAACTCAAATCGTCATGGTCGATTCCGTAGGGATTCGCTCCGCCGAGGAAATGATTGACGGCTGCGAGGCGTGCATACCAGGCGCTAAGATTCCATTTGATTGGTTACTCGACCGGCTCACAGGGAATTCTGGAGTC
>JBGPBY010000714.1:0-3021 GCA_041481485.1 Terriglobia bacterium
TGAACATTTCCCCGAAGAAATGTTCATTGTTCAATGTTCAATGTTCACTGTTCAATCGTCATTTGGTTTTAGCGTTGTCCCGGCCAGCGGGTATCTATTGGCTTTTTCGTATCTGCGGTGATCTGGATGTCGGCGCAGTGGTGATATGAAAAGTCGCCCTGAGCATTGAGGCCGTGCTCGGCCATGAACTCGATGATCTGCAGCGTGCATTTCGCGCAGTTGATATTCGGCATCTCGAGATCGGTCTCGAAGGGAACGGCCGATTGCGACATGTGAACGAACAAACCATCCGCGAGCACAGGAATTACCGGAGGATTTTGAATCACGGCAGATACCGATGTCGGCCCGCGTGCTCCTTCTTTGGTGGTGACCATCGGATCCTTTGGCAGTTCATCGCGCGAATTCACCGCCAGAGCCACCCGGTAATGTCCGGGATGATAGATCGTTTCCTGAACCTTGATGTGGAGTTTCTGTCCGCCTTGAATTTTGTTGATGATGTTGCTCGGAGTACCGGGATTCGCCGTCGTGCCTCCGCACGGAGCTGCCTTCTGCGGATCGCCATTGGTGGCTTCGACGATCCATCCCTGCGGCTCCAGTAATTTGAAATGAGCGCTGGCCGCTGGAACCATGGCCAGCACCAGCAGCAACGCGAACGTGACATAAATCGTATTCTTCACAGGGGCCTCCCTTTTGGATCTTCAGACGTGAGGATGGAGCGAAGGTCGCGCCAGATTGTACAGGTTAAGGGGACAGCGCGAAGGCTGTCCCCTCTTGCTTAACGTCCCGCCGGTGCAGCCGGAGGTGCCGGGGCTGCGCCACGAGGCCCGCCGGCTCCCGGGGCCCCACCGCGTCCTCCGGCCGGAGCGGCGATCGTTCCGTAGTCCCAGTGCTCGTCGGCCTTGCCGTCCACGAACCGCCACATGTCGAACCATGTCGTGGTATAGGTCTTGCCGGGTTCACGCGGATCTGCCATTTCACGCACAACTGCAACGGTAACGTAATCGCCTTCAGCAACCACGGACACGATTTTGGTCCGCCAGCTGTTCTTGTCGGGAATCGGCCGAGGCGTACCGCGTGCACCAAAAGCGTTCATCACCGTCTGCCTTCCGGATGCAAAGCTGGGATTGTGCTGAATGTATTTCTCGGTCAGCCATTTCGGAGCCTCATCCCAGTGGCCTGCTTCGAGGAGGTCGCGCATGATGTGCATCGCGGCCTGCTTATTGGTGTTGAGCTTGGGATCCTTACTGGTAAAAAGGGACTCCGGATCGGACGATCCGACAACCGGCTCCTGTGCTTTCAGCGCCAGAACGCCGGCAACTAATAATGACAAAGCAATTGCAAAGGACGTGAATTGTTTTTTCATGTCGCAATGTTTGGACAGTCTGGAAACAGAGTCAAGACTTTTTCGCCGAACCTTACGGCGCCGCGCAGACGAAATTTTTGGCGTCATCGGTGCTGCCGGTTCCCTTATATTTCGCTACCTGCGGAAACGGGCACAGGGGCCGCGTCATCGGCGTCCCTCCTCCTCGCGCATTGCCATTACGCGCCGCAATGATTTGATCCGGTGCAGTTCCCTTTTCTTTCCACCCCTCAAGTGCGGAGAGGAAGTCCGCCTGGTCCGGACCCACTCCGCCGCTGCAATGGCCCATTCCGGGCATCAGAAACAACCGCATCCAGTCATCCTGTTTGCCGCCCAGTTTGCTCGTCACCGCGTTGTAATAATTGATGGTGTTTTCCGGAGCGGGGCCGGGGTCCGCCCAACCGTGATACATCAGAAGCATTCCGCCGCGCGCTTTAAATTTTGCGAGATCGGGATCGCTGGACTCAATGGAAGCGGCGTTTTTCAGGGCCAATGCCAGATCGGTATCGAGATCGAATGTCATCAAATCGAAGTTCGCGTCCTGGCGCCCGACGTAGCGCGGCATGTCTGCAAACAGCGGATTCATGGCCTGGGTTTGCGATGGAATGCGCCAGCCAAATTCGAATCCCGGAGAATGTCCGGGGTAAACCAACTGGCCGGATTTCGTCGTTACCGGAGCGTAGGCTTTCTTCGCGGAATCGACCTGCGCGGGCGTAAAGCAATCCGGGGCGTCGGGGCCTTTGCACAACAACACTGCCGGATCGAATTTGCACGTGCGAGGATCACTGACGATACCGTCCTTCACCCCGTCTTTTTCATCGCATGCTGCAAGTACGGCATTGTTGAAGAGAGTGACTTTGGCCGCCGGAACCAGCCTTGCCGGTTCTTTCAGCATCTGCACCTGCAGGGAGACTTGCGATTCGTTGAGGTGAATCTGGTTATATACCGGCGCGCCCGCGATAATGGCGTCGAAGTCATCCGGATATCGCTGAGCCTCCATGAGGCCCTGACGGCCTCCGGTCGAGCATCCCTGGTAGTAGGAAAGCTGCGGCGCGCGTTGGTAATAAGCCTGAATGATCGCTTTGGATTGAACTGCCATTTCGTGCATGGAACGATAACCGAAGTCGATCACCTTCTCAGGATGCCCAACGGTAAACGATGCACTGCCTCCCTTATGCCCCGTGTCGTTGGATGCCGCGGCATATCCACGTGAAAGACCCGCCGCTATGGCACCGGTTTCAATATTGCCAGCCCAGCCCCCATTGCCAACGGCGAGGAATTTCCCATTCCAGCCTTCAGCCGGCAACCACAGATCCATCTCGATATGGGAATCGCTGGATGGCGCCAGGACTGCAGCAACGCGGCAATGAGCCGGCACGGTTCCTCCCCCGCCTCGGCCGCCACGAGTCTGAGCCGGAGCAGCGGCAGGTACAAACTCTGCCGTTGTAATCGTGGTGTGGGGCAGTGAGAGAGTCTTCAACGCTTCGCAAGGTGCCTGCTGCGCAAAGGTGGCGAAAAGCACGAAAGCAAATCCACTCAACATGGGTTGAACCTCCTGGATATCTGGGGGATATCTGTCGGCAAGTTTTGTTCGGAGATGCGGCAATGTCAAGCCACTTGACGGCCCCCCCAAATGACAATTGAACAGTGAACATTGAACA
>JBGPBY010000715.1:0-3005 GCA_041481485.1 Terriglobia bacterium
AGTACGACGCCTTACGATTTACTCCTGTTTTTTCATCACGTCCCGTACACCTACGTTTTGCATTCGAGAATAACCGTCATCCAGCACATTTACGATTCGCATTACGCAGGCGCGGAAGCCGCGGCAAATCTCATTCAGCAATGGAATTCGTTGAAAGGCCGCGTGGATGGCGAGCGTTACGCGGAAGTGTTGAAGCGCCTCGAATATCAGGCTGGGCATGCGATTGTTTGGCGCGATGCAGTTTGTAATTGGTTTTTTCGTGTTTCCGGCGTACCCGATCAGCACGGCCGAGTTGGACATTATCCCGACCGCATTGAGGCCGAAGCGATGCAGTTGCAAGGTTACGTGCCCTTCGATGTTATTCCCTCCGAGGACGCTTCGGGCGGGAAGGCGGTTGAGTGCGCGCCCCCGGCGCAAAAGTGTTCTGCGGCATTCCGCTTCAATGGCGCTGCGGGAAAGTACGAGATGGACGTCGAGTATTTTGACCAGAACAACGGAAAATCGAAATTTCGCGTCCTGGTTGGCGATCGGGTCGTCGACGAATGGGCCGCCGATAATCACTTGCCGTCGAAAAAGCCGAACGCTGATTCTTCAACACGGCGCCGGATCACGGGTCTCGCGCTTCGTCCTGACGATAGCATCCGCATTGAAGGGATTCCGGATAGTGAAGAGCGCGCATCTCTGGACTATATCGAAATCCAGCTTTCGTCCGAATGATTTGGCTTCGACGAAACAATCCCTGCCCCCGCAAATTCCACTTCTAGCGTTTCCATCTTGCCAAAGACTCAGTGCGATTTGGGAGCCGGTCAGTCTCCGTTAGATGCGTTTACACAAACGTTCATCAAGCCTTGGATCCCTGCGCAGGAGGGAAACCTGTTCCCATCCGTTGTCCGCAGGGAGCGGAAAAACCATGTGCAGTACCGAACAGCATTGAGGATTGGATGTTTCTATAATGACGCAAGAGTCCCGATGTGACTCCGGCCGCGGATGTATGAATTTCGAGTTCCCAACTTCGGCGACCCGGCAAACCATCAGAATCACATCGAAGACACCGAATTTAGTTGGCCTGATTGACCTCCCGCCAGCGAAGGAACATCAGGCAGAAAGAAGCACAATGCGCTTCATCTTATCCATTCGTTCATTGCTGTTCGCACTCGTATTGCTAGCCATCTCGGCAGCATCATCCGCCCAAATTAGCGTAGGAATCTCAATCAGGATCGCCCCACCCGAACTGCCCGTCTACGAGCAGCCCATCAGCCCCGGTGACGACTACATATGGACGCCGGGTTATTGGGCATACGGCGACGACGATTATTATTGGGTACCGGGAACTTGGGTCATAGCTCCCGAGGTCGGCTACCTCTGGACTCCGGGCTACTGGGGAGAAGATGGCGACGACTACATCTTTCACGAAGGCTATTGGGGAACACAAGTCGGTTTCTACGGCGGAATTAATTATGGCTATGGCTACTTTGGTCGCGGCTACGAAGGCGGACGCTGGGACAACGGCCACTTTTTCTACAACCAATCAGTGAGCCATGTCGACGTATCCCGTAATCGCAACGTCTACAACACAAGAGTCGAGGACAACAACTCCGGTAATCGCGTCAGCTTTAACGGCGGCCGCGGCGGCAGAAGCGATCGTCCCACGTCTCAAGAAGAAGCTGCCGAACGCGAGAGGCACATCGCGCCGGTGGCCGCGCAAACTCAGCATGTTCAGTCTGCCCGCACCAACCCTGAGCTACGCTCCTCCGCAAATCACGGCAAGCCGCCCATCGCTGCTACCTCTAAGCCGGGAGCATTCAGAGACAGCGGAGCAGTAGCTGCCAGAGAAGGCGGAGCAGTTCATAGCGCCCCTCCCGCTTCCGTGAACAACAATGATCGCCCTAGCAACGAGACGGCACGGCCGAGCACCGAGACCGCTCGCCCGAACACCGAGTCTCCACGCCAGAACGCCGAGACCGCTCGTCCAAACGCAGAGACTACTCGCCCAAGTCCAGCGACGCATGCCAGGGATCTTCCGCCCGCGGAGCAAGTCGCCGCGTCAAATACCGGCAATGCTAAACGGGACCAGAAGTACCAGCAGCAGCAGCAAAGGCTTCAAGTACAGCAAGTCAGTGAGCGCACGAAACTCCAGACAAAGCAAGAGCAGGATCATCAGCGGCTCCCGCAAAGTCCCGCCAATGCACCGCGCCAGCAACAGCTGGAGCAGAAGCACCAACAGCAGACACAGCAACTGGAGCAAAAACACACCCAGCAACAACAACAGTTGCAGCAACGCCAGCAACCAGCATCGCATCAGACCGCGCCAAAGCCAGAAGAGAAGAAAAAGCCTTCTCAATAGACCCAGCGAACTACCCTGACAGAATTGCACAGTGGACGGAGGCAAGCCTGGTATCCACCCCGGCAGTGCCGGGCTTGCTCGCAGTGCGCCGCATAATCGAAAATTGACGCTCTACCGGACGAAAACCCTACGTTTGCAAAAGAGCACTGCCCTTAAGCACCGGTTCGCTAGGCTTGATTTCCGACAGCCGGATTTCGCGGAAGAGATGCAGGTTCGTGGACATCACGACTCCGGGGCTGAGATGCGCTGCCGGAGGGAGGTGAACTTTGTTGGTGAGATTATCGGCAATGAGGCGCACCGCGATCTGACCCTGCCGATACGGATGCTGGTAAATCGATGCGGTGATGATCCCTTTTTGAAAGTAAGGAGCCATCTCTGCAAAGAGGTCCGTGGTGATTAGCTTAACTTTGCCCTCGAACCCCTGCGCTCCGAGAGCGCGGCACACCGGAAGGCAGTTGACGGTGTTCACATAAAGTCCATCGAGCACGGGGAAGCGGCGGAGGAGATCAGACGTCTTCTGGAAGCTCTCGTTCTCATCCTCGTGTCCTTCGACTACGCTGATGATTTTGCCCCCCGGGCAGTGCCGCAGAAATCCTTCCGAGAAGCCGTCCGTCTTCTTTCGATGATCCTCGGTCGTCAGCATCCCCGCAACGACCGCCAC
>JBGPBY010000716.1:0-2994 GCA_041481485.1 Terriglobia bacterium
CATAGACCGCGCCTACAGTCTCCCACCCATTTAACGGAACAAAACGGCACTGTGTTCCGCGCAGATGTCGATGTAATCCCGTTCCCCGGTGGGTCCCTGAAATGCGCTCAGCGGATAGGCGCAAAGAATATCCATACTCTGCGTGCCGAGCATCTCATTACCTGCCTTCTCAATCTGAACGGCACCATGCGTATTGCCGGCGGTGCACAGGAGTCCGACACATTCGCCAAAGATGGCCACCCGGGAAGGATTCGTCCTGGACAGGTGGAGCGATGGCCGAACCGCACCTCCAAGTATTTCCACAAAACGGGCAGGATCTGGCCGCCCCTCCACCATAACCTTCGAGAGGATCTCGATGGCATCGATGGGAACATAAGTCCCCTTGCGGATCGCGTCATGGATGTCGAAACCATGCTCTTTTAATCTCTGAATCAACCCCGTCTGGTGAGACCTGGTCGCCATAACGATCGCAGGATTTCCGGCATTCATCGCATTGGCCACAAAACGGCTGGCACCGTCCAGAAATGCCGTATCGTCTAAATAGAACTGAACTTCGTGACGGCTATTGCCGGATGTGTTCTCTTTTTTTTCGGTGACGACTCTTGCGTATGGCCTGCCATTCAGAACCGATTCGATCGCGGGGAGAAGGTCCGCATCAGCCCGTTCCTTTTGAACGTAACCGTGTCCGTAAATAAGCAGCGCCTCTTCGGCCGCGGCGGAAAAGGAATCGAGGCTCACAAAGAGAATTCTGGCATCCGGAACGAGGCTGCGGATTTCCCTGGCGGCATCCAGCCCATTCAGTTTCGGCAGCCCAATATCCATCAGAATCAGATCGGGCTGAAGATCTTTGGCTTTCGCGACAGCCTCAACGCCATCTTCCGCTTCACCGACGATGACATATTCCGGTCGCGCAAGGAACGACAGTCGAACGAATCTGCGGAATGGCTCAAAATCGTCAACGACAAGTATTCGAAACGGTGGATTCACGGGGTCAACAGCCTCTTCTTTCTCCAGGATTGCACCTCCGCCTCGCGATTCGTCCTGAATTGAAACCGACTCTACATGGCTTGGAACGCGGGATTATGACACAAGCATGCGAAAAAATCGTCCAGTACAAATGGTAGAGAGACAGAAACTGAGGCGGAGAAAGAAACCGAATCCCGCTGCCGATCCGGCTGTACCTCAGGGCAGTTTTCAATTTCCCTCGTCCGTCATTGTAATATTTGTACTAATGACAAGACAGGAGATCTCCGCAGGATGTGTCGTCTTTCGCAAGCAAGACGGCGTCGCCGAAGTGGTGCTGATTCAACCTCGTGATCGTTCTGCCTGGTCATTGCCAAAGGGTCTCATTGAACGCGGTGAAACCGCCGAACACGCAGCCTTGAGAGAGGCCCGCGAAGAAACCGGACTGAGCGGCGATATTCTGAACCGCATCGATACCATTCGTTATTCCTATATCGCCAAATGGGAAGATCCGCCCGCGCGCATTCTTAAAGTTGTTACGTTCTTTTTGTCGCGATTTACCAGCGGCGATCCTTCTCAGCACGACCATGAAGTGGACCGCGTGGAATGGTTTTCTGTTCCGGATGCCATCGACAAGGCAACTTATCCTCAGGAACGCGAGATTCTGCGCAAGGCAGAGTCGATGATTCGCAAACAGGCTTCCTGAAATTCAGAATTTAAGAACGACCAGCGTGCAGTCGTCTGAGAGATTCCTTTGGCCTGCAAAATCTCCAACGGACTGCTGGATGATTCCATGAATCTCTGAGGCGCTCAGGGAATTCTGCGCCGCAACCAGACTCGCCAGACGCTCGCTTCCAAACAATTCGCCGGCGCTGTTTTCCGAATCGGTTATCCCGTCGGTGCAAAGCACGACAGTGGTTCCGGGCTGGAAATCAATCGATTCCGGAATATACGTTGTACCGGGAAACATTCCAGCGGGCGGGCCGCCGCCGGCATCCAGCCATTTAACGTTCCCTCCCGGACCAACAATCAATGGCGGGTTCTGCCCTGCTCGTACAAATTCAATTTTCGCCGTGATGGGATCGACCAACATGATTAAAAAAGTGACGTACGTCCGGGCATCGGTCGTGTCCACCAGCGTTTCGTTCAGAGATTCCGCAATCTGATTCAAAGGCTGAACCTGACGGACCAGGGCGCGGCACACTGCGTGAAGCGAGGACATGACCAGAGCCGCAGCTATTCCCTTTCCGGATACGTCACCCAGAGCGATGATGAACCGGCCCCCGGGCAGCCTGAAATAATCGAGGTAATCGCCTCCAACCGCGTCACACATGACCGACGATGCGCTGATTTGCACATTACCGAATCGATCGGGAATATTTGGCCGAAGATGCTGCTGAATTTCGCGCGCAAGAAGAATTTCCTTTTCCATCCTCCGCTTTTCCACGATTTCGCGGTGCATGGAAGCGTTTTCAATTGCCAGACCGATATGCACCGAAATTCCGTCCAGAAATTCGAAGTCCTCTTCCGTCAATGGACGGCTGCGGTTCATTAATTCCAATACGCCCACAATGACCGCACTTCGATTGATGACCGGCATGCAGAAGATATCCCTTGTGCGGTAACCCAGCACGGAGTCAAAACTGGAATTGAAGCGGCCGTCGCTGTATGCGTCCGGGATGTCGACGGGTTCGCCGCTGACGGCAACGAGGCCGGCAATTCCGATTCCCAGAGGAACCGCAATTTCCGTCGATGCCCCCTGCGCGACCACCGATCGCAAGGCGTTTTCCTGCCGATGTACAACAAACAGCGTTCCCCTATCGACTCCGATTTCATCGCGGACAATTCTCAAAAGAATCTCGGTCAGTTCAACGAGATCCAACGTGGAGTTCAGACTTCTGGCGGCCTCGAGAATACGGCGCATCCGGTAAACACTGCGGAGCGCCTCTTCCTGGGATATGGCGGATGTCGACATCGGCGTTGTTATACCATGGCCCCCTGACCGCCAGATGACAATTGAACAGTGAACAA
>JBGPBY010000717.1:0-2986 GCA_041481485.1 Terriglobia bacterium
CAAATGTTCTATGGGGGGGTGGATGTGCACAAGGGGTATATAACGGGACTTAATGCGATTCCCAATTGTTGGGGCGTTCTATGACCGCCCCTAAATTGGGGAATCGCATTCTGTCCCTTTATCTCCCCGTTGTGCACTGCCAGCCCGCCTTAGAACTTGTGTGTTTCCATCTGCGCATCTTTTGGTAAATCGAGTTTGAAGACTGAACTCGAAAAACTACCCGTTTTGAATCCGGAATACTTGAAAATATTGTAGTTTTTGTTCGGCTCAATAATCTGGGTTTGAACCGGGTACCACTTGTCTGCATCCAGCCACAACTTGATCAATGCAAACAGATCCTCGCGCTTCTTGTCTTTCGGTCTTAACTCCAGAAGGATGGTCTTGACGTTGTTGACCGTTTCCTGCCCGACTACAGTGACTGCATAGAATTGTTTTAACTGGGTCGTCGAACTGCACAAGCCGAGAAACACGCATTCCGCTTCCGGTTGCCGATCCTGGTCGAATGTAACCTTCTTACCGCTCTTTGTCTTCGGGTAGTAGTCGACGAACAATCCACTGGTGAGATTCCACGTTTCCTTCTGCGGCTTATCAAATTCAACCCTCACTTGATGTGTCGAATTTCCGGCATTGGAGATCCATATTTTCCCTGACTTATCGAACTTCAGCTTGGCGATGAAATCCGTGTAGATCGATTTTTCAACAGTGCCCTGAAGATAGGGATAGTCCTTGTTCGCCTTTTCCATTTTGGCGAACACGGTTTCCAGTGTCGGCGTTTGAGATACAGCCATGTGCTGTATCGACACCATCGCAATCAACATGACAGCCAGCCGCATCGTTTTCTTCATTTGCCTTCATCCACCCAAATGGCGTAAGCAATCGTCATGCCAGTGGTCTTGTAAATTGGTTTTATTGTTACCGGCATTGCCGGAAATTTCAGGTACTCCTGAAGTCTTTTGACGGCGATGGCACGATGTTGGTCATCGTTCCAGAACGTCGCTTCCGGTAGTTTGACCGTATAAACGTCAATTCCATTCTCCAGGGTTTTGCGAACCCCGGGGTCGCTTACAGATACCCTCATGTACGAAGGGCGGTCGTCAAATTTGCTTTTGGGGATCAGAAAGATGAAGACAAGAATCAGGGCGCAGATCACGTCGTATTGAATGGAACCGCGATCGAAAGACCACAACAGGAAACGTTTCATTCCGGCATCACCCTCGGCCCGCTGTCGGCGACCACGATGCCATCCCTCATTTCAATCAGCCGGTCTGAATAAGCCGCCAATTCCGGATTGTGTGTCACCAGAAGAATCGTCTGGTTAAACTTTCGATTCAGTTCGCGAAACATTTGCAGGACTGCTTCAGAATTCTTCGTATCCAGCGCCCCCGTTGGCTCATCGGCGAGTACAATCGCGGGACGATTGACAACGGCCCTGGCAATAGCAAACCGCTGCTGCTCGCCGCCGGATAATTCTGACGGTTTGCGATTCTCTTTTTCCCGAACTTTCAAAAGCTCGAGGATATCCTGCAGGTAAGTATCCGTCGCAGCATTCTTGCCGGTGCCCTGAATGGACCGCGCCACCGCGATGTTTGATTTTGCCGTCAGTGTGGGGAGTAGGTTCAGCTTCTGGAAAACAAATCCGATCTTGGTACGGCGAATTTCGGTGCGTTCTGCATCGCTCATGCCGCCGATGTCGTGTCCATCGATGACAACTCTTCCGCTGGTGGCGTGCGCCATCGCGCCCAGCAAGTGCATCAGCGTCGATTTACCGCAGCCCGATGGCCCCATGATTGCCACGAGTTCACCAGACTGAATCCGGAGGCTGACGCCCCTGAGGGCTTCCACGTCGACCTTGCCCGTTCGATAAGTTTTCTTCAGATCAATTGTTTCCAGCAGCATCCTGTCTCAACTTTGTAACAGATTGGAATCGCCTGTCCACTCTTACTCGTAGGCGAAGGCTTCCACCGGATCCTGACTGGCGGCCTTCAGCGACGGATGGAACGAACCGACAACGCCGCTGGCCAATGCGGAAATCGCAGCATTGATCATCCATTTCCAGCTGATCTCAAAGGCCAGCGTGGGAAAAAAGGTTTGCGCCACACGGATAATTCCGAAACTGGCAACCGTTCCCAGAATGACACCAATGGCGCAAAGAAACAGCGCTTCCTTCATGATGAGGAACACGATGTAAGACTTGGAAGCTCCCAGCGAACGCAGGATTCCGATTTCCCGAGTCCGCTCCATGATCGTGGTGTACATGGAAAGGAAAATCACCAGAACTCCGATACACAGGGCGATGAAAACCACCGCCTTGTTGAATGCGTCAAAGCCCGGAATATTCGCACCACTCATCAGCTCCGCGTACTTTGGGACATTTCGAAGTTCATATCCCGGTGCGTCCTTATTCAGGGTTTTGATCGCCGCATCAATATCGCTGGAGTCTTTGAGCTTGATGAAGAAAACGGTCACCAGATCGTGGGAATTATTGAAGTCCTGCGCTTCCTCGAGCCCCATGAAAATACGGGCGCCCTTGCCATTTTCAACAATTCCCGAAATCTTGTAGGTTCGATTCTTGAGCGTTACGGAACTGCCGATATCCACGCTTTTGTCTTTCGCAAAAATATCGTCGACGACAATCTCGTCGTGCTCCTGAAAAATCCGGCCCTTCTTGAACACGAATCCGCCGCTGACTTCATCGAAACTTTTCGGAACGATTCCGTAGATCATGGTGACTTCTTTCACGATGAAAATCACCAGGACGGGCGTGGTGCTTTTGATGTAGCTGAATTGGTCCAGCTTCGCACCGATTTCCACGGGTAACGCCGCACTGTCCGTCGCCAGGATGACGTCAGCGCCGGCAGGCTGAAACATGATGTCCGCTCCGGTTCCGGCAATACGGCGTCCTACCTCATTGGCGGTTCCGGTCGTCAGCCCGACAATGACCAGGATCAGCGCAACCTGGAGCGCCACCGCCAGTATCGTGACGCCG
>JBGPBY010000718.1:0-2978 GCA_041481485.1 Terriglobia bacterium
CAGCATGTATCCGCCGTTTCCGCCATTTCTGCCATTGACGACTGGAGTGTTCGCGGGGTTTTCAGAAGGCGGCGGCAATCCGGGCCAGCCCGCCGTTGTCACGACCGCGCCGGTGGGCTGTCCCGCGACAATCGGTCTGCGGTCCAGCGTAAACCGCAGCCGGCCGATAACGGCGGGATCCATCGCGCCGTTTTGCATGGTTGCGGTATATGGAATGTCGATCCCTTTCGTGACGATGAGCTGGAGTCCCTCCACATTGGAGTTTCCAACATCGATCGCCGTGTATCCGGAAAGACCCGGACTGGCAGTCAGCACCATCGAATAGGAACCCGAAAGCACGCCGGCGACATCAAAGCGTCCAGTGTTGTCCGTGACGCTGCTGGGCATGATGACACTGGGAGTCAGCTGGTAGCGGGGAAGTAGCCGCACTGTGACTCCGGAAACCGCAAGCCCTGTGTCGCCATTCGAGACGGTGCCGCGCACGCGCCACGCCGGCGTTTCGCTTCCTCCAAGGTTGATATCGATTCCGCGCTGGTTTTCGCCCGGACGCAGCAAGACGGTTTGCGCCGACCGCGCTTCTGTCGCCGAAGGATAAAAAATGGAGCGCCATGTCTCTTCGACAACCGCACCGGAGTCCGTCGTGCGCAGCGTGACCAGCGGAGCATCGGCGCCCTGAGCGCCGCCGAACCGGCTGGTGGCAGCGGCTCCATAAGATCTGCTGGATCGTCCCTCGAACGGACGGGACGCCACGTAATACTGTCCCGGTGGAAGCGCAGAGAGGCGGTATTCTACACGATCATCGGTGAGCGCGGTCTTTGCATTCAACAGGACTCGTTCGCCTTCCTGATACGCGACGCGAAGCGCGTTGACACGCGCGTCGGCGACAGGATCGCCATCGGCGTCCACGATGCGGCCGGACATGGATGCAGTCGGAGTCATCGACACGCGGATGTTGGATACGACCTGACCGGCTGCAAGCGTGAGCGGTATCCCCGTGCCTACCGGACTGCGCTGGCCGTACTCTCCCGGAATGTAGCTGGTGCCGCGAGTGGCATACACGCGGTATTCTCCAGGAGGAATGTTTCTGAAGGAAAATCGACCGTCGCCGGATGTTGTCATCGTGGAAAGTGTTGGATTGGCCACCGGCAAATTAATTCCGGGCGGAAGACCACCACGCAGGATGATTTCCGCTTGTGCCGCAGTCGCTCCAGGCGGGACGACTACTGCATTCATCGAAATTGGTCCTTCTCGTCTCAGTTCCACTTGGGAATTGGCGATGGGAACATTGGTCCCGAAACTCACCACAATACCGTCGAGCGAAGTAGGAGACGGATTCTGAGGCGCGTTTTGAATCAGCAGCAGCGTGAATGCGATCCACGAAAACAATTTCATCGATTCGTCACAGGGAATTCGCCCGGCGCCAACAGTTACGCAATTATATGAGCGGTCTTAGTTTTTTGCGGAGGATGAACCTCCAGTTGCCGGTGCATAGTAACCGGATTTTGTCCTGGCTGTGAGTTTCTGGACTTTGTTCTTGTCGTCCGGGACCTCTGCGGTCACTTTGATTTTCCGCCACTTTCCATCTCTGGCTTGATTCGTCGGGCGATAACCGATGACGTACTGGTTCTTCAGTTCCGCCGCGATTTTTTTGCCGATATCATTTGCCTCCGCTATAGAGAACGGAAAATAGGAAATCCCGCCGCTTTCCTCGCAGAGCTCTCTTAATTTGTCCCCTCTATGATCGGGTGAAGATGCTCCGGATTGCGAGGCAACAATCGAGTAGAACTGGATATCCTGACTCCGCAGGAGTTCCTTCACCTTGGAGAACACGTACCCGTCGGGATCGGTTCTATCCGTCACCAGAACGAGCGCACGCCTATTGCTCTGCAGTTGGAGTACTCTGTTGAGGTTTTGGTACACGGCGTCGTTGAGACCGGTGTCGCCAGTCTCAGCCACAAAGAATTGGTCCTGAGGGGTGAGGCTCCGTGTCAAAGTATCCATTCCTGCCTTTGTCCGGTCCTTCATATCTCCATGGAAGTCGATCAGGATTCCGACAGCGAGCGGAACATCGTTCTGAGAAAAGTAGACAATGTCCTGCGGCTTATTGTCTTCCAGGATCCTGAATTGTTGTGCGGATATCCCTCGGATAGGGCGGCCCCTCTCGTTGTCTATTACTCCACCGTGCAAGTAGACGAGGTTGGGGTCCGTGGCGATCTGGGCTGTTACGAAACCCGCGGATACTACAAGAAATGCCAGCAAAAGAGCAGGAAATGGCAAACGTTTCATTGGGGCAACCTTCCCGGGGGGGAATCGTGACAAGATGATACCCCAAATGACAATTGAACATTGAACATTGAACATTTCTTCGGGAAATGTTCAATGTTCACTGTTCAATGTTCAATTGTCATTTGGGGGGCACAGGCCGCGCCTTCAATGACCGCCTACGCTTTCAGAAACGCCTGAAGCTCTGCGAATACCGGACCGGGTGCGCCTTCCTGCATGTTGTGGCCTCCTGGCATACCTTTACCTGAAACCTTTGCGCCCCGTTCCTTCCAAATCGAGAGCACGTCATACAGGTTATCCATAGCGCCGGGTTTCGCCCACAGCACCAGCAAAGGGCAGGCGATCTTCTTCGAGAGGTCGTCTTTGTCGTGTTCCATATCGATGGAGGCCGCAGCGCGGTAGTCTTCGCACATGCCATGGATGTTCGCGGGATTGGACTGCACGCGGAAGTATTCGGCCTGGACCGGATCGGCAGGTGGCGTTCTTCCCGTAAACGTCGCGGCGATGGATTCTTCTGGAATTGGGGCCGCACGCACATTCTGAAACCAGTAAAAGTAGGCGTTGATGAATCCTTCGGTCACGTGTGTGTACAAGTAATACGTCGGCACGATGTCAATATTTTTGATTTGCAGCAAGTTGCCACCGGCGTCGGCCCCCGCTGTAGGGGCGGTCTATGACCGCCCACAATTTTGAGG
>JBGPBY010000719.1:0-2962 GCA_041481485.1 Terriglobia bacterium
GATCCACTCCACTCTTCAGTTCAGCCGCTGCTCCCTGTTGATAGACGTTATAGCTGCCGTTGTTGGTGACGAACACCGAAGTCGCCGATCCTCCTGCCGCTCGAGGTGTAAGCGCATCGAACTTCACCTGAACGTCAATTGAAACCGGCGGACCACCCAGAAAACTGTTCCAGACTGCACCAGCAGCGAGCAGGTTTGCGCTGATCTCTGAATAGAACCCACTGAATGCATTCTCGGGATCCAGGAAACTCACGGTATAAACCGGTGTGGCGCCTAACGAGCATTCCAGAAGCAGAATCGCAATCATCGCGTATAGAAGGCGGTTGACCATAAATCCTCACTCGAAGTTAAAGCCACCATCTCATTCCTTGACGGCATGGATTTACCGAAGGATCAGTTAGCTCCGCGCTGTACTGCTTAGACGTCAGATAAAGTTGTAGCGACGTTAAACATGCTTTTCAATAAGAAACGGCCAGTATGCGTGCAAACCTGTAAATGTCGGCAGTACAGACGAAGGGTCTGCTCCCGCCAGGCCGCCATATCGGAGAACAGGCATCAAGCCGGCAAATCACGCGGGCTGCAGCAACGTTACAGCGACCGGGTGGAGTGGCCAGGGATAGCCCCGAAATTCAGGACGGCCGGAGTTACCGGCGCAGACGTTGAAGAACGTGTTCGAGGTGTTGCCTGGCGAGTTGCGATTGAGGATTGATGCGAAGAGCTTCCTCGAAATATGGAATGGACTCTTCGTAGTGATGCAGATTGTAGAGCGCAACGCCCATCGAGTCCCGGGCCTGGTCGTCCACGGGATCGAGTTCCATCGCCTTTTTCAACAAAGGTATTGCCCCCGGGAAGTTCTTGTCGAGGTTCATGTAAACGCCGGCGAGGATGGAATAAGCAGTGTCTCCCGTGGGGGAAAGATCTATGGCCGCCATCAGATGTTTTTTAGCCCTTTCGGAGTCGCCGCGCCTGGCGGCAAGGGTGCCGAGGCCCACCTCGAGGCGGAAGTGGTCGTCCTGTCGTTTTATGTGACGATTATCGTCAACGTAGCGCTGCGCCATCTCGTAGTCATGCTGTGCCTCAGTATAGTTGCCATTATTGACATGAAACTGGGCCAGCATCAGCCAACCATCGAGATTTTCGGGAAACCAGCGGACGCTCTGCGTGTACAGCGCTTCTTCGTTGTTCCATGCTCGCGCCTGTACCATCGTTCCGGCGGAGAAGGCCGCGGCCAGGCCCACGATAGTTCCGATCGCATACTTTCGAGGAAGGCGCATAAGCACGAGCGTTAACAGTGCAATTCCCGCGAATGACGGAATATAAAGGTAGCGTTCGGCAAAGAGAAAACCTCCCGAGATTGCCTTCAAGTAAAGTGCAGGACCAAGCAGGACAGGGAAAAGCATAGCCCACCATAGTGCCGTGGGGATTGTTTTCCTCCAGAACCACGCCAATGCGCCGACGGCTGCGATCGTAAGTGTGTAGAGAATCGTCGTGAAGATCCTGTCTGAGAGATAGAGAGGAGCGATGTGAAATGCGGCCAGTGGGAATGGCACGATGACGTACCGCAGATAGCGGCCTACCGTCCACAGTTCCAGGGTGATCCAGTCCAGTACATTGGCATGCTCCTCGAAACTTGGCAGCATTCCCCCGCGGACCGCGTGGATTCGAAGGGCGCCGTAGACCATCAGTACCGCGATGAACGGCGCGATCAGTAACAACATCTTTCTGGTAGTGAGATTCAACTCTTGTCGCTTCATGAGGAGAATGACAATCGCCGCCATCGGTAGTGTCACTGCCATCTCTTTGGAGAACAACGCCAGAAGAAAGCTCATGGTCGAAAGCAGCAGCCACAAGATTGTGCCTCCCCTTGCGTAGCGAAGAAACGTCCACAGAGCCGCGAAATAGAAAAGCCCGCACGCGAGTTCTCCTGTGGCAGCTATCCATGCGACAGCTTCGGTGTGCACCGGATGCACTGCAAACAACACCGCTGCGGCCAGAGCGGCGGCGCGTGGAAATCCGATCTCGAAAAGAAGCAGGTAGACAAAGATTGTCGCCACGGTGTGCAATCCCACGTCGACAACATGAAACGGAAACGGTGACAGGCCACGCCACTGGTATACCAGGGTGAAGATCGTCGTCTGCAACGGGCGATAATACCGATTGCCTCCCTGAGACTGAGAACCGGCGAAGGACCAGAGCGGTGTCATGAACGTGCGTGGGATGGTCTCGAGGGACCGGATGTTTTCGTTGCGCACAATTTGAACGGTGTCGTCCCACACGAACTCGCCAAAGAGCGAACCGCCATAGACGGCGAAACAAAGGGTTGCCAACAACAGGAATTCGCCGAGACGCGGCGTTGCTGGTTTTGCCGCCGATGCAGAGCGTTTCATCACTGCCGAACGTACCAGAAAATGTGATCGGTCCATGCCCGCTCGCGAGAGTACTCCACCTTGACAAGCCCGGTAGACCGCAAACGGGAAAAGGGCAGCTCAACGACGACGTTATTTGTCAGGAAGAGCCCTCCCGGGCGAAGCATGGCTTCGATCCCTGATAACGCGAGCGCCTGGTCGAGTTTGTCGTAATACGCGAGTACATTTGTCGCGATGACGAGGTCGAACGGCTGCCCGTTCCATCTCTGAGTAACGACGTTGAAATCCACAGCGGATACCTTAGCGGCGATCTGGGGCCGAACGCGAATTCCTCTCTCGGACAGTTGCTTCCCAATCGAAGGAGGTTTGGGAACAGATATTTCCGTTCCGACCTGATTCCCGGCTGCTTGCCAATAGCTTCTCAATTCCACTGTCCAGGGCGAACCGGACTCGAAAGGAAGTCTTATTTCATAAGGCTTGCCGTCTTTCCCGCGCTCATGAAGCGAATTGATGTGATCGATGACTCGTCTGCTGATATCGAAGTTTGTTACTTCAATTGTTTGAGGTTGGGCAGCCAATTTGAGATGAACAACGGA
>JBGPBY010000720.1:0-2952 GCA_041481485.1 Terriglobia bacterium
ATGATTTATGATGTCCTGCTGCATTTTTAGGCTGGACTCACGGTCCAACGGTTCAACGATTCAACAGTTCACCTCATCCTCCCCGCCAACCCGAATTCCCAGATGTTCGGCCATGCGAACCAGGTCAGCCAGAGACTGGGCTTGCATTCGTTCCATGATGTGAGCGCGATGAAATTTGATCGTCTTTTCTTTTGTGCCCAGTCGCGCGCCGATTTGTTTATTGAGCAAGCCCGATACCACCAGCGCCATCACCTCGCGCTGGCGCGGCGTGAGCGTTTCGTAATGGGCGCGCAACTTCGCGAGCACCGACTGTTTTTTGCCTGTGTCGCGGTCTCGTTCGATCGCTTGTGCAATCGCACCGAGCAACTGCTGGGCACAAAACGGCTTGGTAAGAAACTCGATCGCGCCGGCTTTCATGGCTTGCGCGCACATTGGGATGTCGCCGTGCCCGGTGATGAAGATCAGCGGTATCTCTACACCCGTCCTTGCCAGCTCCCTCTGCAAGTCCAGTCCGCTCATTTGAGGCATGCGCACATCCAGCACCACACACGCCGGTGCCTCGGGTCGCTTCTCTTTCAGGAATTCAGTAGCAGTCGCGAAGGTCTTCACCTTGAACCCAGCTGAGCATACCAGACGCTCGGCCGAGCGTCGGAAGGACGCGTCGTCGTCAATGATGATTACAATGGGGTCGGGCTCGCTCATGGCGGTTCCAGGAACGGAGCGCGGACTCTCCAGTCCGCAGCAGCGTGAAATAAAATGGGGCTGTAGAAATCTCCGGGACCGTGGAATTGTCGAACATTGCAGCGGACTGGAAAGTCCGCGCTCCGTTCTTTCTTGAATCCGTGCCCCTCACTAATCATTGGTCCCTTTCCGCATCGTTCCCATGGCTGGCAGGACGCAGAAAAAAGTTGCCCCATGGCCGCTATTCGGTGCCGCCCATAGCCGGCCCCCGTGGGCTTCCACAACAGAACGACTGATGCGCAAACCCATTCCGAGGCCGTGCGGTTTGGTGGTGTAGAACGCATCGAAGAGACGTTCACTGTCCTCCGGTTTAAAGCCGCGGCCGAGATCGCGCACGTTCAGCACGATGGCGGGTTTGCCATCCACTTCGCCGCGTTTTGCGCCAATCGCGAGGACGCGCCGTTCATCTGTCACTTCGCTCATCGCTTCGATGGCGTTCAGTATCAAGTTGAGCAGCACCTGCTGGAATTGGATGCGATCCCCGGTGACCGCCGGCAGATCTTCCGGCAAATCGCTTCTAACCTCGACCCGGTGCGCGTCCAGTTCGCCCTGCGCCAGCACCAGCGTGTCGGCAATCAAATCCTCGGGCTGAAGTGAGACTCTCTCGGGACTCGTTCCCCTGGCCATGGCGCGAATGCGCTCAATAATCGTGCTGGCACGATTGGCGTCATTGACGATGTCCACCAATGCCTCACGCGCCTCCGCCTGAGAACTCGGCGCGGCGGAGAGGAGCCGGAGGCAGACATTGCTGTTGTTGACGATGGCGCCGAGCGGCTGGTTAATCTCGTGGGCAATCGAAGCGACCAGTTCGACCATCATCGCCGTGCGCGTGACGTGCGCCAGTTCGGCCTGCGTCTTCCGCAGCTCTTCTTCCGCCCGCTTGCGATCGCTAATGTCTCGGAAGTAAATCGCCAGCCCTTCTTCAACCGGATAGACGTGCATCTCTAACCAACTGCCCACCGCGATCCGGGACAGCCCCTCGCAATGCGCCGGCACTCGCTCTGTCATCGCCTTCAGACATCGCGGATAGAATTCACTCGTCCTGGCCTGCGGAAAGACATCCCAGAAAATCTTGCCGATCAGTTCGCCTCGCGCTTTGCCGAGAATCGCCGCCGCCCGCTGATTGACGTCCGCAACTCGCCACTCGCGATCGAGCGCAAGGAAAGAGTCGGTGATGCTTTCCAGAATGTTGGCGATTCGCTGTCGCCCGGCCTCGGCCTCGGCCCGGATGGTGCGTTCCAGCGTCTGCGCCGCGAGCAACTCCTGGTTGCGCTTATGCTCCGTCAGGTCCGTGATAATCGCGCACGCGGTGCCCGCCTCCAGTTCCAAAGAGCTGATTGAGAGGTGGACCGGCACGACCGAACCGTATCTTGTCCGGAGCCGGATTTCGCCTTTACTGCGGCCTTCCCGTGCCTGGCGCATCAGGGTTCCATAGCTCGCCAAATCTTCTGGCAGCACGAAGCAATCCATGGACGCGCCGATTACCCTCTCAAGCGGCATTTTGAGCATGGAGGCGAAGCTTAGATTTGAATAAAGAACCGTGTTCCCGTCGGCCAGGGTCACGGCCCCTTCGTTCATGGCCTCCACCATCACGCGGTAAGCATGTTCGGCCCCTTCGCGCGTATAGACTTGATCGCCGTGTTGCCCAGGGACAACCAATGCATCCACCTCGCCGCGACCAATGGCTCGAAGGGCCGCTTCGGCCTCATCCAGCCGCGTCTGCAGTCCTTGCCGTGTACGCAACTTTGTTTTCCTGTTCGTCTTCAAGCGAATACCCCGGGCAGCCCACAACTCCTTCCGGCTTATCCGATTAACTCACCTAACTCAAAAGAATTGAAAAAATCAAACCCCAAAAATTGCTATGCAACCATGACATCAACACCTCACTTCCGCAACACTTCTACAGACAGGAGTTTCTTTGTTCAATTTCGTGTATTTGGTGTATTTCGTGGTTTGAACCGGTTTTCATTTTCAATTCGTGATGATTCGTGTAATTCGTGTCTCACTCTTTTTTTATCTATGAAGATGAACAGGTTGATACCGATGCTGCCGGTCAAGAGCATGCCGGCAAGTGTGGACTTTTACTGCGGGATGCTGGGTTTTGAGGTCGAGAGAAGACGCGACCAGTGGGGCTGGGCAATGCTTCGCTTCGACGAGTGTCGTCTGATGGTTGATGAATCGATCAACGCGAATCCAGGCAAACCTCGCGAC
>JBGPBY010000721.1:0-2943 GCA_041481485.1 Terriglobia bacterium
CTTTACATTGATCGCGGCAAATTAACCTCCGAGCCTGAGAGCATCGTCAAGGAACCGCTCGGCGACAAAGACGTGCATCTTTTCAAATCGCCGGGGCATCACCGTAACTGGCTCGATTGCATCCGCTCGCGCGAACGGCCCGTGGCGGATGTCGAGATCGGGGCGCGCAGCGTGACGGTGTGCCATCTGCTGAACCTGGCCTACTGGAACCATCGCAAGCTGCGATGGGACCCGAAGACCTGGACTTTCATCGGTGACAAGGAAGCGAACACCTGGCTGGAGCGACCGCGCCGCGATCCGTGGCAATTGCCGAAGGTCTAGAAACCATTATTTTGCGCTCGTGCCGATTCGATTGCTTAGTGGACCCCCGCGGGAATCGTGATTGTGCCCGGAACCAGATAGCCGCTGGTCCAATCGGGCGGAGGGGGGTGGTTTCCGGCGCGCAAGTCTGACTTCCACTGCGAATCGGTTTTGCGAGTGGTGGGGCCAAGTTCAAATTCGTAGTGGCTCATCACCGGCCCGGCATAGACGGTAGAATCATTCAGCCCCCAATTCACGGCAATCATCAGCAGGTCAACGTTGCCGACGCCTTCATGCAAAATGCTGCCCGGATCGCCAATGTCAGGGTCATACGGATCGGTATGCACATCCGTGACCAACGCATCCCACATGTCAGAAGGTGAAGTACTCGTGGAGGTGCCGTGCCGAACTCTGGCGTTAAGGTAAAAGATCCCCGGATACCAACCGCTGTATGAACGCACGCCGCCGTACTGATACGGGTTCTCGATGAGGCTTTGGATGAAGAAGATTTCGTTGCTGGTCAAGGCTTGCCGGCTCAACTCTTTCGCCGAGATCGTGCTTAACATGGTCATTTGCGCGGCAAAATTGTCCAGGAATTGAAGGCGGTTGGTGTAAATGCTGCCGATCGAATTGGTGAACGAAGTGTCGTTGGACGCATTTGGCTCGAACACGAACTGGCCGGTGTTAGGCAGTGTCGATACCAGGTCCTTCGTGCGCAGCGCCATGGCCTTCATGGATTCCCAAAAGGTTACTCGTGGTTCAATAAATCCGTCCGGGTAAGAGCACAATACGATCCCCGTGTAAGGCTGCTTTACGTAGAGCACGGTATCGTGCCGCAGTTCGGTCCACGAAGCCAATTGAGTGTTGAGCGTCTCCATCGCCCACGCGCCTGTGCGCATGGCGTCGGGATACTCGGTTCCTGTCGTTGGGGATGAAAGCTCGCGCAGGCAAGCAAGCCAGGAATTATAAATATTGTTGGTCCAAGCAGCGGAAATCTGCCCGTCAACTACGCGGCGGACCGCGGCAAGGTTGTGTTGATATGGGTAGCCGTCGCGCCAGGGAGGGCCGTTTGTATTGGCGGCACGTGCGGCGATGAGAGGGACGGTTTGACTGTTTCCCAGCACCGAGAACGCTACGTCCAACGCGCTTGGCACCCGGCGCATCACTTTGTCTTCGAACTCGGGAATCCCATTCGTATCCCAGATGATCTTGTCGAAGACGCACTGCCCCACGGCCCACGCGTCCCAGACGAAGCGCTGGCCCAGTACGGTAAAGGACCGCGGCAGCTTGATTTGTTCCCTTGTTAGTGGCGAGAAGAAGTATCCGCTCTGGATGTTTTGAACGCCGATTTGGCCTGACATGATCTGCGATTGCAGAGCCTCGACGTCTGTATCGAAAAACAGATCGTTGGGAGACTGGATGTTGGCTGCAGCCATGAGATCGCTGAGTTGCGCGAAATTCAGAGAATCGGGCAGGCCAACGAACATCTGGATCACATTGTCAATCTTTTGCCAGTTTGGGAATTGTCCGGAGTCTCTCATCAGGAAATGCATCGCCACCACACCGGAAAGCTCGCGCAGCGAGTTATCATTGGTTGAGCCCGTAAATCGAAAATCGATTAGTCCACACCACATCATCGCGCGGAAGTAATTTTGCAGGCGCTGCGAGGTTTGATAGTGGCCACGAACCTCGAATTGCGAAAAGTCCACTATTCGGTTGGTTCCGAACAGGTTCACGGTTGCCGGTTGGAGATTGCTGATGGAGGTGAGCGTGGCGATGATCCGCGCGTTTTGTCCGGAATACCCGTAGTGATTCGTGCCGCTCGCCAGCGACAGAGCCACGGCCAGAAAGTAATCTGCATCGTAAGTTCCGATGTATAGGGGTTCAAACGGCCAGGACAATTGAGATGCAAGGGTCAGCACTTGGTCGGACATGCCCTGTAAGACGGTTTGGAGTGTTGGCGCCAAATAGGTTTCCTCCAACTCTTCGAGCATCGCCACGTAGGAGCGATGCCAGGCATGCAACGCGGCGTCGCAGGAAAAGAAGACAGGAAGATCGTCTGTGAACACCTTGTAAAGTGAATCCGCGAAACTGTAGGTTCCAAGCCGCTGGCTCACGACGAAACCATTGGTTTGAAAGATTGCGAATTCATTTGTGTCGAGTCGAAAGTCGGTGAGGCGCGGGTCAGCCGAGTTCGTCGCGTTATGCACTGCCGGGTCCAGGCTGAACTGATCCCAAAACGACGCTGCCGTCGGGTCGAAGGAAATCTGCGTGAGGTGCTGGTTGGTGGGCGCGTAAAAGGCGCTGAAGTTGTCCAAAGAAAGCTGGCCGACCTGTTGAAGCTGACGGCTAAATTCTGTGTTATAGCCGTAAATTGAATCTCCCAAACCGCTGTCGGCAGGGGCGAGTCTGACTTGAGCCAAGACGCGATAGAACGCGTGGTCGCCCGCGAGCGGCACGGTGGTCCGCAATAGTTCGTCAGACGTGCCAACGCCGCCGTTTATCGGACCGGCGACCTGTTCCCAACTTTGGAAGTTGGTGCTGCGGAGGACTGAGTATTCCCCATACATCGAACTCACTGGCAGGTTCAAGGTAGAGTGCAATTCAACCACTCCTTGTGAGCCAGCGGACTTCAATTGAATC
>JBGPBY010000722.1:0-2932 GCA_041481485.1 Terriglobia bacterium
CGTTATATTCCGTGTTGGCGGTCTTCGCATAGATGATGGCGCCTTTTTCACGCAGCTGGGCTATGAGCGTCTGGTCCCGGGCAGGGAAATCGATATCGTAGTTGGCATCCGCGCCGCCGGTGCTGCGCATGTCTTTGACGTCGTACGAATCCTTGAACGTGAAGACGACGCAGTACATGGGCAGCTTCGCCAGATCCGGATTCGTTCCGTACTGCTTATCCAGTTCTGCGGCTCGTTCCAGTGCGTCCGGCTGTTTGCGAAATTCTTCGCACACTGCGGGTGCGCCGGCAGGGAGAGGGCCATCCGACGGAGCGCGATCGAAATTTCCTTTGCAGGTAATGGAGCGCTCACCGCGGATGTTGAGAGTCTCCAGCGCATTGAGCTGTCCCACATCGGGGATACCCACGCGCCATCCATACTGGAGTTTCACACTGGGATCGGAAACGGACGTGATCATTTTGCCGAACTCAAATGGAAGACCCCTGTACTGATCCATATCGGGGAATACCGTCGATGCAGCGACGGTCTGCGTCGGGTATTTGAGCAGTTCGCCCCCGCGCATCATTCCCGTGGAGGGAGGAATGGGCAGACCATCTTTGGTGAGCAGAGCGGTGCAAGCGCCGTTATAGGCCTTGGTGCGCTCCAGATAAGATTGAACGACTTGTTTGCAGGTCGTCCGTCCGGCGCGTATCGCGCCCTGAATATCGGCAATGGATGCTTCTTCAATTCGAAAACTGCTGCCGTTCCCCTGGGCCATCAACGGAGAAGCGACGGCCAGCCAGAAACAGACAACCGGGATTTTTTGAAACAGACGATTGAGATTTGGCACAAATACCCCCTAAAGGAAAAACGGAGTTGTTGAGAAAGAAAGGGGACTGGATGCTGCTGAAATCTTCGGGGCGTTAGAACGTCACGCTCCGTAACAACGTGGGGGTCGAAACGAGGACCACAGATTTGCCGTAGTCTGGACCCAGCATCGGTGAGTTGTCAATTGCAAATCCGAGGAGCCGCCGAGGAGACTGCGATTCAGACACTGGGAAGGAAAACGCGGCAAAGCCGGCGGGGGACAAATCGCTTTCGACAACTCGCCGGCCTTCAGGTGAACGTTGCAGGGTCTGCAAGCGGTCGACAGTGCGCCAACCCATAGCGCGATTTTCTAGCGCCCCAGGTTGAAGTTCATCTGCGCTGTGATCGCGGTATCGACGGGTACGCCGTTGACGGTACCTAGCTGAAACGTCCACTGCTTGAATGCTGCGACAGCGACATCATCAAGGCCGTAGCCAAGACTCTGAACGACCTGAATGGAGTCAACGGTTCCGTCTTTGCGGACTGTCGCTCGAAGTCCAACAACTCCCGTGATCCGAGCCTGTCGTGCAGCATCCGTGTATTCCGCTTGAACCATTCGTACAGCTTTGGGTGCGACGACTTGTCCGTTTAGCGGAGTCGGCGCAGCAGCTGCGGGGCCCCTGGCTCCCGGCTGGGGGGTCGCGCCCAGAGGAGGGATTGGAGTTCCCGTTCCTCGGCCGCTTTGCAGTGTCACGCCCTCCGGGGGTGCACCGCGCGGGCCCGAAACCGGTACCGTTGCGTTCGGATCCACGACTAGCGCGATGACCAGGTCCTCTCTGTCTGTGGGGCCTATCGTAAGCGGATCTTTCAACACATCAGTAGAACCGTATGTCAGTGACTTCACTCGGAAGCCCGGAACATTTGGAGTAACTCTGTGTTCGCCTTCGGGCATGAGTACGCGAATGGTTCCGTCAGGTCCGTTTCCTGCAACGATTCCTGTGGTTCCATTGCGATAGGCGATGGTGAAGAGCAGCCGTGGCACCGTGGCGCCCAGGCCCTCAGTCGTGACGCGCACGGGAACGCTGTGGATGTTCGGCGCTTCGAATTCAAGGCCACTGATATCCGAGCTGCCCACCACGATCGGCTGTGTCGGCACCGGTATTCCAATGTTCAAGATGTAGTTTCCCGGCAGGACATTGGAGAACTCAAACGTTCCGTCCGGCGCAATCACCACGGTTGTCGTCAACGGTGTGCCTCCAGGCTGTGCGGGTTTGAGGAGATTCGCTCGAGTTGCCGTCGGGACAGATACGGTCTGCACCACCGGGGGATTCTGCGACCGAATCACACGGCCTCGCACGGTGACGCCCGCGCCGGCTGGCGTAGTGTTCAAGGTGTTCGCCGTTGGTGCGGCGGGATTAGCAATCGTTGTGGTCGTGACTACCGGAGCCGGACCAGCACCTGTAGTTGGCGAAATAACAGAAGAGGTTGTCGCCGCGATGGTCGGCGTGAGATTCACGGGCGCCGGAGGCATCGAAGTCGTGTTGCTGCCGCGGTCGTCATTCTTCGTGAGCAGCTTCGGCGTAGTTGAACGCTGCTTGTTGTAATTGTCGGCGCGCCTCACCTGATCGTCGATGTTGTTCATCTGCTCCGTGCCCCACCCTGAACGCCTGTCGCGAATGATGCCTTCCGCGTCAATCGTAATGTAGGTGGGGTAGGACGTAACGTTGAACAGAGAGGCAATCTTCCGGGTCGTGTCCAGGTACTGCGGCCAGTTCATCTTGTTCTTGTCGATGTACTCCTGCCAACCCTGCTCGCTCGATTCGCTCACGGCGATGCCGATCATGACGAATTTCTCGGACGAGTGACGATTGGAGTAGCGCACAAGGCTGGGCGTCGCTTCTCGACACGGTCCGCACCAGGTTCCCCAGAAATCCAGAAGAATGACTCTGCCCTTAAGATCGTCGAGAGTGATGTATTCGCCGCTCTTTGTCGTTATCGAGAAGGGAGGCGCGAAGTTCTCTCGAGCGCGGCGCGGTTCGTCGATCAGGCGCCGGGCGGAGTCGGCTTCCGGGGTGCGTCCGGCGCGCGCGACAAACATCTGAAGCTCGTGAATGCCTTCCGCGTCCTTGTTCAACCGTAGAAGAGC
>JBGPBY010000723.1:0-2910 GCA_041481485.1 Terriglobia bacterium
CATTGGGGCAGGGATTCCACGGCCGCGCACGATCTCGAGGTTAGAAATTGCGCGCGGTCATAGACCGCGCCTACAGCGGAACTCCCACGCCTACAGGTTGCGTTTCCCGGATTGGCAGAGCATAATGGCGCGGCTCATGATTCTTCGGTCGCGGCTCGTGTCATTTCTCATCCTTGTAGCGCTTGCGCTTTGTCTCTACCTTCCCTTCCTGACGCGAAACTACGACCTGAACGGACTGGCAGAAGTTGCAGCAGTTCAGGCCGGATCGGCCGGAGACCTTTTCAGTCCCAATCACATGCTTTACCGCCCGATCGCGTCTGCCGTTCAACATCTTCTGGCAGCCGGCGGATATGAAGTTCGGCTGGTTCTCATGATGCAAGTCATGAGTGCGGTCTTTGGCGCTCTCGGGGTCGGATTCACGTACTTGATGATCGCGCGGCTGGTGTCGAATCCGATGATTGCGTTCTGGTCGAGCCTCGGGCTGGGAATCTCCTGGTCCTATTGGACGCTCAGTACTGACGTCTATTACTTCAGTCTTGCCGCCATGCTGGTAGCCGTTACGATGACCATTTTCGTTTACGGTAAATCCTATATGGCTTCGCTTGCCTGCGGGTTATTCGCGGGTCTCGCGATTCTTGCCTGTCAGGCGAATGTCTTTCTTTTGCCGGGACTCGCGATTGCCGCCTTTATTTACAATCGTGAACTTCACCCACAGGAAATCTTTCGCAGGATCGTGAGGATCTGGACTGGCGCCGCGGTACTGATTGCGCTGGTTTATACGTGCGTCGGAGTCTTTGTCTACGGAGAAAGCACGCTGCGTGACCTGGTCCATTGGGGAACGCGATACAACGGAAATCTTTTGCCGATGTGGGCGTCATGGTCTCCAATCCGCTTTGTTCTGGCTGCCGGCAGCGCTGTGAAAAGCATCGTCGGCATGGAGTTCTGGATGTTTCAGTTCGCGCAGCGCCATTTGAAGGACGGCCAGTTGCCCGCGTGGTTTGCGCCGCTTGTTTTTGTGTTCCTGGTCGTCCTGGTCGTTGCCGCATATCGCATGGGCAAGCCGAGCAAAAATGGAAACCGGACGGCGCTTTGGCTTTTCCTCATGTACCTTGCTTACCTGCCGTTCAATATCTGGTGGGAAGGCATGGAGCCTCGCTGGTTCATGCTGCCCAACATTTTTCTGGCGGGATTGATTGCCGTCATCGCGGACCGCTGGAAGGATACGCGCTACTTCAAGATCGCGTTCCCGGCCTTTATCGTGATGATCGGATTTACGAATTTCGTCTTGTCCGCTGCACCGAGACGGCTTCGTCCTGCGATTCCCATACAAACCGCGGCGTGTGTTGCCGATCACCTGAAGCCCCAGGACCTGTTCCTCGCCACCGAATGGAATTGGGCGGGCTACATTCAATATGTTTACAATCGAGACGTCCTGAACATGATCGGCGAAGTATCACGAACGGGAAACAAGCAGACTGCCTTTGCCGAAATTGCAAAGGCGGTGGAACAGCGGCAGCGTCAGGGCGGCGATGTATACATGATGAAGTTCGAGGTTTACGATCCCAGCTACCTGCAGTGGCTTGCCACGCAGACGGCAATTACTGCGGACGATCTTCGCGTCTATAGCGGCCCTCCGGCCTTCGAGTGCATCTACGGAAATTTCTTTCGTCTGGATCGGAATGTTGGAATTCAATGACGTCCGGCTTCAGTACGAGCAGCTGAAAACTGAGATCGATGCGGCAGTTACCCAGGTGCTCGCTGGCGGCCGGTACATTCTTGGCAAGACCGTCCAGTCATTCGAGGAAGACTTTGCGCGATATTGTGGAGCGACGTCTGGAATCGGCGTCGCCTCCGGAACGGATGCGCTGAAAATCGGACTCGCCGCTCTGGAAATCGGCCCGGGCGATGAGGTTCTCGTTCCGGCTGTCAGTGCGCCGGCGACCGCCATGGCGGTGGCTCTCCTTCGCGCGAAGCCTGTTTTTGTCGACATCCGGCCCGACGATTTCACCATGGATCCTGCAGAAGCCGTGCGCAAGCTCAGCCCGCGAACACGTGCGATCATTCCCGTTCACCTTTACGGAATGCCGGCGCACCTGGCCGAACTTGCAAGGCTGGGAATTCTCATGATTGAGGATGCGGCACAGGCCCACGGCAGCGTTGCCGAATGGGGCCGCTGCGGATCGTCCGGAATCGCGGCAGCGTTCAGCTTTTATCCCACGAAAAATCTGGGCGCATACGGCGATGCCGGAATGCTCGTCACGTCGAACCCGGATATTGCCGAACGCGCGAGAATGCTCAGAAACTACGGGCAGCGGACCAACTACATCTCCGAAATCCGCGGAGAAAACAGCCGGCTCGATGAAATTCAAGCGGCGATCCTGAATGTCAAACTGAAGCGGTTGGATTTGTGGAACCGGCGTCGACGCGAAATTGCGGCGGTATATCGACGGGACCTGGCCGGATTGCCGATCGGCCTGCAAACGGAGTCCGGTGATAGCAACTATCATCTATTTGTCGTGACCACGCCGCATCGGGAAGCGCTGCAGCGGCATCTGGCGTCGTCGGGAATTCCATCGCTTGTTCACTATCCGGTCCCGTTGCCGCGGCAGAAGGCGTTTGCGGAGTTCGAGCCGGCGGAGTGCCCGAATGCGGACCGGCTGTGCGGAGAAGTGCTGAGTTTGCCGATCCATGCGTCGCTGAAGGATGCGGAAGTGCAGACCGTGATCCACTCGATTCGAGAATTCTTTGAGGATAATTAGGCGACTGTAGGGGCGGTCTATCAGGAAATCCCTCTCCCAACGGGAGAGGGTCGGGTGAGGGGTACCGCACGTAAAAATTGTTACGTGCGGTACCCCTCACTGGCCTTCGGCCCCCTCTCCCGTTGGGAGAGGGATTTCTTGATAGACCGCC
>JBGPBY010000724.1:0-2907 GCA_041481485.1 Terriglobia bacterium
CTATTCTCATTGGTTGACACTCACATCAGCCTCGTTGGCGGGGCAAGGCTTGCGCTCACCCTCGGCTGATAGATCTACGCTCTACTATGAGATGTTATTTGTGGGCAGCCGCTTAGCCACCGGCGTAAGCCGGTGGGAGCGATCCGCAAATCCATTCCAGCCGCAGAGCGGCGACAGATACAGAAACCCTTTACCTGTCGCGGCGCTTTGTTGCTCTCCTTGTATTGAAACCACCGGCTCACGCCGGTGGCTAATAGGCTGCCGCCGCTAACGCGGCTCCAAAATAAAATTCGATTCATTCACAACTTGGTAGACCACGCCTACAGTTGTGATCACGGCCCCCCTGAGTTCCTTACGCCTGGATTTCCTGGCTTTACTGCGTAACCGGCGTACCCGCAGCTGCCGAGTTGGGTGCATACGCTGCTGCGGAGGAGTACCGTATGACGCCATCAGCAACCATGTAATACGCGAACCGTCCCTCGTTCGTGGATGCCGGATTCGCGGAAACGGTGAAATCCGTAAAGGTCGCGGTGTCCAGAGTCACCAGAAAGTTGTAACCGGAAACCGGTCCAGTTGTGAAATTAGATGGGATCAAGCCGGCCGCAATCAGATTTGTAAGTGTTCCGTACTTTCCCTGGGCCGTCAGGAGATACGTGACCTCAGCGGTGTTGAGCGTACGAAGAGTCGCAACGGCGGCCGCCTCATGGGCGGCTTGTCGCGAACGCAACAGGCTGGGAATCGCAATTGTCGCAATGATCAAAATGATAGAAACGACGATTAGCAGTTCCAATAGCGAAAATCCCTTATTCGGCCTGTTCATTCTCACTCCATATTGTTCGCGCGATTCTACATGAGGAAGTCGCTCGCTAACCCTGTATCGGCTGGAAATTTCCGTTTCCTTTGGGCAAGACCATACCATCAATAGACTTTTTGTGTCGGCGACGTTTGAATTGCACCGGAAAAGTGAAGAAAGGGCACCTGCCAGACAGTCATTCGGCAGTTATGGCAGCCTGCCCAGAAGGGGCCCGGCTTGAATGAGAGATCCGCTCCCCGCGCAGGCTTGGGTCCCCACACGGGGAGCGCTACGGCAAAGGCTGCAATCGGCGGGACTATACCGCCCGACGTTCAATATTGAACAGAAGAAAGTCCATCCATTGCACTAGCCTCTGACAACAAGCCGAGGCCTTGCGAGATGAAGACTTACCGCATTACCGATCCCATATCGGTGATGCTCAAAGAAGAAAACTCCTATGTGCCGTGCTCCTTACCCAAGGGGGCCGTCATTTCCTTAGAAGAGATGCCCACCGACTTTAACCGGCATGTGATTGTGATTTGGAATGGCAAGAATGCCTTGATGTTTGCGCGCGAGCTGCTGATAAGTGCGGAGCGTGTTTCCGAAGTCGAGTGATATTTGGAATCCTGCGACCCTGGGGGAGTGAGGCGCCGGACGGTAGTTCCCTAAAAGGTTGAAGATGGGCGGTACAGGTTTCGAACTTATGACCTTTCGGGTGTAAACCGAAATGCGAGTCAGCTTCATCGCATGTTCAACCGAAGTCCGCAAGACGTCGAAAGTGACGGTGGTGCCTCAACGTGCATTTTCCGCCTCCGCTCGAGCGCGTTTTCCGAAGTCCCGTTGAGTTTACTTTCACGAAGTGCTGCAAGTTTCTGAAACTATACTTTTCGGCATTAGCATCGAGTTTTGATGAGCCTCGAATTGAACAAAAACAGTCTGGCCTGACAGTGTCTGCAACATCGAAGACGATCTTTATGGGGTCAAGATCGATGAGACCTGTTCCCGGTTGGTCCATTCCAGATAGTGGCCCGCGAGAACCAATCGTTATCACACCGCATAGTGGCCCGCGAGGACCAATCGTCATCACACCGCGCGGCAAATATCTCTGAAAGACGCCGGGAAGCGCTGAACTCTGCCCGCCGGGCGAGACTCCCCAAAATTTCCAAATTATTTCTTGCCTCCTCACCCAACGTAAGGTTCGATGATGCGGCCATGAAAGTTGGGGAACTCGCCCGCCTAACCGGTGTCTCCGTTCGCACGCTGCACCACTACGAAGAGGTCGGCCTGCTTCCGTCGCCGGCCCGCAACAAAGCCGGGCATCGAGCTTACGGCGCAAAACACATCGCGCGGCTTCAGCAGATCCTGACGCTGAAGCAGCTCGGGCTGGGACTGGTCCAGATTCAAAGGATTCTTAGCACTCGAAATTTCCCGGCTCGGCTGGTGATCGAGATGCATCTTGCTGACATAGGCAGTCGGATCGTCAACCTGCAGAAAGTGCATGATCGGCTGAGAGTTCTGGCTGCGAGCCTCCGGACTAACCAGGTATCTATGGATCAGCTAATCCAAACGATTGAGGAGATACACATGGCAGAAAAAATCTACACGAAAGAACAAGTAAGGGAACTTCACGCCTGCCGCGAACAACTAGGGGTCGAGGGGGCTCGACAATTCCAGGAAAATTACACGCAGCTTGTTGCCGAGATTCGAGAAGCGATGGACCGGGTCATTGATCCGAAATCCGAGCACGCACGGGCGCTTGCAACACGTTGGCAATCACTCGTCCGAACGTTCACCGGGGACAATCTCGAAATCGAAAAGACTCTGTACGATGGGGGGCAGCTGTATCAAAGGCAACAGAAAGAAAAAGGCACGCCGATTCCAGACGTCGTCGGATACATGCTCGAAGCGATAAAGGCGATGAGACAGCAATCCTAAATGAAGCGACTGCTGGCGAGTAATGTTAGTTTCCGTTAAGCCGTTAGGGTCATCGGAAATTCGCGGCGAGTTATTGAGGGGTGAAAGCCAAGTACATAACTTTGCGGCTGGAAATCAGAACATCTCCGGATAGCATCGTTTTTTGCGTCCTGTCATCATTGATGCGATTCGGAGGATAA
>JBGPBY010000725.1:0-2903 GCA_041481485.1 Terriglobia bacterium
CGACATGCGCATCACCGAACGGATCAATCTGGCTGCGCCCAATGTGCTGCACGATCAAATTACGATTGAGGATCCCGTCGTTCTCGAAAAGCCCATCACCTACACGCTGGCATACTCGCGTTTGTCCGACTACGAGATGGTGGAGTTTGTTTGCGACAACAACCGGGAGTTCGTCGACGCGAACGGCGTCGTCCGCATGAGGACTCGCCCACAATAAACGGAGAAAAAACGTGAAACGACGCACAGTTCTGCAATTGGCTGCTGTTATCGCAGCGCTGAATCTTTTTGCCGCAACGGAGCTGTTTGCGCAGTTCCTGCCGCCCGGCACGCCCGGCGCACTGGCTCCGGCAAATCTTGCCAAGTCCCGGCCCAAACCGCCATTTGACCTGACAGGGCTATGGCTGCACGGCGGCGGAGCGAATAACCCATGGCAATTTTCACCGCCTCCGGACTTCAAGCTGACGCCCGCAGCGCAGATCCACTACGACGCGGCTCAGAAGGCGCGGTCCGAAGGGAAGGTGTACCACGACGATATCGGTCAGTGCTGGCCTGCCGGTTTGCCGATTATCATGACTCGCGTCTGGCCCATCGCAATGATCCAGTTGCCGACGTCGGTCTTCATGATCAGCGAGTTCATGAACAGCATGCGCATCGTCTATCTGGATGGCCGGCCGCATACCGATCCCGACGTCGTGGTGCGAAGCTTCAACGGAGAGTCGATTGGTCGTTGGGAGGGCGATACGCTGGTGGTCGACACGATGTATTTTGTGCCCGATCATCATTGGATCGATTCCGGCGTTCCGGCCAGCGAAGATCTGCACATCGTCGAGCGGATGCGTCTGCTCGATAAGGGCAGTACGCTGGAGATCGCTTACACGCTGACGGATCCCAAAAGCTGGGTCGGCGACTGGAAGATGACCAAGCGCTGGACTCGCCAGGATGAACGGGACATTGCGGAAGTGGAGTGTTTGCCCGATCTCAATACGCACTTGCCCAGCACACAGTCGAATGCCAATGTCCGGTAGCGGAATGTGATCACGTGGAGAAGACATGCTGCGATTGATCTTGCGTGTAATTCCAGTGGCAGTATTGATTGCGACACTCGGATCCGCCGCGGCAATTGGTCAGGCGCCGGCTCCCGGACCGGCTGGCGCAAACAAAGGCGCCGTCATCGGTACCGGGACATTCACCGCGTTTGTGGAGAATATGGACCGCTCTCTGGCGTTTTTCCATGACGCATTCGGCATGGAGGTGCCGGCGCTGCCGGCCACCGGCGAACGGCCCTACAACCGGACTAATCCGCAACTGTTCGCGATGTTCGATATCGCCGGCGCACGAGAGCGTCACCAATCGGCGCGCATTTCGGGCTCACGAGTCACTCTGGAACTGATGGAGATTCAGGATGTGGCGCACCAGACCATTCCTCTGCGGATCCAGGATCCCGGTACGGCGACGCTCGTTCTCATGGTACGGGATCTCGATGCGGCGCTCGCTCGCGCCAAACAGGCCAATGCAACGGTCGCGACGCCAGGCGGCAAACCGGTCGCGTTTGCGGACGGTACGCGCGCCATTTTGATTCGTGACATCGACAACCGATTCATCGAATTACGACAGACGGCATCCGCAACTGCAACCGGCGCGGCGCCGGCCGGCGACATCCTCGACATGCGGCTCCTGATTGCGGTCAACGATATGGACGCGACGAATCATGTGTACCGCGACGTCCTTGGGTTCACCGCCGAAGGCGAGACCCCGTTTTCCGCGGATGCCCCGATGCGTGCACTCACGGGGCTCTCCTCGGCACAGGTTCGACGGAGCCGCGTTCAGGCACCCGGCTCGATGCTGTGGATTGAATTCATCGAATTCAAGGGAGTCGATCGGACGCCGCTTCGCATGCGGATACAGGACCGGGGCGCAGCGCGGCTTCAGGTGCGTGTGCAGGACGCCGATGCGATCGTGTCCGTAATGAAAGCCGCGGGCATGAAGGTGGCATCGGTAGGTGGTGGCGCCGTACCGATCCCGCCAAACTTTAAAGGAGCTCTTGTCGCGGATCCAAACAACTTCTTCCTGACACCGTTCGCACCGTGCGACGGCTGCGCGCCAACCATTCAGACGCCGGAGCGCTGAGGTGCGGCATTTGCTGCGTTTAGTGCCCGCCATCTTGCTCGTCGTCGCATCGTCGACTGTGATGCAGGCGAATTGTGCAAATGGGACGATTTCACTGAGCAAGTCGCGTGGCGCTCCGGATTCAGCAGTGACGGTGAAGGGACACAACTTCAAAGAATGTCATGATGTCGGACCGCCGCGTCCGCAGGAACCATCCCTCGGCATCGAAATCGTATTTGTCCAGGGCAAGACACGCTTTCCAGTTGCTGTTGTAGATGCCAACAGCAAGTTTGAGTTCTCGAAAGTTGTGCAGGTGCCGGCTGAAGCGAAAAAGGGATATGGTCAATTCGTTGTGGAGCGTCGCGATTGGGTGCCACTTCAAGCTGATTTCTCTGTCACTGTCGCGCGCTGAAGTTAAACGACTGCCATTTCACTCGCCTTCACGACGCGCATCCGCTGTACGTACCGCTGCGCGAACCGCGCCTACTGATCGGGAACGAATCGGCCGGTGAGCGTGTCGGGGTTGCTACTCAAGCGAGTAGTATATTACTCACCTGAGTAGTAGCCCGTGGCAGGGCGTAGGTGTCCTGTCCCGGCGATCGGGAAGGAGACAGCATGCCCGCCAGCGCTGCTAAGTACTCCAAGGGGGCGGTGACGTCGGCCGACGGCACGACGATCGGCTACCGCCAACTCGGTCACGGTCCCGGATTGGTGCTGCTTCATGGCGGAGTGAACGCGGCCCAACACATGATGAAGCTCGGCCTGGCTCTTGCTGACTCGTACACCGTCTACCTGCC
>JBGPBY010000726.1:0-2897 GCA_041481485.1 Terriglobia bacterium
CCCCACTGTAGGGGCGGTCTATGACCGCCCACAATTTGGAAGGATTGCACTCCTCGCAACAGTGGGCGGGCATAGACCGCCCCTACAGTGGGGAATCGCGATTACAGCTTCGAACATTCGTTGCTGTATTTAAGAAATGGGGCACTAAGGAACTGCCGCCGCTACGCGGCTGAGATTCGTCTCTTTGAGCCGCGGTAGCGGCGGCAGTCCGTTAGCCACGGGCGTCAGCCCGTGGAATCCGGCAGTCGGCGGGAAGTTCCCTACACTTCGATTTCTTCGAAACTGTGAATGATGGGATGCCCTCCTTCAGGCTGCGGAGGATTTCCGGGACGGACACACAGTGCCGTTTGCATTCCTGCCGAGCGGGCCGCTTCCAACTCTCGAGTCACGTCTGAAACAAAGAGGATCTCGTTCCCGAAAGTTCCGTACGCCTCAGCAATTTTCACGTAACTTTCGCGCTCCCCTTTCGGACCCGTTGTCGTATCGAAATAGCCATTCAGGAATGCGGTGAGATCTCCGGAAGCTGTTGTGGAAAAGAGCAGCCGTTGCGCAAGAATGCTGCCCGACGAGTAAATCCGAATATCGATTCCGGCTCTTTGCCATTTCACCAATGCCGGGGGAACATCCCCGAAAACTTCGCCGTGCAACTCTCCACGCTCGTAGCCATCGAGCCAGATTTTTCCCTGCAGATTCTTCAGCGCTGTCGATTTCCGGTCCTGATCCATGAGCCAGTGGACGTACCCAACCGGGATGTCCGACCACTGCGGCGGAGCCAGTCCATTCCGAATATCGTTTTCATATTCCTTGCGAAGAGCCTGAACTTCTTCCGGCCCCAGTTGCTCGCGTATGCGCGAACGCGCAAACGGGAACAGGACGTCATAGACAAAGGTTATAGGTGTGGTTGTGCCCTCGATGTCGAGAAGTATGCCTTGCCTCGAATGCATCAGGGCACGTAAGCAGGCCCGAGACAAACCGGATCGAATTTCGTCTCCTCTCCGCTGTTGCTGTAGGCGGGAGTCCAGCCGGCGGGGTCCTGAAAGAGACGGATGGCGCGAATCTGCCGATCCGAGCACAGATCGAACCAATGCCAGGTTCCCCGCGGAACCCGGATCAAATCGCCCGGTTCGACTTCGATGGCAACCACGGGCGAATCCGAAGGATGAATGTGAAAGACGCCGTGGCCGTGGACGATAAATCGGACTTCGTCCTCATCATGCAGATGTTCGCGGCTGAACTTCGCCAGCATGGCGTCCAAACCCGGCGTCTCGGCGGTGACGTTGATGACGTCTGCAGTCACATAACCGCCACGCGCTTTCAGTTTTTCGATTTCCGCCGAATAGGCTGCGAGTATCTCTTCCTGAGGCGCGTCGGCACGCGTCGGATGTGCGGGTTCCCATGTTTCATAATCGATGCCGATTCCAGCCAAATATGCCGTGATGGCATCCTTCGCTGCCAGAGATTTGCGTTCATCAGGGATTCGAACAACTGCCATAGATGCCCCCTATTTATGAATTCCGGGTTCCATCATGCGCCGCCGGGCAACCGATTCGAAAAGAAACTCCAGAATCTCAACGTGACGGGCCGCTGAATCCAGGGTTTTTCCCCATGTGTACAGCCCGTGCTGGCGGATCAATATGCCGTGAACCGCGGGATTACTTTGGAGAAACTCACCGGCCTGGCCGGCCAGCTTCCGCATGTTCTGGGTATTTTCAAGAATCGGAATCCACTCGCGATGTTCGTGGGTTTCGATTCCTTCCAGGCCTTTCAGCATTTCATATCCTTCGATGAAGAATCCGCCGGTATTCGCATGGATGTCGGACAACACCGTACTCCACACCGAGTGTGTATGCAAAACCGCTTCGGCGCCGGTCGCCTGAACCACGGCAATATGAAGGAGTGTTTCTGCCGAAGGCTTGGCTGTGGTGCCAAGGATATTCTCTCCGTTCTGATCGACTTCCAGAAATTGTTCGGGACGCAGGCGCCCCTTATCCATGGCGCTGGCTGTAATGAAAAGCCGCAGTGGGCTGCGATCAACGACAACACTGAAGTTCCCGCTGGTCCCGAGAACCCATCCGCGGCGATGGAATTCCGATCCAAGCCGAATCAATGTTTCAGACACCAGAGATGTCATACCCCGGAATTATATGGGAAATTGGCGGAGACGGAGATAGGGGGATCTATCGCTTTCTCTAATCGTCGGAGTGTTCCGCTTCGATCTTGAGTTTCTTCTTGCAGGTTTCGCAAACCCAATGGTGCTTGCCATCAATGAAAGCATGGTAGTGGATGCCGGTGCCGTCATCGTCGGTGCACAAATCGCACTTCATTGGTCAGAGTTTAACAGGTTTTGGAGCGTGGTCAGGTCAGTTTGAAATCCCCACTGCAGGCGAGGTCTATGACCCACCCCAAAATGACAATTGAACAGTGAACAATGAACATTTCTTCGGGGAAATGTTCATTGTTCACTGTTCACTGTTCAATTGTCATTTTGGGGTGGTCATAGACCTCGCCTGCAGTGCACTAGGGCTTGGCGGCGGCAGCGACCCGAGCACCCGCTTTCAGTACGTGGGGTTCGCGAGCTTTCAAAATGACGCCGACACGGCGCAATTCCTCGATGTGGGCCTTGAAGCGCTTCGGTTCCATGGAAACCGCGAGGGCTTGTGCGGATCCACGGTTGTCGATCATCAAATGGCGTTCAATCAGCTGGGCTCCGAGAGATACCGCGGTAATCGCCGCCAGTCCTCCAATGCTGTTATCGGTAAAACCAACGGGGGTACCAAAGCGGCTGCGCAGCAGCTGGATCATTTTAAGGTTCAGCTCTTCTCCGGAAGCCGGATATGCCGACACGCCATGCATCAGGATAGTTTGTTCATTACTCTCGGTTTGCATCCAGTCGATCG
>JBGPBY010000727.1:0-2889 GCA_041481485.1 Terriglobia bacterium
CATACATTCCTCGGCGCATCTATTGAACGGTTACATTCCGCGCTTTCAGCGCTCATTCATTTTTCTGCAACCTCTAACCTGGGCCGTTGGCCCAGGCTTCTACATTCCGCGCCTTTGGCGCTTTTGTCGTCTCCGAACCTACGGTTGGGGACAATATTTCGGCTCGAACCCCTGCGCGCGTTCACGTCGATCCAGCACATTCGGCCGCGGATAATCTCGCGGAATAATTCCCAGTCGCACCAGCGATGCTCGGTATTCATAGCGAATCGCAATCTCACCAGCGGGCCGCGAATCCAAATCCATTCTGATCCACTGCACGTCGTTTCGCACCGAACGACCAATCCCGGTGGCCGCCGATTCGTCGTCCGGAGGCGGATAGGGACGCGCGCTCTTGGCTGCGTCGCGACCGCCTTCGTTCCGCGAAGATTCACCCGACGTGCCCGCTTCCGGGGCCGCGCGTGGATCGCGTATGCGATCCTCTTCTTTGTAAGGCGGTCGCCGCTCGGAGGGAGTTACCGGCATAATCGTGATTGGCCGGCGCTCGCGGAAAAATACCGCTGTGATCAGACCCAGGTTCGCAGCCTGGCCCAGTTTGGCTGCGTAAGAATCGCGCTCAGTAGTAAAGTAAAAGCGCCGCGCGTTTTCCGAACTCATCTGCCAACCACGCACGTGAATCGTTCCATAAGGTTCGATCACCCATTTGTGCGCATCCCAGGCGCTGGTGTGCCGCGCGTCGATTGAGTTCAGCCCATCAACCGCCAGCGCCACAGCCACGCGCGAGCCCGTCGGATTGTGAATTCGCAACTCGTACTCGGCATTCTCCAGCGCTTCCACGTAATGGCGACCGCGCGCTGCGTACTCCGTCAGCGGCCGTCCGTCAACCAGCACTTCGACTGAGAATCCGTTCTCAGCGACCGCCGGTTCCGGATCGAACGCTTCATTGGCGGAATTCAGTTGAGCGTTGACCGCCTGGGCGTTGCGCGAACCATACTTCAGGCCGAGACCTGCCAGAATCAAGAGCACCATCATCAAACCAAGTCCTGCAAACAGTCTTTTTCGCATAGTTTTATTCTCCTCGGTGGCGAGACTAACCTGTCGTTTGCAGAACGCTCCAAAACTCCGATTCTTGCGGAGAATCTTCAGAACAGTCAGAGTTTATGGGAATTGCTTACCAAGGCTGGGTTTCGTTTGAGTAATTCCGCGAAGACAGGCTAGAATGGCGCGACGTTTTTTTGCGACTTATGACTTGACGACAGAGCTCGACTGGGTTTCAATGGCCGCGTAGATTCAATCGAGACCAGCAATAATCTGAATTATCTGAATAATCTGTTAGACCAGCAATAATTAGATGGCCGAATACGTACTGACTGCAACCAAGAGCCAAGCTCGCGCCGGCTCCTTCTATGATCGTATCGAGGGCATTTACGACCTCACGTTTAAGCTGAATGGCTATGGACGGTCGCTTGATCAGTACTTTGAAGCTCATCCTTTACCCGTGTTTCCGGGCTGTAACGTCCTGGACGCAGGCTGCGGTACCGGAACATTGACCCTGGCCCTGCTGAGGACTCTGGAAATTCCTGTCAAACTAACGGCGTTGGATCTTTCCGCGTCGTCCATGGCCACCGCGAAGAAATACGTCGATAAGAAGCAGAGCCAGCAGCCCGTTCGATTCGCACAGGGGAACGTTCTGGCTTTGCCGTTTGCGGACGAAGCTTTTGATTTGGTCTTAACCAGCGGGGTGTTGGAGTATTTGCCGCTTGACGAGGGCTTGAGTGAACTGGCGCGTGTGATTGCGCCCGGCGGACATTTACTTCACTTGCCGATGCGCCCGACCCCGGTGACCACGTTCCTGGAAATGCTGTTTCGATTCAAGACCCACCCACCAGAGGAAGTCGCTGAAACCACCGATAAATACTTTCAAGTGGTCAGCCACTATCGCTTTCCCAGGTTCCAGGCAATTGGCTGGAGCAAGTCCGCCGTCCTGGCCCAAAAAGTATAGCTACAAGACCACTCGGCACAGAACCTAATCATTTTTCATTTGTCATTTTTCATTCTTGCTTCGTGTCCGTTCGTGTGATTTCATGGATCGTTCTTCATTTCTCAGCCAGGCAAACGATCCACGAAGCCACACGAAGCATCACGAAATGAGATCGAGGAAATGGCAAATGAAAACTGTCAAATGACAAATGGAAAATGTTTCTTACTGCCTTCTGCCCACTGCCCACCGCTCACTGTTGTATATACTCATGCAGCAACTTGATCTCGTTCCCCTTATCACTCAGCTCAACCCGCAGCAAATCGCGCATTGAAAGCATTCCCACCCACTTCTCACCATCAACCACCGGCAGGTGGCGCGTTCCGATTTGTTCCATACGCTCCAGGGCCTGCTGAGGAGTCTCATCACAACTTATCACCGCCCGCAGCGGGCTAGCGACATCGCCGAGCTTCATAGTAGACGCATCGTGCCGGGGCACGACGACCCGGTTGAGCAGGTCACGCTCAGAGAAGACGCCAATCAACTTCCCTTCCTCGTCAAGCACGCACACGGCGCCGATTTTTCTTTGCGCCATGAACTCGGCCGCCTCGAGCACGGTCGCCGATGCGCGCAAAGAATACGGCTCTCGATCGCGGATGACATCTCGAATAAACATCGTCGCGCCTCCTGCTGCTAATTGGGCTGTTCGGGTGCATGGGTATTATAAGAGAAGTCGGGCGCGGTGTCTCTAGTGAAAGCGCGTGCGGCTCTGCCGCCTGATGTGCGGAAAGGCTGTGCCTTTCCGAAAGCAATTCAATTCTCTTGGGGCTCTGCCCGAAATCCCGGGCACAGCCCCAAACAAATCAAAGTTACTACGGAAGGCCGGAGGCCTTCCGCACATCGAGCGGCAGAGC
>JBGPBY010000728.1:0-2882 GCA_041481485.1 Terriglobia bacterium
CGAACGCATTCTGATCGACACGGGCATTGGGGACAAGTGGTCGGAAAAGCACCGAGCCATGTATGGCATCGACCGCCGGCAGTCGTTCAATGAATCGTTGCACTCCGTTGCCGGCGTGGGCGCCGAAGATATTTCAATCGTCATCAATACGCATCTGCATTTCGATCACGCGGGTGGGAATACGATCTTCAACAAGTCAGGGGAAGCCGTCGCGGCCTTTCCGAATGCGCGCTACTTCGTCTCTCGGGCTGAATACGAGCATGCCGAAAGTCCGTCTGAACGCGATCGGGCGAGTTATCTTCCTGAGAATTGGCGGCCTCTAAAAAAAGCAGGCCGGCTGGAGTTAAAGGAAGCTGAGTACGAAGTCGCGCCGGGACTGCGAATGGAGACGCACGCGGGTCACAATCGTTCGATGCAGTGCGCGCGCTTGGAGCGAGAAGGAAGGACGCTTTTCGGATTTGCCGATCTGGTTCCGATGCGGGCCCACGTGCCGTTTGCCTGGATCATGGGATTCGATCTTTATCCGGTAGAAACTCTGGAAGCGAAAAAGAAGCTACTGCCACAGGCGGCTCGGGAAGCCTGGACCTGTCTGTTCTATCATGATCCGGATCAGCCTTTGGGTCGCATTGTGGAAGAAGACGGGAAGTTTCGGACTGTGGCGATCGAGAATCCGCATGGCTCAGAAAAAAAAGTTACTCGAACAGATTCTTAGTGGCCGAGCTGACGCAAATGTAGACTTCAATGATTTGCTCAGTCTGCTCGACGGCCTTGGGTTCAAAGAGCGGATTCGTGGGAGTCATCATATTTTTACTCAAGAGGGAATTGACGAGATATTGAACCTGCAACCCAAGGGCGCCAAGGCCAAAGTCTATCAAGTTAGACAGGTGAGACGTGTGATCCTAAAGTACCGCCTGGGAGGAAAGCCATGAGCAAGTACGAGGTTATCATCTACTGGAGCGAGGACGATGCAGCATATGTTGCGGAGGTTCCTGAGTTGGCCGGATGCATGGCTGATGGCGCTACCTATCAAGAGGCCCTGGCCAACGCCGAAGTAGTGATTCAAGAGTGGCTTGAGACTGCGCGAGAATTAGGGAGGGCAATACCAGAACCGAAGGGGCGATTAATCTACGCATAATGTCACAAGCGCGCATCGGGATTATCGGCGGCAGCGGTCTTTATCAAATGCCGGAGCTAACCGAAATCGACGAGATCGAGATCCAAACTCCGTTCGGCAATCCGTCTGACAAATTCATTCTCGGAACGCTCGAAGGCGAGCGGGTTGCCTTTCTGCCGCGCCACGGTCGCGGGCATCGCTTCACGCCCACCGAAGTTCCGTTTCGCGCGAATATTTATGGAATGAAATTGCTGGGAGTGGAACGGATTCTCTCGGCTTCGGCTGTCGGCTCGCTTCAGGAGAAGTACGCGCCGCTGGACATGGTGATTCCCGATCAGTTCTTTGACCGCACCCGCGCGGGAGCAAGAGAGTCGACCTTCTTTGGCGAAGGCATCGTGGCGCACGTGGCGTTTGCGCATCCGGTATGCAGCAGTCTGGGCGACGTCCTGGAAGAATCCTGCCGGACCGCCAACGTTAAGGCGCACCGCGGGGGCACCTACCTCTGCATGGAGGGCCCGGCCTTCTCGACTGTCGCCGAGTCGAACGTTTATCGATCGTGGGGCATGGATGTGATCGGCATGACGAATTTGCAGGAAGCCAAACTGGCGCGCGAGGCCGAGATTTGTTACGCGACGCTGGCGCTGGTCACGGATTACGACTGCTGGCATCCCGCACATGACGCGGTGACGGTGGACACTGTAATCGAGTATCTGAACAAGAACGTGCGGAACGCGCAGATCATCATGCGCGAGGCTGTGAAAAGGCTGAGCGGGAAACCGCGCGAATGTAAGTGCGGCGCGGCCTTGAAGAACGCGATCTTTACAGCGCCGGATTTGTGGCCGGAAGCAACCACGCGCAAGCTCGTAGCCATCATTGCAAAGTACCGAAAGTGAGTTTCGAGTTCCCAGTTTCGAGTCAATGGAGTGTGACCATGAGAAAGTGTTGTTTGATAGTGATAGCCGTTGTGGCGGTAATTGCGCTGGCACCCTCAGTCGCGCGCGCGCAGGGCGCGGCCAAGCAGGGTCCCGATGTGGTGCGCGATTCGGATCTGGAAAAGGATTCGCTCCACAACCTTGAGGTGGCCTGGCAATACTTCAAGTTGAAGAAAGCTTATGTAGCGGCGCTGCAACGCTGTGAAGAGATCATTGCCGGTAACCCGACCTTTTCCAAAATAGACAAGGCGTTGTTCATCGCCGGCGAAAGCAATCTTTATCTCTCGGAGGGTAAGGGGAAACAAAAAGCGTCCCTGTACGTCCGGCACGAGGGCAGCGAGAAGCGCACCCTGACTCCTGAACAATTTCGTAGCGAGGCTCGCGATTATCTTTCGCAGTTGGTGAATGAGTATCCGGACAGCAAGTTCAGGGAAGAGGCGCTTGAGGATCTAAAGTCCCTCGGCGGTCCGAAGCCGAAAGACAGTAAGCAGTGAGCAGGAGGGTACCAAGTACCAAGCACTAAGCTCTAAGTACTAAGAGCGTTCTACCATTTCGCAATTCGAATTCCGCAATCCGAAATTTCTTATGTCATTACTTGTCGTAGGTTCTGTTGCGTTTGATGCCGTCGAGACGCCGTTTGGCAAACGTGAACGCATGCTGGGAGGCTCAGCTTCTCACTTCTCCATCTCGGCCAGTTTCTTTACCGATGTCCGCGTGGTCGCGGTCGTGGGCGGCGACTTTGGCGCCGGCGAGCGTGAAGTGTTTGCTCGCCACCACATCGATACTTCCGATCTGGAAGTCGTTCCTGACGGCCAGACGTTTCAATGGCACGGCCG
>JBGPBY010000729.1:0-2865 GCA_041481485.1 Terriglobia bacterium
AATTGTGGGCGGTCATAGACCGCCCCTACATTGGGGAATGGGGAATCGCATTCATTCACATTGAAGCGTTGTTACCGCCGGATCACATCCAAAAGATCTGCGAAGCGATCAATCTGAACGTCTGGCGGAAATTCCCTGAACGTCTGGGCCGCATACCCGTAAGTCACCCCGCACGTGGTCACACCGGCATTTCGTCCGGTCAACACATCCACAGAAGAGTCGCCGATCATCCAGGTTTGCTCGCGGCGGCTGCGCGTATCGGAAAGAATTTGAAATATTCCAACCGGATCCGGCTTCTTATTCTCAAAACTATTGCCGCCGTACACCGCCGAAAAATAACGATAGATTCCAAGTCCCACCAGCATCGAACAACTGAAGTGGACCGGCTTGTTGGTCAACACAGCCAGCCGGCAGTCCTGCAATCGGTCGAGGGTTTCACGCACACCGGGGTACAGCACACTTCGGTCGAGCATGTGCGCCCGGTAATACGACAGAAACAAATGCAGCGCGGACTTCAATTCGGTTTCCGATAAGGAATTTCCCAACGCTCTGCGGAACAGCATTTGAGCGCCGTCGCCGATGAATCCCGCAATCTCCTCCTCATTCAGGACAGGCAAACTGAATTGTTCGCGGACATGATTGACCGAAGCGGAGAGATCCTTTTTGGAATCCACGAGCGTGCCATCGAGATCGAAAATCAGGAGCGGTTTCACTGTTCGGCGTATTCCTGATCTTTCTCGAAACGAATGCGATCTTCGTCTACAAATTCGTGAACCACCGGATGCGTGCTGGCATAGAGTTCTGGAATTGTGCCGACGAACACGAATTTCCCCTGGTCGAGCAGCGCCACACGGTCCGCAACTTTTTCGGCACAATTGGCAATGTCGTGCGTGACGACAATCTGAGTCAGTTGCAGCTGGCTGCGCATTTTTCGAATGAGATTGTTAATGGTCTGCGACATCAGCGGGTCCACCATCGTTGTGGGCTCATCGTACAAAATAGACTGAGGTTCGACAGCCAGGGCACGGGCAATGGCCACAGCCCGTTTCATCCCGGTGCTCAACTCGGTGGGGAAAAGGTCCGCCATGTCTTCAATTTCGACAAGGCGCAATTTTTCCAGCACACGCCGCTGGATTTCGTCTTCGGAAACGCCAATGTCATATAAGGGGAATCCCACATTTTCCGCGACCGTCATGGAATCAAACAGGGCTCCAGACTGAAATACCAGCTGTACTTTTCTGCGGATCGGAGCCAGTTCCAGCTCCGATAGTCCGGTGATCTCCTGACCATCCACAATGATCTGGCCGGAATCGGGCTTGAGTAGACCGACAATATGAGTCAGCGTGACGGTTTTGCCGATGCCGCTGGGGCCGAGAATGGCAAACGTTTCGCCCTTTTCCACCTTGAAGGAAACGCCGTCGAGGACCTTCCTGCCGTCAAAGGATTTGTGAACATCGATGAATTCGATGAAATCCGCCATCCGGCTATTGTAGATTTCTCAAACCATGAAAGTCATTGCATACCTTGCCGTAACGTTTCTGATCCTGGCTTTTTCAGGCCTCGTACCACCCGCGATGGCTGAAACGAAACCGGCCATGAACTGGGCCGGCGACGCCGAAGGAGGCGCGCCCTATCAGTTTCCCGATCCGCGCGATCCTTCAAAGATCATCGGATTTGAAGTGGATATCGCGAAAGCGCTGGCAGACCGGATCGGAAAAACGCCGAATTTTATCCAGAATCAGTGGGACGGGCTGGTCCCCGGCCTCGAGCGGGGAGAGTACGAAATGGTGATCGCCGGACTGGAGATCACTCCGGAACGTCTCGAAAAGATCAATTTCTCGTCGCCGTACTATTACTCGACTCTGAGCCTGACGGTGCGGCTCGATGATTCGCGCATCCACAAGCCGGAAGATCTCAGCGGCCACCGCGCGGGTACGCTTAAAGCAACCTTTGCCGAACGTTATCTTCACGAAATACCGGGAGTCGATGTTCCGACCTATGACAATCAACTGCACCCATACCTCGATCTGATGCTGGGCCGCCTCGATGCCGTCGTGCTCGATACTCCAATTGCGCTCTACTACGCCTACAGCCCGCAAATGCGAAATGTGGAACTGGCCTCGGTGAAGTTTCCGATTGCGATCGGCATCCGAAAGACGGACACCGCGTTGCTGGCCGATGTCAATCGGGCGCTGGAGGGCATGAAACGAGACGGTACGCTGAAATCGATCTATCAGAACTGGGGGATGTACAACTCCGCCACCGCCGACTACCTGGGAGATAAGGAACCGGTTTCTAATCCCAATCCGATTCAGCTGCAGGAATACCTGAAGGCGGTTCAGACCGAGCACACGTTTGTCGAAAGACTCGAGCAGTACTGGAGTTTTCTTCCGTTGCTCCTGCGCGGCGCCCTGATGACGGTGGCGCTTTCGTGTGTCGCCATGGCGCTGGCGGTTTCCCTGGGACTCGCGCTCGCGGTGGCGCGGTCCTTTGGATCACGGGCCGTTGCCTGGCCGGCAATCGCGTTTATTGAAATCATCCGGGGAACGCCGCTGTTGATTCAGCTGTTCATTATTTTTTATGGATTACCCACGATCGGAATCAAGCTCTCACCATTCTGGGCCGCAGTGCTGGGACTGGGAATGAACTATTCCGCGTATGAAGCGGAGAATTATCGTGCGGGCATTCAGTCGATTCCCCGCGGTCACCATGATGCGGCCACGGCGCTCGGATTAACGCGATGGCAGACCATCCGGAAGATCGTACTGCCGCAGGCAGTACGTCTGGTGATTCCTCCGGTGACCAACGATTTTATTGCGCTGCTGAAGGATTCCTCGCTGGTGTCGGTGATCACCATGGTGGAGT
>JBGPBY010000730.1:0-2848 GCA_041481485.1 Terriglobia bacterium
CATGCTCCCGGCTTTCCTGTTGCGGCATGCAAGTCCAGAATGAATCGTGGAATACCGCTCTGGTGCAGAACGTATTCCACGCTGCCAGGATAGGAATCGCTCGCATCCCAAGCCGACCTTCCATTTCCGGCGTTGGCGTTGTAGCGCCCTTCGTGGAATGCGAATCCAAAGGTCTTGTAGTTGGAAGGGTGACGAACGGACAAGTATCCGCCAAGTTGATCCGGTTCCTTCGCAATATGATCGTTATGCGCCCAGACCACGATCTTAGTGCCAGGGGAACCAGGGGAATGTTCCAGAATCCACTCCACGTTGTCTGCCATAGCCTGGTCGCGAACCTTTCCTTGATCCCCGCTGCCCCACTTGAATGTGGCCGCCTGTAGAACGAGGCGGGCATTCTGAATCGCCCAGTCTATATCGGCTGTCTTCCGGTTCGTCAGATAGACATCCCGGTTGCGGCGCATGTGGTCCAAGACTTCACCGGCTACCCGGAGACCCGTATCTTTGACGGTTTGTGACGGGTTTAGTTGAAATAACGCGGCACTAAGTCCATTGTAGGCCGTTGCTGAGTATTCCGCGTCGGCGGCATCGAGGAACTTGCTCACATTGGCCAGCGCAACTCCTGGTTTGCGCATGTCAACCCCCCAAAACTCGATGTGGCCCTTCCCGGACTGATTGAACTCCCGCATCCACATGACCATGTCCAACACTTCCTGCGTGTACCAGGTCCAGTCCCCTAGCAGCCCGTGTCTAAAGCCGAAAAAACGCCTGGCCCTGAAAATGTTTTGAGTTTAGAATCTGGTTATGGCGATGGGCACGCGGAAGAAGAGAGAACGGCAGGAAACACTTTGGTACGGGAGCGAATTGCCGACAGCGCCGGGGCATCCCTTTTATAGCCGGTTGAACGAAGTGCTGGCGAAGGCTGACTTTGACCGGTTCTGCGAAAAGAGTTGTGCCGGGTTCTATCACGCCAAACTGGGTCGGCCGTCACTTGCGCCAGGACTGTACTTCCGGATCATGATGATCGGGTTCTTCGAAGGGCTCGACAGCGAGCGCGGCATTGCGTGGCGCCTGGCCGATTCGCTTACGTTACGGCAGTTTCTCTCGATCGGACTGGATGAGCAGACGCCGGACCATGTGACGATATCGCGGACGCGGCGGCTGATCGGCGCGGCGACCCATCAACGGATCTTCCTCTGGGTGCTGGAGAGGCTGGCGCAGGGCGGCCTGATGAAAGGCAAGACTATCGGAGTGGATTCGACGACGCTGGAAGCGAACGCTGCTATGAAGTCGATCGTGCGGCGCGATACCGGCGAGAACTACAACGGGTATCTGAAGCGGCTGGCCGAAGCCGAAGGAGTGGATGCTACGGACGCGGCTGCCTTGCGTCGCATGGACCGCAAGCGCCGGAAGAAGACTTCCAACGAAGACTGGGAGAGCCCGAGCGACAGCGAAGCGGAGATCACCAAGCTGAAAGACGGGCGCACGGCGCTGGCTTACAAAGCGGAGAATGCGGTGGATATGGAGACGGGCGCCATCGTTGCCGTGACCACGCATGGGGGCGCCGTCGCCGACACAGCAACGGTGGAAGCGACAGTGATCGAGGCCGGCGTTGCGGTGGCGGGACTGATTACCGCAGAGACGCCGGAAGGCACGCAGGAAGTGCATCCGGGCGGAGTGGAAGAGGTGGTGGCAGACAAGGGATATCACAGCAACGATGTTGCGGTCGGCTTCGGCGAACTGGAGGTGAGGACCTACATTGCGGAACCGGAACGGGGCGCGCGTAACTGGGAGGGCAAAAAGGCAGAGCAGGAAGCGGTGTACGCTAACCGGCGGCGCACCCGGGGAGAACGGGGCAAGCGGTTACAGCGGCAGCGTGGGGAGAAGATCGAACGCAACTTCGCACACCAATTCGATACTGGCGGCATGGATCGGCTCTATGTCCGGGGAATCGAGAACGTCCACAAGAAACTGCTCATCCAAGCCGCCGCCTGCAATCTCGCACTGCTGATGCGGTCTCTCTATGGCGCGGGCAAGCCCAGAGCCGCCCATGATCACATCGTCGAAGCTGTTTTTGCGCTATTGGCCTTCATGAAAGCCACAGAACGAGCTCCGCAGCCACCGTCTGCAAACTCCGGCAGTCTGCCGCGTCACGCTCGCCGATTCCGGAACACCCACTTACTTTGTCCGTTAAGCAAAAAACGGACGGTTTAGATACGGGCTGTTAGGCCGAACAGCAGGTGTTTGGGATCGCCCACTCCGTTCAGCACGTAGTCGTTTAATGCATATGCTTCCGGCATGCTGGCTTCGATCGCGAAGGCCGTGAATCCCATCTCGCTCGCAAGGAACTCCGTCAGCCGGTGCTTCATACGCTGAAATTCACTCGTGCCATGCGTCTGTTCTCCGAGGCCAATGATGCGAGTGGTCCCAATCAGTTTCTTCAGAGGCTGCAGGTCGCTAAAACCGCGTCCCGCCTGGTCGGTATCGAAGGTGATTACATTTTGTTTCAGCCAGTTGGTCTCCTGCGCCGTGGGTTCAGGCGGTGCGGGGGGCAGCGGCTGAGGGTAAATCTTGCCATCGATTTCGATTTGGAGAGAATCGAACCACGCGGTACCATTACCCGCCAAGTGGACGCCGAACTCTACCTCAGCCGCGTTGGCGTCAACTTGTTGGTCGATGACAAATCGAGTCCACGGCGTTGTGCGGCGCGCCCCCGATTCGTGCATGTCGTCGTACGTGAGCCTTCCTGCGTTACTAGTCACTTCCCACCTGAGCCCTGCATAGCCTTGGGTCACGCTCTCGGTCTTAACATATCCGCTATAACGGATGTGCTTGCCGCGAAATACGTCCA
>JBGPBY010000731.1:0-2813 GCA_041481485.1 Terriglobia bacterium
ATGAGATTGTCGGCCGCGCGGTCCGCGAAGCGATCGAGCAGAATAAACAGCTCGGAGAAATCCCGCTCACGACATATTCGCCTTTGTTTGAAGGTTTGCCTGCGGATTACCTGACCCCTGAGAACATCGTGAATCGAAAAGGCCACTCGCCTGTGCTTCCCTAAATGAACCGTCGCGCTGCTTACTACGGTCTCGCAGTCGTTACGACGCTGAACTTTCTCAATTACATCGATCGATACATCCTGGCGGCCGTTCTTCCGCGTGTGCAGAGTGAACTCGGCCTTACGGATTTTCAGGCCGGCTTATTGGCTCCTGCCTTTCTGGTCGCCTACTTCATCACATCCCCGATTTTCGGCACGCTGGGTGATCGGGTTTCTCGCACACGGCTGATGACGTTGGGCGTCAGTGCATGGAGTGTGGCGACGGCTGCCACGGGCCTCATGCGCAATTTCGCTCAGATGCTGATCGCGCGATCGTTCGTTGGAATCGGTGAGGCTGCCTATGCGACCATCTCGCCGGCATTGCTGTCTGACTATTTTCCGCGCACTCAACGGGGCCGGGCATTCGCAGTGTTTTATGTGGCGATTCCGGTCGGCGCCGCCGTCGGATATCTCCTTGGTGGCGCAATCGAACCCGCACTTGGCTGGCGCGCCGCATTTTTCGTAGTCGGGCTGCCGGGTGTGGTGATGGCGCTGCTTGCGCTGACGGTACCGGATCCTCCGAGAGGTGCCACGGAGCAGAACGTCGAACCAACCGTCTCAGAACCCGTATGGAACACCCTGCGGGCATTTGCCAAAAACCACGCTTACGCGGGAACGGTGTTGGGTTCGGCCGCTTACACATTTGGGTTGGGCGGTCTCGCGTTCTGGATGCCAAAGTATCTTGAGCAGGTGCGCGGTGTCGATCTTTCGAGGGCGAACTACATTGTGGGAACAGTAACGGTTCTCGCGGGCCTGAGTGGGACGTTCGTTGGCGGCTTCCTCGGCGATCGCTTGTCCACTCGAATGAAGCACGGTCAATTGTGGCTGTGCGGAATCTCCTGTGTCGCCGCGATCATACCTACATGGATAACGCTCGCTACCACCGGCTCCTACTTCGTCTGGTTCTTCGTCGCCGAATTTCTCCTGTTTCTCAGTACCGGCCCCGTCAATGTTGTGATCGTCAATGTTGTGCCGGTCGGCGCGCGAGCTATGGCAATGGCCGTGAGTATCTTTACAATTCACGTGCTGGGCGACGCGATCTCGCCGCCCATCATCGGATTGTTGGCGGACTCGGCTGGATTGGAGCGCGCGGTTTTGATCGTTCCGGCGGCGCTTGCGATGTCAGGCGTGTTGTGGTGCGCGACGGCCCGCTTCAGTTGAGATCGAGGACCATTGCGATTTCATCGCAATTACCGAACTTCGGACACGAGACGCAATCACGCCAGACTTTCATGGGCAGATCTTTGTGTTCGACTGTCCTGAAGCCCATTTTCTGAAAGAACGCCGGAGCCAGAGTGAGAGCGAAAACCTGTGAAAGATTGTCTCTGCGCGCCAGGTCGATTAGTGCTCTGACGATGGCGGTGCCGGTTCCGCGAGGTGAGATGTCGGGCGCTGTCGCGACACCGTAAATCTCCGCAACTTCACTGGAATACGGTTCCAGACTTCCGCATCCGACGATTTCACCGTCATGATCGGCGACGATGTATCGGGGCAAGGCTTCGAAGAGCGCACCATGGGAGCGCGGAAGCATGAGCCCTTCCGATGCGTGATGGCCGATAATGCGCGCCATCGTATCAACGTCGTTATGTTCGGCAGGTCTGATCTTCATTTCTACGTGTTTCCAAAAACTGTCCGGCCCACGCGCACTGTTTGAATGCCCGCATCCATGGCCGCCTTTACGGCCCGCAGCTTGGGTATCATACCTCCACTGACAAAGCTGGCCTTCAGCAGTTCATCCGGCCGCGCAGCCTGTTCAAACACCTTGCCTTCGCCGTCGCGCACCCCTTCGACGTCGGTGAGAAAGATCAATTCATCGGCTTTGAGGGCAATGGCAACTGCCGAAGCCGTCTCATCGCCATTCACGTTGAGAAGTGATGCCTCACCGATGGCCAGCGTTGGAATCACAGGCAACTTTCCTGCATCCAGGACCGCCGTCAAAGCGTTCGAGTCCGCGCGGACTTCTGTTCCCACAAAGCCCCATGGCCCCGCCTTCTTCGATGCGTGAACGCAGCCGAACATTCCAACCGCCGGCAGATCATTCTTTGCGAACTCCAGGAGCAGCGCTGTGTGTACCTCGCCCATCAGCGCCATCGCCACGGCCTGCAGCGTTTTTTCATCCGTAACGCGAAGGCCTTCGATGAATGTCGACTCGACCTTCATCTGTTCAAGCATTCGGGTGATCTGTTTTCCACCGCCATGAACGATCACCGTGTGAGGTTTCAACACGCGGCGAATCTGCTCAACTGAATTAGCGGGATTTTCCAGCAGGACGCCCCCGATCTTGACGACAGTACTCATCACACCAGACCCAGCGTTTGATCGTAGCCCAGCATCAGGTTTATGTTTTGCAATGCCTGTCCCGACGCGCCCTTCGTAAGGTTGTCGATCGCTGAAACGATCACCGTGTTCGATCCTTTGGTCACAACGCCAATCGAGCAGAAATTTGTTCGCACGACGCTGTGGATATTCGGCAACTGACCGTCAGGCAGAATCCGCACAAAAGGTTGCTGGGCGTAAGTCTCCGCCAGGATCGATCGAACGGAAACGCGGCCCGGCGTACGAACCACGATGGTGTTCAAGATGCCACGATTGATTGGTATCAAATGCGGTGTG
>JBGPBY010000732.1:0-2791 GCA_041481485.1 Terriglobia bacterium
ATGTCTTCGGCGCTCCAACCGCGCGAATGCGCCACATAGGGAAACTGAGGAAACTGGCAGCCGATTTCGGCGAAGAAGCCGAGCAGCTGGCCGGCTACAGCCTGCACATTATCCTGGCCGCCGGTAATGATGAATGCCGCGACCTTGTTCTTCATCAGGTTCCGGCTCGCGATCGTTTCCTGGTTCTGGATGCAGTTCATGCGTTCGACCATCTTGTAATAAAGCGACGAGGCATTGCCCCAACGAATAGGCGTTGCGATCAAGATCACATCCGCCCAATGGACGAACGCTTCGTAAACACGCTCCATCTGATCGGTCGGGTCCATTTGGGTAATCGAGCACGGCCAGGTACATGCCTGCGCTGCCTTGGAATAGTAGCCGCGGCAATGTTCGACCTTGAGATCGGAAAGCCGGATCAGCTGCGTCGACGCACCGACCGCCTTCCCATGTTCGAGCGCAAGCTCCAGCAGGGCGTCGCTCGTGGAGTAGCGCGGAAATTGGGGATCCATCGCTGTCGTCGAGATCCCTACCATACGCACCGGACCCGGCTGACGTTCCGGGTTTCTCGCCAGGGGATGCGGTTCGTGAGGCTTTTTAGTGCGCATGGTCGCATTGGCCACATCGACCAGCACACGGTCACCCTCGACCTTCACGAGATAGGATGGAACGCGATCCTCTTCGAAGCCCGGTTCTCCGCGCCCGGTCTGGCAGTGAAACCGCCACTGATGCCATGGGCAGACCACGTACTCGCCCTCGAGGTGACCCTCACCAAGCGGACCACCCACATGGTTACAGGTTGCGGCCAACGCTCCGAATTGTCCGTCGCGATAGGTAAGAGCGTATCGCGTGCGCCCAATCGTGATGGGTTGCACAGCCCGGCCGCTCAGCGCGGCAGCGCTGCCGATGTCCTGCCAGTCGGGTTGCTTTGCCATGGCGCCGCGCATTATACGCGAATCGAACCCCGTTTAAGCAAAGGTCATCCGTGCCATGCACTCTTGCCGAGGCAACTCGGTCGGAGTAGCAGTCGTCGGTGGTTCGACCGCGAGTTCATCGGGGTGAAAAATCGGGGTCAGACCCACTAGTGTCCGGTTCGTCATTTTCAAAAATGCCGTAAGTCCAACAGGAGCAGAGACAGGCAGCCAAAATTAGTTTGACGCGATTTGAAATCGGCCCGAAATAATTCCTTCAATTTATGCTCAGCCTTCTTTCTGGAGGCTGAGCATGAATCCAAGTTCAACAGTATTCTCACAGATCCTTTCCTTCATCGATTACAACGACTTTCGCCGTTACGTTCGTCGCTACGATGGGGATCGCAGTGTGCGTCGGCTCTCCTGTTGGGAACAGTTTCTGGCGATGGCTTTTGCTCAGCTGACTCGCCGGGAGAGTCTGCGCGACATCGAAGTTAGCCTCGCCACACATCGGGAACAACTTTACCGTGCCGGATTTCGATCCCCTGTGAAGCGATCGACTCTTGCGGACGCGAATGAAACACGAGACTGGCGAATCTACTCGGACTTTGCTCAACACCTGATTCAACAAGCGCGGCCGCTCTATCGGGACGTGGATCTGGGACTGGACTTAGAGGGCACGCTCTATGCCCTGGATTCCTCAATCATCGATCTGAGCTTGACGCTGTTTCCTTGGGCTCCTCATGAGCGTTCCAGAGCTGCCGTAAAGATGAATACTTTGCTCGACGTTCAGAGCGCTATTCCCGTGCTAATCGACATTACAGGCGCTCATTCGGGCGATTCCCACGTGCTGGATCGTATCGTCCCCGAGCCCGGATGCTTCATCGTCATGGATCGCGGATACATCGACTTTCCGCGCCTCTACCGCCTCCATCAGGCGTTGGCCTACTTTGTAATTCGTGCCAAGCACAACCTTCAGTTTCGCCGCCGCCAATCGCATCCCATTGATCGGGCCACTGGTGTCCGCAGCGATCAGACCATCATTCTTACCGGCAAGTACACGGTTCAATATTTCCCTGTCCTGCTTCGTCGCGTCAGCTTTTACGCCGCCGCCACCGATCAACGATTCGTCTTTCTCACGAACAATTTTCAAATCCCTTCGCCCGTTGTCGCCGCCATCTATCATCAACGCTGGCAGATCGAATTGTTTTTCAAATGGATCAAGCAACACCTGCGCATCAAACGCTTCTTTGGAACCTCCCCCAACGCTGTCAAAACTCAAATATGGACTGCGATGGCCACTTACGCCCTCATCGCCATCGTGAAAAAACGTCTGGGCCTGGAGCACTCTCTCTACACCATTCTCCAAATTCTCTCCACTTCGCTTTTTGAGAAAACGCCCGTCCAGCTTGTGTTTCAGCGCTATGAAAACGAAATGTCGAATAGCATCGACTCTAACCAGTTGACGCTATTCGACATTTAACCGGACAGCAGTGGGTCAGACCCTAATTTCCCTCGACACTAGATTCAGGTAGCTCCGGTTTGTCGTAAGGAAATTAGGGTCTGACCCCGATTTTCCGTTCCCGATTTTCCGTTCCCCCGCTTTTCCGTTCCACGAATTTCAAATTGACCCACTACCGGTGGACGCCGGGATCCGAACGCAACACTCGGGCATCTCTCGTCGAAGAATTTTCATTGCGCGAGCAGCCTTATCGAGAAAATCCTCCGATGGTTCCACGATGAACCGCCGCGGGTGGCCTTGCCAGGCGCGCTCGATTCGCGAATCAATAGCCGCGGCGTCTTCAACGGATTCGATTCGTAACGGGTTCTGATGGTTGTAGCCGTTTCGCGATGAAGGTGTCCGAAGGTGAATGACCACATCG
>JBGPBY010000733.1:0-2772 GCA_041481485.1 Terriglobia bacterium
AGCCGCGTTAGCGGCGGCAGTCCCTTAGCCACCGGCGTCAGCCGGTGGAATGGAAATCCACAAAAAATAAATATCAATTTCCCCCGGCAATCGACGGGAGGATCGAGATCGTGTCCCCCGCCTTTACTTCTGTCTCGAGGTGCTTCTTATCCCGGATGCTGTCTTCATTCACAAACACGTTAATGAATCGCTTGATGTCTTTCTTATCATCTTCAAGAACCCGTTCGCCGAATCCCTGAAACTGCGCATCCATTTTCCGCAGCACTTCCCCGACCGTTGTTCCCTCTATTTTCACTTCCGCCTGCCCGGCCGTCACCGGCCGCAACGGTGTGGGTATTCTGACAGTCACGCTCATTTCCGATCTCCTTCAGCATCCGCTTCGATCACGAGAGGTTCTTCGTAGAATTTTTTCTCCGCCTCATTCAAATCCCAGCTCTGCGCGCTGGCGACTTTCCCCTTTTGTACAGAGACAATCACGTAAGAGTAACCCGCAAATGCCCGATCTGTGTCCGTTTGTGATGCGCGCGACGGATGATCGGGATGGGAATGGTAAATCCCCACTATATCCAGATCCGTGTTGGCAAACTCATGTTGAGCCTTCAGCTGGCACAGCGGGTCCATTTCATAGCGATCATGCGCCCGTTCCGTATTCAGATTCCGGCACTTGCGGAAGGTGTGAACCACTCTATCGTTGCCTTTAAACTGACCGATCATCAGCCCGCAGCACTCGTGCGGGTAGGATGTTTCCATGTGATCGTAAATCTGCCGCAGTACTGAAGACGGTATCTTGATCATAAGTCGTGGGCAGAAAGTATACACTTAGCCGGTGATGGACGAGTTTTTCGGACAGGGCGGACTGCTTGAACAACGCCTCGGCGATTACGAATTCCGTCCGTCGCAGATCCGGATGGCTGAGGCGGTTTTTGCCGCGCTCGAAAATCAGAGTCACCTCGTGGTTGAAGCCGGGACCGGAACCGGAAAAACCATCGCATACCTGTTGCCGGCCCTGCTGCATGGACGGCGGATTGTGGTTTCCACCGGAACCAAAACGCTTCAGGATCAGATTTTCTATAAGGACATTCCTCTGCTGGAGTCCATCGTCGGCCGCCCGATTTCCGCGGCATATCTCAAAGGCCGCAACAATTATCTGTGCCGGCTCAAACTGGAAACTCTACACTCCGAAGGCCTGTTCAAGGGACACGAGCTCCCGGCGTTTCAGAAAATTCTGGATTGGGCGCAGACGACGCAGATCGGCGATCGATCGGAGTTAGGGTCAGCGGGAGAAGACGACGAACTATGGTCCCGGCTGGATGCGCGTCGCGACCGCTGTACGGGAACCAAATGCGTCGACTTCGACCGTTGCTTTCTCACGCTCACGCGGCAGAAAGCGATGGAAGCGGACATCGTGATCGTGAATCACCATTTGTTTTTTGCGGACCTCGCCATCCGGCAATCCGACACGCCTGGCATTCTTCCGGAATACGGCGCCGTGATTTTTGACGAGGCGCATGAGCTTGAGGAGATTGCGACCGAGTACTTCGGTTTTCACGTCAGCAACTACCGCCTGGCCGAACTCGTGCAGGACGGACATAGGATTTCCGATAAGTCCGATGTCGCGTGTGACGAAATTGCTCCAATTCAGCGGGCCGCGGATTATTTTTTTGCCAGCTTCGGTGTGCTTAGCGAAGGCCGCCATCCGATGCAGCAGTTCGAGAGCCTGCCGGGAATTGACGCGTTGCTCGGAGCGCTTCAGGATGCACGATCGGCGCTGCGCAAGCGCCAGGATTTTTCCGGCGAATGGGAAGCGCTCGAACGGCGTGCCGCCGAAATTGCCGGCGAGCTGGACATGTTTCGCGCCGGCTTTTCGCAAAATTACGTCTCGTGGATTGAACGACGGGGACGGGGCATTTTCCTGGAAGCCTGTCCTATAGATGTGTCGCAGATGCTGAAGGAAAGTTTGTTTGACCGGATCCCCGCATGCATTCTCACATCGGCGACACTGACCGTTGCCGACTCCTTCGATTACTTCCGCCAGCGCATTGGAATGACGGAAGGCCGCGAGTTCACGCTGTCGACGGAATTCAATATGCGCAATCAGGCAATGCTGTACGTGCCCAGGCGCATGCCGGATTACCGGAGTCCGGCATATCTGCAACGGGCGGTCGAAGAGATCAAAAATATCCTCGAAGCGTCGCAGGGCCGGGCCTTCGTGCTGTTCACAAGCTATCAGCAGATGATTGCGGTACACGACCAGGTGGCGCGGGACCTTCGCTTCCCATGCCTGGTACAGACTCGCAGCGGAGGCAAGAGCCGATTGCTCGACGAATTTCGAATTACGCCAAATGCGGTACTGTTCGGAACCTCGAGCTTCTGGCAGGGCGTGGACGTGAAGGGAGAAACGTTGAGCGCAGTGATCATCGACAAGCTGCCGTTCCAGGTGCCATCCGACCCGCTGGTGAGCGCACGCGTCGCAAAGGTAGAGCGGGATGGGGGAAATCCATTTTCGGATTACCAGGTGCCGGTGGCGATATTGCGATTGAAACAGGGGCTGGGAAGACTGATTCGATCGAAGTCGGATCGGGGGATTCTTGCGATTTTGGACAATCGCCTTTCCACCAAAGGCTACGGCAAAATGTTTATGGCAAGTCTGCCGGATTATGTGGTGACGGAAAACGTGCAGGACTTAACCGAATTTATGGGCGCCAAACTGTGAATGAATGCGATTCCCTTCCCCAATGTAGGGGCGGTCTATGACCGCCCACAATTCTGAGG
>JBGPBY010000734.1:0-2770 GCA_041481485.1 Terriglobia bacterium
AAGAAATCCCTCTCCCAACGGGAGAGGGTTGGGTGAGGGGTACCACAAGTAAAAATTGTTACGTGTGGTACTCCTCACCCGGCCTTCGGCCGCCCTCTCCCGTTGGGAGAGGGATTTCTTGATCGCCTGCCCCTACAGTCGGAAGCGCATTCCTTCACAACCTCATTTAGACCAGATTTCGCTATATTCACTGCATGCCGGAATTGCCCGATATCGTGGTTTACCTCGAAGCGCTGGAGCGCCGGATCGCGGGTTCGACCCTGAGGGCTGTTCATCTGCAAAGCATGTTTGTGTTGCGTTCGGTCGATCCGCCTATTTCGACTCTGGTGGGACGGCGCGTCGTGGGTTTGCGGCGTCTCGGAAAGCGGATCGCGATTGGATTCGAGAACGATTTGCATCTGGTGATCCACCTCATGATTGCCGGACGGCTGCAGTGGAAGGATCGCAATGGCGGGCCACCCGCAAGAAATATTCTCGCGACATTCGAATTTGAATCGGGTTCCCTGATATTGACAGAGGCCGGGTCGAAGAAACGCGCTTCAGTCCATGTGGCGGGTGGCGACCATGACTTGCAGCAATTTGATCACAAAGCGCTCGAAATTCTGGAATCCTCTCCCGAAGAATTCGCCAGAGTATTACGCTCGGAAAATCACACACTGAAGCGCTCATTAACGGATCCGCGGCTGTTCAGCGGAATCGGGAATGCATATTCCGATGAGATTCTGCATCGCGCGCTGTTGTCGCCATTGACGCTGACATCGAAGTTGTCGGACCACGACGCTGCCAAACTATTTGAGGCGTGCTTTACGGTGTTGTCCGAATGGACCGGCAGGTTGAGAAAGCTATCGGGAGAAGCCTTTCCTTCGAAAGTAACGTCGTTTCATCCGGAAATGGCTGTTCATGGGAGATTTGGCAAACCGTGTCCGGATTGCGGTTCGCCGGTTCAGCGGATCGTCTACGCCGAAAATGAGTGTAATTATTGCGCAACCTGCCAGACCGGAGGCCGGCTTCTGGCCGACCGTGCGATGTCGCGGTTGTTAAAAGAAGACTGGCCGCGATCCATCGACGAAATGGAGAGGCACTTCGACGAACGCCGGCCTGGACGATCATATCGGTAGCCGCTTCGCGGCATTTCATATTTATTCGGCAGCACCGAATCGCCTATCATGGGAAGTTCATCAAAAGGAGATTGGAATGACCAGGACATACAACATAGCGGTGGTTGGCGCGACAGGAATTGTAGGGGAAGAGTTTCTGAAAATCCTCTCCAAGCGCCAATTCCCGCTGGGAAAGCTTCGGCTGATCGCATCTGCGAGGTCTGCCGGCAAGAAGATCTCATTTAACGGATGCGAGATCACGGTCGAGGCTCTCAGTCCCGATTCATTCCGGGAATGCGATTTTGCATTCATTTCCGCCACCGATGAAATTTCAAAGGAATACGCGCCCATTGCGGTAAAGGCCGGCGCGATTGCCATCGACGATTCCGGTGTTTGGAGGATGGACCCTGATGTCCCCCTCGTCATTCCTGAAGTAAATCCGGACGATGTGGCAAACCACAAAGGCATTCTGGCTATCCCCAACTGCTCGACGACTCCGCTGGTCATGACGTTGTGGCCAATACATCGAGTTAATCCGGTGAAACGCATCATCGCGGCTACCTACCAGTCGGTTGCCGGCACTGGACGCGCCGCGGTTGAAGAATTGCGGTCGACCGCGGAGATGGTGCTCGCAGGAAATTCCGTGACGCCGAAAGTCTATCGTCATCAAATCGCGTTTAACCTGTTGCCGGAAATCGGATCCTGGAAGGACGAAGGCTACACCAGCGAAGAACTCAAGATGGTAAACGAGACCCGGAAAATCATGCACGCGCCGGATATCGCCATTTCCACGACTTGCGTCCGGGTTCCCGTGATGGTGTCGCACAGCGCGGCCGTGCACGTGGAGCTGACCCGGCCGATGCTGCCGGAAGCCTTCCGGGACATTCTTCGCAATGCTCCCGGAATTGTCGTTCAGGATGAACCGGAAAAGGGAAACTACCCGCGTCCATGGGATGCCGCAGGACAGGATCCGGTATTTGTGGGCCGTATCCGCCGCGATTTGTCGCATCCCAACGGAATCGCGTACTGGGTGGTTGGCGACAACATTCGAAAGGGCGCCGCATTGAACGCGCTGCAGATCGCCGAAACGATTATCGCGAAAAAGCTGAGATAAGTAGAAAAATCACGGAACGAGACTAAGATTCTCCATAGCTGAACCGTTATCCAGGTAAGGCACTACTGTGCGAACCGAAGGGAGCCGCTGTGAAAAAGAGAATCGCGATACTTGCCGCATTGCTGACGATTACGGGAATCGTATTGGCACAACAGCCGATGGCGATCACCCGAGTCCTTCTCTACAAGAATGGAATGGCGTATATCGTACGCAGCGGACAGATCACCGCTCCGGTGAGCCTGACCTTCCATCCGGAGGATATGAATGACGTGCTGAAGTCCTTTACGGCATGGAACCCAACCACGGGCGCGTTGTATTCCACCGGATACACTACAGGTATTCCGTCCAGCCACATGCTTTCCCGTTTTCCCTTCGACATATCGAAACCCGATACCGGACTTGGCGGATTTCTGGTGCAGGTCAAAGGCGCCGATCTCAAGCTGGACAATAACGGCAAGAACCTGGAAGGCAAACTCGTCGCCGTGCAGCAAACGGAGCGTGCAACGGCGCCGCAAACCATGTCGAGCGACTATCGAGTTACGGTGATGTTGAAAGATGG
>JBGPBY010000735.1:0-2756 GCA_041481485.1 Terriglobia bacterium
GAATTGTGGGCGGTCATAGACCGCCCCTACATTGGGGAGTCGCATTCATTCACACGTTCTATGGTTTGCATTCTGAGCCGCGGAGCGGCGGCAGTCCCCGTAGCCACCGGCGTGAGCCGGTGGTATACGCACAAGCCAGGAATTACAGCGCCGGAGGCGCGGCAGATCAAATAATTCTCCATGTCTGCCGACTCATGAGACTGTGCCGTTACCCGGTCTTGAGTGATAAAATCCCCATACCCTTTAAGGAGTCGCCTCGTATGAGATTCCGTCGTTATTTCGCTGCCGGCGCAATGCTGGCCTTGGTTTCACTGGCATCCGCACAGTCCAATTCCAAAACGCTCGCCACCGTGAATGGACAGGCCATTCCCGAGAACCAGGTCACCCAAGCCGCGGCGTCAGACCTGAAGCCGCTGGACGCCCGAAAATCCAGCCTGTCCCCCGAAGACTACGAACGGCAGAAGCTCATCATTCTTCACAAGGCGCTCGATACCATCATTGAGGACAAGCTCGTGGAAGCTGAGGCTGCTCGCGACCAGACCAGCAAGCAGCAGATCCTTGAAGCCGAGATTGAAAGCAATATCGCAATCCCGACTCCCGAAGAAGTCGAAGAGTTCTACCAGCAGAACAAAGCGCAGATTTCGATCCCTCACGACCAGGCCATTCCCCAGGTCAAACAGTACATGATCGATCAGCAGCGAAAGCACTATCGCGAGTCGATGGTTTACGGCTTGAAAAAGCAATTCCCCGTTAAGGTCTTCCTTGATCCAGTCCGGACACCGATCGCCACCGCGGGCTATCCCACGCGCGGATCCGCTTCGGCCCCCGTCACCATTGTCGAATTTGCCGATTTTCAGTGTCCGTTCTGCGGTGGCCTGTTTCCGACATTGCAGGCCGTGGAGAAGAATTATGCCGACAAGGTTCGTATGGTCTATCGGCAGTTTCCGCTGACATCCCTGCATCCTTACGCGCAGAAGGCTGCGGAAGCCAGTCTGTGCGCCAACGATCAGAAACGATTCTGGGAGTTTCACGATTCCATGTTCGGCAATCAGGAGAAGCTCACCGTCGACGATCTCAGAAAACGGGCAGACGAATTCCGGATGGACACCGCAGCGTTCAACCAGTGTCTGGATTCCGGCGCCAAACAGGACGCCGTGAAAAAGGATAGCGAGGAAGGCCGTGCAGCCGGAGTGACCAGCACTCCGACCATGTTTATCAATGGCCGCCAGCTTTCCGGGAATCAGCCGTATTCGGATATCCGCGCCGTCATCGAGGACGAACTGCAGCGAATCGCCGGAAATCCGCAATGAATCTTCGCAAGCTGTCGTTGATATTCCTGATCCTGCTGATTCCGGTTGGGGGATTCGCGTGGTACCGAGCCAAATCTGCGAAACCTCGGGTTGCGGCTACTGCAAAAGCGCAAACGGAATCGCTTAAGGGCAGCGATGCTGCAGCCATTTTCCAGCGGGAGCTGGATGCGGGCACGGCGAAGCTGGAGTACGAGCCGAAGCACGGGTATCTGCGGTCGCTGTTACGGAATCTGAAAATCCCGGAGTCGTCGCAGTCGTTGGTGTTCACCAAGTCGAGCTTTCAGTACGACCACATTTCGCCGGAAACGCCCCGCGCCTTGTATTTCAACTACGATGTGTATGTCGGCTACGTGCCCACGGGAAGGCTTTTCGAAATAGCAGCCATCGACCCGGAAACCGGGCCGGTCTTTTATACGCTGGATCGCGACCAATCCGAACATCCGAAAATCGAGAGCCAGAGCCAGACGCGCAATTGCATTGTGTGTCACGATTCGTCGACAAACGACAATCCGATTCCCAGGCTGTTGATGCTTTCTGTGTTGCCGGATGCCAAAGGGAATTCGCTGCACCGTCTGTCGCTGCTGACCAACGACAAGAGCCCGCTGAATGAGCGCTGGGGCGGATGGTACGTCACCGGCTCCCACGGAGCACAGCGCCACCTGGGCAACATGGTGATTCGCGCCCAGATTCCAGACATCAATTCGATGAAGGAGTTTATTCCCAAACTCAATCTCAATCCGGGCGCCAATATCACCGATCTGTCGAAGATCATCGACACCCGGCCTTACCCGCATCCGGACAGCGACATCGTTGCGCTGATGCTGCTCGGGCACCAGACGCATATCCACAACCTGATCACGCTTGCCGATTTCGAAGTTCGCGATGCCATGCAGCAGCATCCCGAAAACACGGAAAAGCTCGTGAAGGAAGATGGTGAACTGCTGGTGGACGCCATGCTGTTTTCCGGCGCGGCAATATTCACGGATCCCATCGCAGGGACTTCGGGCTTCGCTGAAGAGTTTTCAACACAGGGGAAACGCGACAGCCGCGGGCGATCACTGAAAGATCTGGATTTGAAAACCCGATTGATGAAATATCCCATGAGTTACCTGATTTATTCGGAATCCTTCGATCGAATGCCGGCCCCGGTGAAGGAATTCGCATACCGCCGCTTCGCCGAAATCCTGAAAGGCCAGGACAAGTCCGCCCTCTTTGCGCACCTCTCCCAATCGGATCGCGACAATATCCTCGCCATTCTTCAGGAAACGAAACCCGACTTCGCTCTCACGCTGCGATCCCAGCCGCGTTAGCGGCGGCAGTTCCTGTTCCCAGCCGCGTTAGCGGCGGCAGTTCCTGTTCTCAGCCGCGTTAGCGGCGGCAGGTCCCTGTTCTCAGCCGCGTTAGCGGCGGCAGGTCCCTTAGCCACCGGCGTAAGCCGGTGGGATA
>JBGPBY010000736.1:0-2755 GCA_041481485.1 Terriglobia bacterium
ACGTCGTACATAACAAGGAGGAAACCCGAATGCCCAAGACCATAGCAGTGAGCCGCCGATTGCTGATCGGGATGGCAGCACTGGTATCCAGCCTGAGTGCCTATGATGCGCAGGCACAACAGCCGACCCCGTTGAAACTCGGCGTATTGACGGATATGTCGAGCCTCTACGCCGACATCACCGGCCCGGGATCGGTGGCCGCGGCGAAGATGGCTGTGGAGGATTTCCTGGCGGGACCCCATCGCATGACGCGGTCCATCGAAGTCGTCAGCGGCGATCATATGAACAAGGCGGATATCGGTGGAAATATCGCACGGGAGTGGATTGATCGCGATGGTGTTGACGCGATCGTGGACACGCCGAATTCCGCAGTCGCTTTGGCCGTCCGGAACGTTGTGCAGCAATACAATCGAGCACTGCTGGTTTCAGGAGCGTCGTCGTCGGACCTGACGGGAAAGTTCTGCTCGCCCAATCTCGTGCACTGGACCTATGACACGTATGCACTGGCGACCGGTGTGGCACGCGCGGTTGTTGCGTCCGGTGGAAAGACCTGGTTCACGCTCACCGCGGACTACGCGTTTGGATATGCGATGGAGCAGGATATCAAGAGCGTTGTTCAGAAGGCCGGCGGAAGCGTTGTGGGCGGCGTTCGCACCCCGATCAACTCGCAGGATTTTTCATCCTTCCTGCTTCAGGCCCAGGCCTCCAAGGCACAGGTTGTCGGCTTGATCAATGCGGGAGGCGACACCATCAACTCGATCAAGCAGTCCGTTGAATTCAGCATTGCGGCCGGCGGTCAGCGCGTCGTGGCGACCGTTCTTTATCTGAGTGACGTCCATTCGCTTGGACTAAAAGTCGCCCAAGGCCTGCAGTTCACCGAGGCTTTCTATTGGGATTTGAACGACTCGACGCGTGCCTGGAGCAAGCGCTTCGCTCCGCGAAACAGGGATCGCTATCCCACGGCCATGCAGGCCGGTGTCTATGGCGTCGTTCTTCACTACCTGCGGGCCGTGGACGCCCTGGAAAGCTCGACGGACGGCAAGGCTGTTGTGAACAAGATGAAGGAGTTGCCAACGGATGACCCCTTGTTCGGCAAGGGAACGATTCGGGCCGATGGCCGGAAGCTGCACAATATGTACTTGTTTGAGGCCAAGAAGCCGGACGAGTCGAAATATCCCTGGGACTACTACAAGCTCATCAAGACGATTCCTCCGGAGGAGGCGTGGCGTCCGCTGGGCGAGGGTGGCTGCGACTTCCTGAAGTCGTGAGGGATCTGTTTTCATGAGCCGGTCTGTCGCCCTCGTGACAGGAGGGGGCGGCGGCATTGGCCGCGCCATCGCGTTGAAACTGGCGCAGACAGCGGCGGCGGTTGCGATCGTCGATGTTGATGAGGATTTGGGAAAGGAGACAGCGCGTCTTTTGGAAGAGAGCGGTTGCCGATCGATCTTCATTCGCGCGGACGTTTCGAGCAGCAGAGAGACCGCAGCCTTTGTCGATGAAATCGAGCACGCATTCGGGCCGATCGATATATTTGCCAACAACGCGGGAATAGAGGGGGTCGTCGCGCCGATCCATGAGTATCCGGACGAGATCTTCGATCGTCTGCTTCAGGTCAATGCAAAGGGCATCTTTCTCGGTCTGAAGCACGTACTTGCAAGAATGATCCCGAGGGGGGAGGGCACCATTGTCAATACGGCCTCGACATCGGCCATTCGCGGCCGGGCAGGCCTGGCTGGCTACGTCGCGACCAAACACGCCGTGCTCGGTTTAACGCGGGTCGCGGCACTGGATGTTGCGGGAACGCGTATCCGGGTGAACGCCGTTCTTCCGGGTCCCGTGGAAACACGTATGACGCGTGCGCTGGATGAGCAGGCCCAGCAGGCGTCGGCTGGTCTCGGGCGTTCCGGTCAAGCCGGATACGGAACCCCGGAGAATGTCGCCAATGTTGTTGCGTTTCTGCTGTCTGGCGAAGCCGCCCATGTGAATGGCGCAGCATGGGTGGTCGATGCCGGCATGACCGTCCCTTGATCCCGTGCGAAGATCTATCAGAAGTTCAGTCGATGCTCGATATATCGCCGGCACCGATCTTTTCCGAGATACGTCGCGCCGCGATGCGCAATTTCTTCTCGATGCTTTCGGCTTCGCTGGTTTGTATCCGCTCCTGACGCAGCAACGGCACGGTGAGGGCCGCAACTGCACGTCCGGACGATTCCAATACCGGGCAGCTGAAGGCGCGAAGTCTGGGCAAGGCTTCGTTCTTCGCAAAGTCGCCGCCACGCGAGGCGACCTTATCAAGCGCAGCACGCACGTCCTTTGGGCTCGATTTGTCATGCCGCGCGATGATTTCAGCCAGTTCGGAACGTCTTGCGCCAAGTTGGAAAGCAGCCAGCACGCGTGCCGAAGCATACTGCTCGGAGAGTGGAAATACCGCCCCCAGTCTGACCGACCACCCCATCTGCCAATCGGGGTCCATCTGCGCGATCACCATGAACTGCTTTCCGCTCAGAACGGTGAGGTGGCAGGACAATCCGGTTTGCGACGTCAATTCCTCCATCACAGGGAGGGCAGCCTGCTGAAGACGCTTGGTTGGAGGAAACTGCGCTGCAACTCGGAACAACTGGAGCGTCAGGGTGTATTCCGCCGTCACGGGATCGCGCGAGACGTAGCCCCGCTGCTCCAGTACGCCCAGCATGCGAAAAATCTCGCCCACGGAACGGCCGACCCGCTCCGCGATCTGCTTCTGGCTGAGGCCGCC
>JBGPBY010000737.1:0-2711 GCA_041481485.1 Terriglobia bacterium
AGATACTGCCAAGTTATTTTTGCGCAAGTCCTAACTGCTGATTTTCGGATGCTTGATTCGTCAAGTATGTTGTTTCCCCGTTGGGAGAAGGCGGGCATCAAGAGATGGCGGCCGGGTGAGGGGTACCACAAGTAACAATTTTTACGTGCGGTACCCCTCACCCGACCCTCTCCCGTTGGGAGAGAGATTTCTTGATCGCATTACCATAAAGCCGCACCTTGCGTTATCCTATTCGGCATGCGGCAGGAAATTCGTTTTGCGGTGATGGACTCTCCAATCGGCCCTCTTACTCTTGCATCCACGGAAAAGGGCCTGGCGGCAGTTCACTTCGGCAATACAAATCCACCGGAAGGGCTCATTGATGAATCCGTTCACCGGTCCGCGATCCAGCAGTTGCAGGAGTATTTCGACGGGAAACGAACGGAGTTCGACCTTCCGCTGGACCTTCAGGGGACGCAATTCCAGAAGGCGGTGTGGCACAAACTGCAGTCGATTCCTTATGGCGAAACCTGTTCCTACGGGGAAATCGCACGTTCCATAGGTAAGCCGGGGGCTGCGCGAGCCGTCGGGATGGCCAATCATGATAATCCCGTTGCAGTTGTGGTTCCTTGCCACCGCGTGGTCGGTTCCGACGGATCCCTTACCGGATACGCCGGCGGACTCGACGTCAAGAAGCGGCTGCTTGCGATCGAATCGCAGAATCAACAAAAGAGTTCACTACTTTTCACGTGACCCCCGTAAGGGGGAAATCCGACAACCTGAACCTGAAATCCATACAAAGCTATAACTATGTCTAAACGCGAATCACTCGAAACGAAACGTCATTCTCTGGCCCACCTGATGGCCGCCAGCATCCAGGAAATGTTTCCAGAGGCCAAATTTGGAGTCGGGCCTGTCATTGAAGATGGTTTTTATTACGACGTCCTGCTGGGCCGGACGCTGACTCCGGAAGACCTTGGCGCCATCGAAAAGCGCATGAACGAGAAGGTCAAGGAGGGGCTGAAATTCGAACGCTCGGAAATGCCGACCGATGGCGCGATCGAAGAGTTTCGGCAGATGCATCAGGATTTCAAGGTCGAACTTCTGACGGATCTCAAGTCCCGCGGCACCACGGTCGTTTCGGAACTGAACGATCCGAATCTGGTTGGCGAAAGCGTCAATGAAGTGAGTCTCTACAAGACTGGGAATTTTACGGATCTCTGCCGTGGGCCTCATGTTGCCAGCACGCGTGAGATTCAACCAGGAAGTTTTCAGCTGACCCGCGTATCGGGCGCCTACTGGCGCGGCGATCAATCGCGCCAGCAAATGCAGCGGGTATACGGAGTGGCACTCGATACAAAGAAGGAACTCGCGGAATATTTCACCCGCATCGAGGAGGCCAAAAAGCGGGATCACCGGAGGCTCGGGCAGGACCTGGATCTATTCAGCATTCAGCCGGAGACGGTCGGCCCAGGTCTGATCCTCTGGCATCCCAAAGGCGGACTGATCCGGCATCTTGCGGAAGAATACTGCAAGCGGAAACATCTGGAGTCGGGTTACGACTTTGTGTACACGCCGCACATCGGGCGTTCGAATCTGTGGGAAACCAGCGGCCACCTTGGTTTCTACGCCGAGAACATGTACGCACCGATCAAGATCGAAGAGCAGTTGTATTACCTCAAGCCGATGAACTGCCCGTTCCACGTCAACATTTATGGAAATCGGGTGCGTTCATACCGCGAACTGCCGATGAGGCTCGCGGAATGGGGTACCGTCTATCGCTTCGAACGCAGCGGCGTGCTCCATGGGCTGACTCGCGTTCGAGGATTCACGCAGGACGACGCTCACTTGTTTTGCCGGCCGGACCAGATGCCGGAGGAAATCGACAAGGTGCTCCACTTCAGCCTGGATATTCTGCGCGCGTTCGGTTTTGAAACCTTCGAACTTTTTCTCAGCACGCGTCCGCCCAAGCGAGTCGGAAGTGAGGCGGAATGGGACGCCGCGGAAACGGCACTGGAAGACACGTTGAAGCGTTCCGGAATTCCGTATCAGGTGAATCCCGGTGACGGCGCGTTTTATGGCCCCAAGATTGATCTCGTCGTCAAAGACGCGATCGGACGTCCATGGCAGCTCAGCACGGTTCAGTTTGATTTCAATTTGCCGGAACGATTCAATCTGACCTATATCGGAGAGGACGGGGCGACGCATCGGCCGTACATGATCCACCGCGCTCTGCTGGGAAGCATGGAACGGTTTTTCGGTGTGCTGCTCGAACATCATGGCGGAGCGCTGCCGGTTTGGCTGAGCCCTGTTCAGGCGGTCATTATTCCGATCGCCGATCGGAATCTGGACTACTGCATTGAGGTTCACGCCAGGCTTCGAAAGGAAGGGCTGCGTGTGGAACTGGATCGGAGCGAAGATCGAATGAACGCCAAGATCCGGAAAGCCCAATTGCAGAAGATTCCATTCATGCTCGTGGTCGGCGACCGCGAGCAGGAAGCCGGCGCTGTGGCCGTGAGGCTAAGGTCGGGTGAAGACCTGAAAGCGAAATCCGTCGATGAGTTTATCGCGCTGGCGAAGGCCGGGGGACTTCCCTCAAAATGACAATTGAACATTGAACAGTGAACATTTTCAAAGAAATGTTCACTGTTCAATGTTCAATTGTCATTTGGGAATAAATTCGATCCCCAATGTAGGGGCGGTCTATGACCGCCCGCAATTCGGAGGATTGC
>JBGPBY010000738.1:0-2704 GCA_041481485.1 Terriglobia bacterium
ATTACCCAAAGTAGGTAAGACACACTCTATCGCCTAAACTCTTGCCGCTCTATCAGTCGCTGGTGTCTCAACCCTTCGCTCAGTAAACTCCCGCTAGCGGCCCAGCATAGTTAGGTTGATCAGCGCGCCTGGAGAGACAATTACCGGACGACCTTGATCTTCGTGTTTCGCGAGAAAGCCCGCATTGTAATAGGCGCCAGGCGGAACGCTTTCCCAGGCGAAGACTTTGTAATCTCCAGGGATAATGCCGCCGATCGTGAAGTGTCCGGTGCGATCGGAGACGGCCGTGCGATAGAGCATACGGTTCGCACGCCTTGAAGCAAGTGGAACCAGTACTACCGACGCGCCTGGCAGCGGTTTGTCTGCAGTATCCCGAATCATCCCTTCGACAGTGGCTGCTCCGGAATTCAGAATCACTCGAATTGGTTCCGGTGCGTTGCCACCAATGTCGAAACCGGAATCGAAGATGCTCAACGCTCCTTGTCGTACATCCGCTACATACAAACCGGAAGGGAGCGGTACCGGAAGCCATACTCTGAAATGACCGGCCGTTACGGAGGTAATCGTGAAGGACCCGTCCGCCGCTGTGGGCACAGAGCGTTGGTCGAGCGCAACCAGGGATGGTAACTTTGAATGCGGCCCATCGGCCTGCAGAGCGACCCGAATACTGTTTGGCACCGCACCTCCCCCGTTCATTGTCACAACGCCTCGAACACGAACGCTGGGATGAACTTCGATTGCCAGGCCTGCAAGGTCCTGCCCCCGCACATCGATTGGAATATGACCGTAAGTTGCGCCGGAACCACCATCCGGATTGGATTCAGGAACCCGGGCGAACAACTCATAAGACCCAGGCAGAATTCCGGTCAGCTCAAATGTGCCGCGAGACGGGTTCAAGGTCGCCGACCCTGCTGACCGAGGGGCAGTGTCAGGGCTATTGGCCTCCCGATTTACCAACACCATCGTGATGTTTACTTCCTGTGGGACTCCACCGCGTCCCACCGGTGAAGGAACCGTGCTGACCACCGTTCCCGAAAGTTTTGCGGCCCGCTCCATCCGCAACCGGATATCAATACCATCGAGGCTCTGGCCATTCTTGACGGCAACCGCAATCGCTGCCGCACTGTCGAGAGTTCCGGGATAGAACACTCTCACTGATTGTGATGTCTGCGAAGCGGCTGGAGTCCCTATACGAGGAGTCGCAGCGATGAGGTACTCTCCGCCAGCAAGCCAGAACAGGCGAAACTCCCCGCGATCGTCGGTTGTTTTCGACATCACATCCGACAACATCTGGAATCCATTCTGATAAGTAATGGAAAGGGCCTGCACCACCGTGTTGGCCTGCGGACTTCCGTCTGTCCCGTAGACTCGACCTGCGATAGTGCTCCCGAGATAAACGGACACAAGAGCTTCGGTAGTCCGATTTGGCGTTACTGTGAGCCTTTTGGAGACGGCCGGACTTGTTCCATTTATCGAATTCAGAAAATGACCTTCAGTTTGCACATCAATCGTGTACTCACCTGGAGGGATGTTGTCGAACCTGAATCGCCCTGTTGCGTCGGTGCTGGCGCTGATTTGGGATGCATTGGCAGCAAGGAACGCGGCGACACTGCCTCGATACGGCATCGGAGAAATTCCTCGTGCCGATGCCGCCTCATTAACGACTTGAACAAAGCCTTCCGCTGTTTGCTCGGGCGATGGTGGAGTTACGGTTACACCATAGCCAGCAAGCGCCGAGATGAGGTCTCGAACCGCTTTCGGATTGGCAGGACCGCCCAGCAATGTCACCTTGACTTCCGGAACGGGCTCCACTGTTCCGACGCGTGTAACAACTCCCTCGACAGACCCCACTGCCGACTGAGCGGCACCGAGGTGGAGGATTAGGGCGAACGTCATCGTGACGAACAGTGTGACTTGCGAAAGGGCTGAAAAATACCGTACAGGATGATTCAATTCCCGTGAACATTACATCAACGTTTTACGGCGGTCAAAAAATCTGTGTCATTGAGAGTTTGGGTGCCTCGGCTTCGGCATTAACGCCACGAAACTATCGCCAGGAATTTCTCCATGAACTACATCAGCGCGTGGACTGCCCTCGACGTGCCGTCGCGCAGGGCTCGCTTGAACTGATGGATGAGTCTGCCGTCGGGCAATCCAGCCGTCCGGTGCCGAGCGGCGGACGGGCTAACTCAACGGATCAATAAATGATCGTCTTGGTGACGGGTCTCAGCAACGTTGCCGATCCAGCGAAGCACATGCCTGGTAAACCGTTAGCGTTGATCGGAAGTCCGCGGCGAGACATATTGAGTACGAAGACGGATCTGCGTTGCCGCGGAGTTTCGATAACGAGGTTTGAAGGAAGCCGCTGGTGGTTGCGGCGGACGCGGTGGGCTATGGAGAAAGTAACTTAAAGCATTCACACAAAAGGGCATCCTTGTTTACGCAATGGAACACTTTCGTGAGAGTGCGCTGGCAAGAGCCCATACGGTGTGAATAGTACCGCGAACGATAAGGCAGGGAAAGACTTTCAGAAGCGCACACGCGCAGCGTCCGCCGCACCAGCGGCTTCGTTCTAACCGGCTACACGGAAACTTGATCTATCACCTGTTGGGACAAAACCACTTGTCCGGTATCCCAATGCCGCCTTCCAAGCCTGTCCGAGTTGGAGCTGAATGATGCGCATCAAAGCACAATAAATAGTTCA
>JBGPBY010000739.1:0-2696 GCA_041481485.1 Terriglobia bacterium
AGGGGTACCGCAAGTAACGATATTTACTTGCGGTACCCCTCACCCGGCCTTCGGCCGCCCTCTCCCGTTGGGAGAGGGATTTCTTGATCGATCGCCCCTACAATGGGGAATCGCGTTCTACTTTACGCGGCCCTTGAAGCCCTGAGCCAGCATCGGAATCGAGATCACCTGAGCATGTTGTGCGTTGCCCGCATCACGATAGGAAACCACGGCAAATAGCGTCTTCTTGTCCGTTCCGCCGAACGCTGTGCTGATCACTCCTCTCGGTGTTGGAATCAGTCCGAGGGATTTCCCATCCGTTCCCACCACCTGCACTCCGGCGCCGCCAGTGATATAGATTCGGCCGGTGGAGTCGATGGTCGCTCCATCCTCGCGGAACCCCATAATGGTCACAAAGTCCCGCTGATTGGCCAGCGAACCATCCGGCTGGACGTTGAACGCAACCAGAGTTGCATTGTTCGTCACGTACAGCGTTTTTTCATCGGCGCTCAGAATCAGTCCGTTCGTCGACAGGTTCTGACCATAACGTGTGATCACTCCTGCGGGACTCGCGTAATAGACATATCCTCCGTTGAAGTCGCCCATGGTGAAGTATGCGCCGCCCTTGCTGTCTGCAGAGATGTCGTTGATCGTCCCGCCGACGCAGTCCAGCACGTCTCCGTTGATGGTGTTCGCCAGAAGTTTGCGCTGAGGCGCAAGCTGCCACACACTGGCATTCAAACCTCGCTCGACGATGAAGAGCGCACCCTTGGAATTCATGGAAAGTGCTCCGCCGGTATTCGTATCGGAATACGCTACAGTCGCCTTTCCATCCTTATCGATTTTCATCACGGCGCTGTTGTCGTTTTGCGCCACCAAAACGCTTCCATCATCGAGACCGATGATGCCGTCGGCATTGTTTCCGTCGGTTTCCCACACCGTCTTCCATTTTTGTCCCGCGGCAATCACTCCGGGAATCCCCGTAACGTTGTACTCGACCGGACCTGCCGGCGCCGCCCCAGTTGCGCGGGCCTGGCCTCCACCTGCTCCACCGGGTGCTGCCGCACCACGCGCAGCTCCGCCAGCTCCGGCGGCTGCACCTCTCTGCGGAGGCGGGTTCTTGCACATGGCGATGACCGACGCGTATCGCGCATCATTCGGCGCCTGAACGCCCGGCCCCTGCCGCTGTCCCTGCGGCGCCTGTCCGAAAACAATTGCTCCGCTTACGAAAATCGAGATAATTCCAATTGTCTTTGCTTTCATAGATCCTCACATGAACAGTGAATTACGGCCCGAGTATATAACGCAGAATTTGCCGTTGGCTCGCTATTTCCTCCCTGCCAATTATTTGTGACGCTGACTGATGTAATGCCCGACAAGCCACCCCAGACTGGAGCCGACAAGAACATCTGAAGGAAAGTGATTCAACCCGCCGACGCGAGAAAGACTGACGGCCGCGGCGGCGCTGTAGCCGCTGATCGCAATCCATTTCTTTCCGGCGTACTGATCTGCGAATGTGGAAGCGACAGCCCACGCAATTATCGAATGTCCGGAAGGAAATGAATTTCCTCCATCCCAGAAATCGCCTCGCCCATGATCAATCCAGGGCCGCTCCCGGTTCGTCGCGGCTTTGAGAGTTTGAACGATCACCACACTGTGCAGCGCTGCCTCTAGCGCGACGCCGCCGGCGTGCGAAGCCTTCGCGTTTCCGGAAATTCTGCCGAGCATCATCACCGTGACTGGTGTGGCGATGGAGTATACAGAGCCTGCCCGCGAAACAATCCGGCTGGGATGTTCCAGATTGGCGTCTCCGGCTTCCTGACTGATCGCCCTATCGTTGCGCAACAGAAACGCCGTTCCCACACCGAGCGGTGCCAGCCATTTCAAATCGAAAGTGTGGACGTGAAGTGGGCTGGTCCACAACTTGCGTTCGTCGGTCAGAAACTGCCTTGCATATTCGCCAGTGCCGGTCTGCGCGAAACTTGCATCGGCACACAAAAACAATAGAACGACCGCCGATAGTTTTCGAACGATCCGCAGAATCCGATTCGCTGCCGCATTGAATTGGAATGCCATTTCATTAAACCGCCGGTTTATTAACGCCTGTCTTTCTCCCGGCTTTCGTCGATCAATTGTTTCAGACGGTCGAGTTCCTTGTCCGTAAGCCGCGACGATGAAACGTCCAGCAGCGCTGCGACTACCAGTTCCGGCGAACCTTCGAAAAACGTTTTCAGCAAATGCCGGATGGCCGATCGCTTGGCCTTGTCGCGATGCACGGAAGGAATGAAGACATACCGGGCGCCATCTTTTTCATGACGGATGTGGCCTTTTTCTTCAAGTATTCGAAGCAGGGCGCGGATCGAGGAGTAGCCGGGAGGATCTGGAAGACTTTCCATCACCTCGACCGCGGTTGAACGTCCCTTCCGGTAGAGTACATCCATGATCTGGCGTTCGCGGCGGCTGAGATTAAAATGCGAAGAGCTCACTTCGCGGGCAAGTTAGCACTTGGAGCAATTCGCGTCAAGAAGCGCGCTTGACGGACAGCGGACTGCACGGTCAGCTGGGTTCCCAGCCGCCTACTGTAGGCGCGGTCTGTGACCGCGCAATATTGGAATTTGTGAATAAATTCGAAGTGAGCGAATGTAGGGGCGGTCTATGACCGCTCACAATCCGCAGGATTGCATCCCTGAAAATTGTGGGCGGTCATAGACCGCCCC
>JBGPBY010000740.1:0-2692 GCA_041481485.1 Terriglobia bacterium
AAAGGATTGGCACCAATACGGGCTGATCCACCCTGGCAGCCTCCGCAATTTGCAGCACCAGGCTTTCATTTGATTGCTTGAGTGCCGGCCGCTCGAACACAACAACACCATCCGTACGGGCACTGGGGATGAGCCTGCGTTTGTCGAGACGAAATTCCAGAACGGGGATCTGATCGACGGTCGTCCAACGGGAACTTTTACCGAGGATTCCGGATTTGACATAGCCGGCCAATTGAACCTGCGGTGCCATGAGTTCCACAACTTCGGCGGTCGAATTCACCACAGAGAACAACACAATTAACTGCGAGTCGCGTTGTTCGACCGAACCAATGCCGACTTTCAATCGATCTCCTTGAAGTTTCGGTAGCGGCCCGTTCCGTTGTTTCTCGACAAACGCGGGCAACGGATCAATGGTGGAAGTGGTTTCAGGCTTTCCATTTTCACGGTTTGAAATCGGCGCACCCAATGCCAGAGTTTCGGCAATCAGCGATGTCGGGTGGCTTTCCTCAATGAATGACGTTCCAGCAACCCGACACACAACCAACAAGTCGAATCCACCGTTCGATTTTCCCGATTCAGTGCTGGTCTTCAGCAATAGCGGGAATTGTCGTCCATTGCTGGTTGAGATCAGAATGTTCGTCTCCCCTGCTGCCGATAACGGCTTAACAAATACCAATTGCGGTTCGTTTGGCGAGTGCTCGGCCAGGAAGAGACCAGGATCGCCGACAATCACTGAACTCACCGGATCGGGCAGGCGTATCGTCGTCGTAAAGTGTTGGGCCAAATGGATGGTCGCAATGTGACCGTCGAAAACGACGCGAGTCGCACGGCGTGGAGCCGAATTCTCCTGGGCCAGAATCGTTGCGATCCACAGCAGTACCATTGCGAATGACAGAACGATTCCTTGTCGCATACGTAGTCTTCTCCCCTATTAGTTAAAATGGACTTTCGTCTTCGTCCAGTTCATTGGCCGAATCTGCAAGCAGAGCAGTAAACCCGTCTCGTAAAAGTATCCTTTGCCGATCGGACTCCGTCTTTATGAGCAAGGGCAGCAATATGTCGCGATGTTCAGGCCGAATTTCTGTAATGCCCAGGATGTTCATCGCTCTCGAAACATCAAGGATTTCTGCGATCGATGGGGGTTTTTCGAGACTCCAACCTCGAAGCGCATAGGCCAAACCAGCGAGCTGATGTTGTGCGGACGCCGAATCGTTTTTTTGCAAGGACAGAATTTCCCGTTCACGCGCAATAGATGGATGGTCAAAACGGATGTAGAAACTTCGCCGCCGAAGCGGGTCGCCGATTCGTCGTTCCTCATTGGAGGTCAGAACCACGAAAGGAATCGTCTTGGCTTTGATAGTTCCAAGCTTTGGGATGCTGATCTGCCATTCGCTGAAGATTTCCAGCAGTAGCGCCTCGAAGGCCTGATCGACCTTGTCGATTTCGTCCACCAAGAGCACGCATGGCTTCTCCTCGTACAAGAGGGACCGAAGCAATGATCCCGCTGTGAAGAATTCCAGTCCATGCAGCTTTGTGCGCACAGGATCCCAACCATTAGCGGTGACGTTCTCCGCAGTTTCGAGGAACAAACGTTGCAAAGCCTCGTCGAACTTGCCGATCGCCTTCTCTTCATTGATCCCTACGTAGCATTGAAGTCTTTCAACGGCGGTCCCGGCCGCCTTCGCAACCGCATTTGCAAGTGCCGTCTTCCCAGACCCCGGAGGGCCTTCGATCAACAGCGGTCTGCCCAGCTTCATCGCGAGGTAAATAGCTGGGAGCATCTCTTCCGCAACCAGGTACCGTACTGATTTCAATCTTACAGCAAGCTCTTCTATAGAAGAAAACATCGGCTCCTCTAATCAGATCGAGTCTGCAGGGCGGGAATTCATGACAGGTAGGGAAACAATTAAATTGGGATCTCGACAGGATTAACGAAAAAGACCTCGCTGAAACCAATGCACGAGTTGCGAAAAAGTCCGATTTATCGGTAGTGGGATCGCACCGTGGCCGATAAATAGGACGATCTGATGGAATTGTCGAAGGCCGCAGACAAAGCGCATGACCGCGTCCTCGAACTCATCCGCGAGCAGCACAAGTCTCAGAGCCAATCACGATAGAAATCACCAACCGAGTACGCTTCTGGGTCCCGCCTCACGCCGGGACTTTTCTATCGGCTTTTCAGTTCTTTCTCGACCGCTTTGGCCATGACGCCAACCTTCTTCACTGCGGCCTTGAGCTGGCTGGTCGTGCAGCCGAACTTCTTCACCCAATATTTCACTTCCAAATCGTTTTCTGTATCTACCCGCTGCACATACTGCGGAATCGGTTTCGGCTTGTCGTCCAATGTTCTGCCTCCGGATCAATTCGCCAGTATCCCACAAGGGCGGATAGCTCTTAGCTCTTCTCGCGCACGACATCCTTGGCCTTCTTGTCATCCCTAAGCGCAACGAATTTGGAATGCCGAAGATGGTTTTCTCCTGACCATTCTCTGAACTCAAACTGACCCACCAGTACCGGCTTGAGCCAACGGCAATCCTCCATCTTCGCAGTCGTCAATCCTTGGCCCCATCTGCCACTCTTCGCTTCCGGCAGGTTGGCGAACGGGCACTTTGTCGTTTCCAGTCCCTTGAATTTCTTGAACAGCGCCGCCCGTGAGGATGGTGTGAATCCATTGCGTGTGCGAGCCGCATAG
>JBGPBY010000741.1:0-2670 GCA_041481485.1 Terriglobia bacterium
GGCGGCGGGCTGGGTTACGGTGTGTCGTACACGCTCGACGGCAGTATGCACGGCAATCCGAATGACGGCTCGCAAATGCCACTTCCATTCCCCGACGCGCTGGAAGAGTTCCGGGTGGATGCGAGCGGTTCATCCGCTGCGGGTAGCCGGGTAAAGTCGAGTGGTTCCGTCAATGCCGTCACCAAATCGGGCACCAATGAATTCCACGGAGACGGGTTCGAGTTTGTGCGCAACTATCTGTTCAACGCCCGAAACGCTTTTGCTCCAAAACGGGATTCCCTGAAACGAAATCAGTACGGCGGAACCTTTGGCGGGCCGGCGCTCAAGAACAAACTTTTCTTTTTCGGCGGCTACCAGAGCACAATCACTCGTTCCGATCCGGGCAACATTACAGCCTTTGCTCCAACCCCGGCAGTACTGGCGGGGGATTTCACTGCATTTGCATCGCCGGCCTGCAACGCGGGCAGGCAAATCACGCTAAGAGCCCCCTTCGTCAACAACCGGATCAGTACGTCGCTCTACAGTGCCGCAGCGCTGAAAGTGGCGGCCAAGCTTCCGCCGACGCTGGATGAATGCGGCAAGACCCTCTACGGATACATCCAGCAACTTAACGAGTGGCAGGCTGTCGGCAAGATTGATTATCAGGCGACAACCAATCACTCGATTTTCGGGCGCTACATGGCGACAACGTACGACCTGCCAAATTCCTATAACGTGTCTGGCAACCCTCTCGCCACAACGAATGCCGGCGGTTTCGATAACCTCGCCCAGTCCTACACCACGGGCAGTACATATTTGTTGAGCGAGACCGCGCTTAACTCATTCCGCGTATCCTTCAACCGAATCGCACTCCATCGTCTGGGACCGCAAGGACTGAACATCGGTCCGAAAGATCTTGGCATCAAGGCTTACTCATCGCTCGGTAACCTGATCACTCTGCTCGTAACGGGTGGTGGCGGATTCGGCGTCGGCAACGGATCGTTCAGCGAAGCCAAGTTTGCAACCACGAGCCTTGGATGGAGCGACGAAGTGGGGCTGATCCGAGCCGGCCATCAACTCAGCATCGGCGCAAACCAATCGGCGTGGAGACATAAACAGCGTGCATTCTCACGTTCGATTGGCGACTACACCTTCGATGGTTCAGCAACAGGTCTTGGAATGGGAGACTTTCTCACGGGACGTCTGGCCAGCATCAGGCAGGGTTCGGATGCGCTCTGGTCCACGGAAGAGTGGTACTTCGGAGCTTATGCGGCCGACGTCTGGCAAGCCACGCCGAAGCTCGTGCTGAACTATGGCCTGCGCTGGGAGCCATACATACCGCAGCGCGCGACGGAAAGAAATCCTTACATCGTCAATTACGACAATTGGGTAAAGGGGGTCATCAGCCCGAATTTTAAAGATGCGCCGGCCGGAGTTTCGTTTGCCGGTGATCCCGGTTGGGAACCGTCGGGACTCAAGTCCATTAACAATAGCTTGTTGACGTTTGCACCACGGGCGGGTTTTGCGTGGGATGTTCATGGGAACGGCCGTACGTCGGTTCGTGGTTCCTACGGCATCTCATACGATGTCGCGGGAACGGCCAGTCTTCTTGGCGGCAATACGACGGCGGCTCCGTGGGGCGGTACGACGTTGGTTGAATTTCCTGGAGGCGGATTTGAAGATCCGTGGCGGGATTTCCCCGGCGGCAATCCATTCCCGGCGGTATCGACGACATCCGGTCCGCCAACGCCGTTCGCGAGCTATCAATATCCGATCGCGTTCGACATCAAAATGCCCAGGATTCAGCAATGGAGTCTGGGCGTTCAAACGCAGCTTCCGGCAGACTTTCTGTTCTCTGCCAGCTATATCGGAAACCACACGTCTCGCTTATGGAACAGCAGGCAGCTTAATGAACCCGTATATATCCCCGGAGTCGGTGATGCGAACAGGAACTGTTTCCTGAACGGGAAGCCCGTTCCATACACGGTAAACCCTGGTACGGCCTGCTCCACGACCGGCAACACGAACAATCGCCGACCATTGTCGTTGCAGGATCCCGCGAAAGGAATCTATTTTGGAAGCGTCGCGGCACGAGAAGCGACCGGAACGTCGAATTATCATGGAATGCTTCTTTCGGTCCAGCGGCGCGCCGCGCGCGGCATCAACATCGGTGGTAATTACACCTGGTCTCACTGCATCAGCGACAGTCCAAATCCGAGCGATATCGTCAGGTTCGGTGATGCAAATCTGTACCGGACGATAGCTACGCAGAATGGCAACTGCAACTCGGACCGCCGGCACATTGTGAATTTAACGGCTGTCGCTTCGACACCGCAATTTGCCAATCCCACGCTGCGCATGCTCGGAACCGGATGGCGGCTCTCGTCGATATACAGGAGGTCATCGGGGAGCTATCTTTCGATCACAGGCGGAGTGAATCGATCCTTGAGCGGCGGAACTCAGGTTCCGAATCAAGTTCTCGCCAATCCGTATCTTGATCGAACGGGTCTGAAGTACCTTAATCCCGCCGCGTTTGAGCAGCCGGCCATCGGAACATTCGGGAATATCGGCCCGCGAAATATTCTCGGCGTTGGAACATGGGCATTCGATCTTGCGCTCTCCAGAACCTTTAACATCCGGGAACAACAAAAGCTGGAATTTCGAGCCGAAGGATTCAATGTGACAAACACC
>JBGPBY010000742.1:0-2648 GCA_041481485.1 Terriglobia bacterium
CTAGAAATACCAATAGTATGTCTTCATCCCGCAGAATCGCCTGGGTAGTCGGAACTTGGATTTTCATCCTTGTCGTCTACACCGCCGCGTCGCTGTTGTTGAAGCGCGGCTCGGAGCCGCTGATCACCTTCGGCAACCTTGTGCAGTGCATTGTGCCGCTCCTGGCCAATGCGGGCCTGTTGCTGAATGCAGGCACGCCGAATTGGCGGCGAAACCTCTTCTGGATGCTGATCGCCATGAGCTGCACACTTTGGATGATCGGGCAGTTCCAGTGGACTTACCACGAGGTCTACCTGCACAACCCGCTTCCCGATCTAAACGGGGGAGATATCCTCTTCTTTCTGCGCGGCATTCCGATGATGGCGGCGCTTGCGTTGCGGCCGCACCGCCGGCGTGGAGAAATCCAACTGCGGTTTGGGTATCTGGATTTTGTGCTTTTATTTACGTGGTGGACTTTCCTCTATGCCTTTGCCGTCTTGCCATGGATTTATGCGTCGCCGATAGTCGCCCAATACAATTACAACTACAATCTGCTGACCAACATCCAGAGCATGGTGATCGTGGGCGGACTGGCGGCTTTGTGGCTGACGTCCAGCGGAGTCTGGCGGACTGTGTACGCCAATCTCTTTGGTGGCGCAACTCTTTACATGCTCACCTCCCTGGTGATTAACGTCGCCATTCCAGCTAAGGCTTACTACACGGGAAGTCTGTATGACCTTCCTCTGCTTTCGCACTTCCTCTGGTTTGCCCTGGCCGGCGTCATCGCTTATGACGATCGAGACAGGTTGGATGCGCTCTCCGAAAACGCTTACGACTCGGATCCTGAATCAACTTCGGAAGAAAATGTCTGGCCGGCTCGCATGGCGATGGTCGCGGTGATTTCGCTTCCGGTGTTTGCGATTTATACGTTGCGGTTTAGCCACGACGATCCCGCCGTTCGTGATTTTCGTTTGATGGCCACTCTAATTGCCTCCGTCCCGCTCGCATTCTTGATCTTCCTGCGAACACACCTGGCGGACCGAGACCGTTCGCGGCTTCTCGCCCGGTCGGAACAATCCATCGAGAATCTGAAACGGCTGCAGGCGCAGATCGTGCAATCGGAAAAACTCGTTTCCCTGGGCCAGCTTGCCGCCGGCGCGGCTCACGAAATCAACAACCCGCTCGCGGCGATCCTCGGTTTTTCCGATCTGCTCGCCGATGATCCAACGGTTCCGGAGAAAGCGCGCGCGACGGCGTCAAAAATACGCGATCAGGCGCGCCGCACAAAAACTCTGGTCGGCAATCTTTTGAGTTTCGCGCGCCAGGTACCGGCCGAACGCACCCTCCTCGACATAAACACGGTGGTGAACAACGCGGTGCAGCTTCGTGCGCTCGACCTGCGCTCCGGGACCACGCGCATCGAGTTGCAGCTGGAGTCCGTCCTCCCCGGCGTTCGCGGCGACGGAAATCAATTGATGCAGGTTTTTTTCAACATCATCAGCAACGCCTTGGAAGCCATGGAAGCAGCCAGCGGCGGTGTTCTGACCATCAAAACGATCCGCGACCGGGGCAACGTCGTCATCCTCTTCTCTGATACCGGGCCCGGTCTCAAGGACCCACAGCGCGTGTTCGATCCTTTCTATACGACGAAGCCGGTGGGCAAAGGCACGGGCTTGGGACTTAGCATTTGCTTCGGCATCGTCCAGGAGCACGGCGGAAAGATCCTTTCTTACAACCGGCAGGAAGGCGGGGCTGTCTTCCGCGTGGAATTGCCTGCGGTCCTCGCAGCACTGCCAGCAAAGGAATTGCATCTCAGCACTGCCTCGACGTCTCCTCAAAAACCATCCTGAAAGCCCTCCAGCAACCTGGCATCTATTCGCCCTATGCCCGACGTTCAACACGACTCATGTTAGAGTTTTGCATTCCACTCTCGACGCTGCGCAGGGGGAGTCCCGATGCCGGAAATAGCCATTCAAACGCAGAAGCTTACGCGGAGGTTCGGGAACCTCACCGCCGTCGACAGCATCGATCTTCAGGTGACGGCCGGACAATTCTTCGGTTTTCTTGGGCCGAACGGCGCGGGTAAATCGACGACCATCAAAATTTTGACGGGTTTGCTTGCGCCGACCTCCGGCAGCATCCAGCTTCTTGGCGTGGACTTTGCGGTGGACCCGGTCGACGTGAAACGCCAGATTGGCGTTGTGCCGGAAGGCATGGGACTTTTCGAGCGCTTGACGGGCGCCGAGTATCTGAAATTCGTCGGCCGGATGTATGGCCTGGACCGTGTCACAACCCAACGCCGCTCGGAGGAGCTGCTTGAATTCATGCAGCTCGCCGATCGGCCCAAGACCATGATCGCGGATTACTCCCATGGGATGCAGAAAAAGCTTGCTCTTGCGGCCGCGGTGATTCACGGACCGCGAATTCTCTTCCTCGATGAACCATTTGAGGGTGTGGACGCGCTTGCGGCAGGTGCGCTGAAAGCGCTCCTGGCGCGCATGACGGAACGCGGTACAACCATTTTTCTGACGTCCCACGTCTTGGAAATCGTCGAACGGCTGTGCAGCCATGTAGCCATCATTCACAAGGGGCGGCTCGTCGCGCAGGGATCTCTGGAAGAATTGCGGGCGGGGATTTCAGGTGAAGCCGGAAGCAAAACCACACTCGAG
>JBGPBY010000743.1:0-2640 GCA_041481485.1 Terriglobia bacterium
AGACTGCTCTCTTGATGCCCGACGGGCGGATCCTAGTAGGCGGAGGCGGCGGCTGTTGTAACGCCCCGGATCAATTCAATGCCGAAATCTTTTCACCGCCGTATCTTTTTAAAGGAGCGCGGCCAGTGATCACTTCGGTCGCATCCAGTCTCTCGTACGGGACTCAGTCGTTTCTGGCAACTCCGGACGCAGCATCCATTCAATCGGTGGCGTTCATGCGCCTGGGTGCTCAGACCCACCAGTTCGACATGAGTCAACGTTACGTGCCGCTCTCGTTCACGCAAACGTCGGGCGGGCTCAATATCACGTGGCCAGCGAACGGGAATCTTGCGCCCCCGGGCGATTATATGGTTTTCATTGTCAACGGTAACGGCGTCCCGTCTGTGGCTTCAATCGTCAACATTCATTGATTTACGTTAGTGAAGATCGTCCCGTTCTATGGTCGCAGCGAGCTGCTCGATCATGCCGAGGCGCATCCGATATCATTTCGAAAGCATGCGGTCCTTTTCTAAACAGGCATTGCCGGTGGTTCGATACCCCCCGCTTTGCTTGACCGCGGAAAGTTATGGAAATTTCATTAAACCTCAATGATTACATATCTCGGAAATCCCATCGAAACCAAAACTAAGAGCCATCCCCTTGCTATCTTTGCTCCATTCATCGGATCAAGGACAGACACTTTTATCAGACGGCATATGCAGGATCTGCTTCCCGGTCAGACAGCAGTGATGGCGGATTGGTCTGAACAACCTGCTGGAGGTCACTGGCGCGTGGAAGGTCCACAATTGACTATAGGCGGAATGGGGCACGGCAGTTTAATACAACAGGTGATGGAAGCCACACGCAGAAGACTCAGGATCAGAGTGGAAGACAATTTTGTAAGGAGGAGTGTAAAAAGATTCCTCACGGATCAGGGAGTTCGGGTGATCATGGGCGAGTGGTTGAGTTGGTCTTTGCCTTGGTTGGAGGTCGCTCAGTCATTAGGGATTCCATTTTTTAGCCATGCACATGGTTTTGACGTCTCGGCGAATTTGCGGGAACCTAAATGGCGAACTGAATATATGAAGTTCAACCAATCCTCAGGAATCATTACGATGAGCGAGATCAGCAAGGCAAGACTCGTGGAGCTGGGATTGAACGAACACAAGATTCATGTCATCCCATACGGGATAGACGTACCTCTCCAATCTGTGGTGCGCCCTCGACTAGACACTGTGCGTTGCATTGCTGTTAGCAGAATGGCCTCAAAGAAAGGCCCTATTCTGACGTTGGATGCATTTCGGCGCGCGGTCGAGGTGTGCCCATATTTGCGGCTTGATTATGTCGGCGAAGGCGAGCTATTGAGTGCAGTTCAACAGTTTGTCCGCGCCTTTAAAATGGAGGATCGAGTCACTCTCCACGGAGCTCAGCCGTCCGATGTAATTTTTGAATTGATGAGAAACGCAGATATTTTTGTTCAACATAGCATGATCGACCTGGCGACCGGAGATGAAGAAGGTTTGCCAGTCGCCATTTTGGAAGCAATGGCACAGGGCCTTCCTGTCGTTTCGACCAGGCATGCCGGAATACCAGAAGCGGTCATTGAGGACAAGACTGGCTACCTTGTTGGAGAAGGAGACAGTAGAGGAATGGCGGAGCACCTGGTGACTCTTGCGCAAGACCCTAACCTCCGCCAACGCATGGGAGAAGCGGGGTGGCAGAGAGCGAGAGAATGTTTTTCCTGGGAGAAAGAACGTAATCACCTGCGCCAAGTTCTGGGGCTTAATGGACAATTCGAAAAGTAAGAAATCTGATAGAAAGGCTTTGAAACTCCTCGATCGAAAAATTCAGATGGGTATGTCGAATATCACCGAAGGTTTGCGGCGCATACTTTCCCCAAAATTCGCACGAAGTGGTGGAGAAAATCAAACCACAAAGCCCAGAATATCAACTTCTAGAAATGGTTTGTCGAGGCGGAACCATTCTTCGAACCGAAATGCGAGGTATCCGAATCCCCTGCAAGCTAGCCTCAGGGCTCCGTTGCGCCTTGCCATTGTGGGGTGTGGAGCAGTCGCCGAAGCCATCCACATTCCCGCCGCCCTCCAGCTGAAAGACGTACGTCTGGTTGGGCTCGTCGACACGGATGTGTCGCGCGCTCAAGCGCTAGCGTCCAAATACGGGATCGACCGCGTAGCGTCCTGCATGGAAGATATCGCTGGCCAGATTGATGCTGTAGTCCTGGCCACCCCTCCTCATGCACACAGTACCCTGGCTCACCAAGCGATCAAGCAAGGGCTGCATGTCTTCTGCGAAAAGCCGATGGCCAACAGCATGGCTGAATGCCAGCTCATGCTGAAGGCTGCCCACGAGGCGGCACGGACTCTGGCAGTCGGACACATCTATCGATTTGTCCCCAACCGCGTCCACATATGGAATCTCTATAAGAGCGGCCAACTGGGACGGATGATCAGCGTGGACGTCGAGCAAGGCGATCCATTCGAGCCGATTCCCCGAACGCTTTATACCTTGCGCAAAGAGATGGTGCCGGGAGGCGTTCTGTTCAACGATGGGATCCACGTGCTCGACATGCTCTTCTGGTGGTTCGGAGATCCCGAAACTTTCGACTATCGTGACGACTCGCTCGGCGGGCTAGAGAGCAAC
>JBGPBY010000744.1:0-2622 GCA_041481485.1 Terriglobia bacterium
CCCGATAGTGCTAAAAGAACTCCCATGATGCGCCCGATGGACTTTCCGAAAATCGCGGACTGAGCCACCAGGATTCCATCGACAAGGAATATGATGCCCAGCAATATCCACTTCACTTCCGATGGAGTGCGGATCGCGTCAGCAACTGGGTGGCTACCATAAATAACTTTCAGAATCTGATAATTCTCCACGCAGTCGAAAACGGCCGCCGCCAGAATCAACGCGCAGACCGGTCGAAACCAACGAATGCGGGAGTCAGGGAAAATCGCGTAGGTGAAGCTGACAAGGAACGTGGTGTAGCAAAAGATGAAGACGAAATCGAGCAGCGTGTTCCATTCCAGGACATGGTGAATCTCTTTGGTCAGCTCGGGAGTGGCCGTTAAGTTCTCGCCAAGAGCCTGTTCCAACGCAGCGTCACTGTGGGGCAACTCCACCGCAAGCACCGGGGCGCGCTTGAAATCGGTCCGGTGGGGATAGAATGTCACTGAGATCAGCATCACCACCGACCAGAGCAACAATGCTCCCGCAAACACAGAGCTGACGCGCAGCGTCCCAGCCGGACTTCGAAGTGTCATTCCGCCCGATCGGCTCATGGTTTTAGTCCTTCGTCATACGTTTTGACTGCGTCCGGATCAATGTTCGGTTTCTCACCGGAACCTATCGCACTAAATCTCGCAGCGATTTTTCGTTCCGGCACAACGCGAGGATCGGCGCAGGATCGCGATTCTGAGGCTCGGCGTAGTCGCCTGCAAGAACGAAGCGATCGACAACCCTGTTCGTAACAGGCTCCTTGATTGTCGTGTGTTCCCACACATTTTGCGCATGAAGCGGAACAGCGGACGCGACGACGAAAAGCAGCGCCGCAATGGCGCTGTGCTTTTTTGCCAGGTTGCTGCCGTTAACGCTTGAGAAATCGCTCATGAGTGAATTCCTGCTGTTTGCAATCCCACTGGAGTTCCAACCCGCTGCTAATGATAACCGGATAGTCCGAATTCTCCGAAAACCTGTTCCCACTATTCCGAATTCCATAGCGGATGCGTTTGCGGCGGGTCTAAGTGCCGCGGAATCTTTCAAAGCGTCTTTCGCGCGCATGGAATTTGAACTGCATGGCAGCGGTCGATACTTCCCCCCAATGCAGAGTTGCCGACAATCGTTACCCTCCCAACGAGCGTTCAAGGAGGACTATGAGCAGAAACCTTTTGATCGCCATGCTGCTTCTTTTTCAAAGTGCGGCCACGCAGGTACCGGCACTCCGGGGAACCGTCGTCGATCCCACTGGTGCCCTGATTCCAGGCGCAGGAGTCACGGTTGAGGACTTAGCCGCGGGTACTGTGCTGACCACGGTCACTGATGGCCGAGGTGATTTCGTGTTTTCAAACGTTACGCTGGGAAAAATCCGAGTCACCGTAACACTCGCCGGCTTCATGAAATGGACTCGGGAACTCACGGCAACGGCACAAGAGATTCGTCTTGCCGTGACGCTGACTCCTGATGTTCAAAACGTGAATGTATCTGTGAGGGATCTCCCGATGGTTGGAAACAACGTCATTTCCCTTTCCAGTGCTTCCGTTTCGCAGAGGTCACGGCAAGGGGGCCGGCGCCGCGTCGTCAATGATGGCAGCCGGCGAGTAAACACGGAGTCGTACGACTATATTCAGGAGAATCCCTTTGTACGCGTAAGCCAGCAGCCTCGCACCACGTTTGCGGCCGACGTGGACACCGCTTCCTATGCCAACCTGCGGCGTTATCTCAATGAGGAAAAGCTCCCTCCAAAGGACGCCGTGCGAATTGAAGAATTGGTCAATTATTTCAAGTTCGACAGTGAGCAGCCAGCCGGGCGGCACCCCGTCGCGATTCAAACTGAAGTGGCAATCCCTTTCTGGGCGTCCAGCCATCGTCTCGTCAGGATCGGAATTCGTGCCCGGGATATCGATATTTCCTCACGAAAGCCTGCAAACCTGGTTTTCCTCGTTGATGTTTCCGGATCCATGGAAGAGGACAATAAACTGCCTTTAGTCCAGCGCTCGCTTCATCTGCTCGTCAATCAACTTCGCAAGGACGACATTGTGACCATGGTTGTCTATGCCGGAAACTCCGGGCTCGTTCTCCCCCCAACTCGCGGGGACCACAAGGCCGACATTGATAGTGCGATCGACAATCTCCATGCTGGAGGTTCAACGAACGGAGGAGAAGGAATCCAGCTCGCTTACCAGAAGGCCGTCGAGAACTTTGTTCCGGATGGAACGAATCGAGTCATTCTTGCAACCGATGGGGATTTCAACGTCGGCGTCACCAACGAGGGAGACCTTGTCCGGCTGATTGAAAAGCAGGCACGATCCGGGGTCTTCCTCACCGTCCTCGGATTTGGTGTGGGAAATTACAAGGATTCCACTCTTGAAAAACTGGCGGACAAGGGACACGGAAACTATGCCTACATTGATACGTTCAACGAGGCGAAGAGAGTTCTGGTGGAACAAATGTCTGGGACTCTGATGACGGTCGCGAAAGACGTCAAGATTCAGGTCGAATTCAATCCAGACGAAGTGCAGGCATATCGCTTGATTGGATATGAGAACCGGCTACTCGCAGACGAAGACTTCGACAACGACAGCAAGCAGGGAG
>JBGPBY010000745.1:0-2620 GCA_041481485.1 Terriglobia bacterium
CTGATTGCCCGCGGCGCCAATGTTAAAGCCCGCGCGTCATCCGGAATTGACGCTCTGACGGTCGCCGCAGGCTATCGCGGCACAAAGGACGTTGTTGCCGAATTACTCGGTGCAGGAGCGGAAGCCGTGACACCTGAAAACGTCCGGGTGCGGCATACTGCCATTGATGAAGCTTGCCGGATCGGCGATCTTGCGAATGTACGGCAACTGCTGTCCCACGGCGCACTGGCAGGAACCGAAGAACTGTCGGACGCCATTACGTTTGGGTACGCGGATATTGTGAAAGTGCTTATGGACTACGGTGCGGACCCGATCGTTACGGACGGTTCCGGAATCAATTTGTTGCACTGGTCGACAATCACCAATCGCTCGTCGATCATTCCCATTCTGGTTAAAGCCAGAGTTCCTTTAAACGAAAAGGACAAGGCCGGATTCACACCCTTGATGTACGCCGCCTCGCTGGACTTCGGCGAAACCGAAACTCTGAAGGCATTGCTGAAGGCAGGCGCCAAGGGCGACATTACGAACAACGACGGACGCACACCCCGGCAACAGGCGCAATTTCTTCATCTCCGCAATCTGGAATCCGCCCTGCGCTGAGAGAAACAGATGAATTCAGCTGTTTCCGATTCGTGGCCTCATGATAACTCGATGCCCGACCCCAACCTCCATGGTATCTTGCGACTGTATGAGAAAGGCTTTGGCCATCGTGCCGCTCCTGTTACTTGCCGCCTGCGCTCCATCGGTTCCTCCTCCTGAGAAAACAATTGAGTCGCTATATGCACCGTATCTATCCCATGCTGCCGAGGATGGAATTTCCACCTGGGAAAAAGCCGCGGTTTATTCCAAACGGTTCAAGGCCATTATCGATCGGGGATTTAACTATAGCGCTCTGCTCAACGAGCCAGTGATCGATTTCGATCCCGTGGCGGATGCTCAGGATTATTCCATTTCCAATCTTAAGATTGCCGTCGATCGCCCGCCGGATTCCGGAAAGGCTCACGTTGTCGCCCGATTTGACAATCAAGGCCGGCCAACTGAAGTTGGATATGACATGGTGCTCGAAGACGGAGCATGGAAAGTTGACGGCATCCGGGATGGCGATCAGGATTTCAGCAAAACCATCGATGAAGCACTGAAGACGATTGGCGATCCGAAGGCAATGCAGGCTCCGATTGAGAAAATTTACACGCGCTACAGCAGTAAGGACAAAATCGAACCAATTTACCGTTGGGCTGCACTCACGAACGAACTCCGAGGCCGACTGGAAAAGGCTCAGTTCAATTCGGCATTTGCGGACTTTGATCCGGCGTGCGGCGGTAAGTCGGGTGAGACGACAGGCGTGACGTTAGAAGCAGCCAGCGGAGGAGTGATTGCTCGCTTTCGAGTCGGCAATGAAGATCGCGTCGTCACCTATGACCTGGTCGAGGCTGATGGAACCTGGCTAATAGACGATATCCACGGTCCCGGCAACCCCGGCTGGGACTTGACGCAGAAGCTCGACGACGCCGGCATTCACTGACGGCATGGGGCGCACAGCCGGTTCCGGCTATCTCCGATGGGTGAAAACGCGGAAGACCGCGGCCTTCAATCTTGCATCGAGCGGAGTAACTCCCTGCTTGCCGTCGGATCTGGGACTATCTGTCGACGACATCGAAATCAACGGGCCGGGGTTGTATGGGTTCCCTCCTCTGGTCGAGGCCATTGGAAATCACCGCAAGGTTCCAGTGGAGTGCGTTGTCTCAACATCGGGAACGTCGATGGCCAACTTTCTGGTCATGGCATCACAGCTCGAGCCCGGCGATGATGTGCTCATCGAGGAACCGACTTACGAACCGCTGCTGGCCGCGGCTCACTACCTCGGAGCCACAACAAGACGATTCTGTCGAACCACAACAGGCGAAATGCATCTTACGGCAGAAATGTTCACGGGCCGTACGAAGCTGGTGGTACTCACCAATTTGCACAATCCTTCGTGTACGGAAATCAGTGAATCCGAGATCCAGCGGATTGCAGAACTCGCCGAGCGAGCCGGCGCACGGGTGCTCATCGATGAGGTTTATCTCGAATGCAAGTATGAAGCTGCCGCTTCCGCATTCCATCCAAAGAGTCCCCTGGTTTGCACGGGAAGCTTGACGAAAGCCTATGGCCTTGGCGGTTTGCGTTGCGGATGGATATTGGCCGAACCGGATCTCGCCCGGCGAATATGGGCGCTGAAGGATCTCATCGATCCGAGCGCCACACACAGCGGCGAAAGACTGAGCGTTCTCGCATTTCAGAATCTGGATCGGCTTGCGGTGCGTGCCATATCCATCGTCGATACGAATCGTGTTCGCCTTGCTGGATTCTTATCTTCGAATCCTGCGTTGGAGCTGGACATTCCTCCATTCGGCACGTGCGTATTCCCGCGCCTGACCGCCGGCAATCCCGATTCCCTGTTTGAACGCCTTCACAACCAATACGACACCGATATTGTTCCCGGCCGATTCTTTGAACGTCCAGACCACTTCCGTCTGGGCATTGGCGCCAGCCCCGAAGTTTTCGTCGAAGGCCTCCTTCGCCTCTCCGCGGCCCTTCAGAATTCGAGATAAGCGAGAGATTGTGCGCGGTCATAGACCGC
>JBGPBY010000746.1:0-2611 GCA_041481485.1 Terriglobia bacterium
CCGCATGGTTTCCGAATCTGATTTTCGGGTTAGGCGGAACCTGGATGATATTGCGGGTGAAGACGTGAGGTGTAGTCCCCCACTTGCAACTGTCCGTTGACTGTTGTCCGTTGATTAATGGACCTGGTGCGATGGACGAATGGTCCAATGGATAAATGTCGAGATTTATGAGGCAATCATGGCGAGGCGCGCCGAAAGCCGGGCGGATTTCATTCTCAAAGACGGCACGAGTGGGGAAAGAAAGAATCTAGCGCAGTCCCCGGATTTGAACCATTGGGTCATTCGTCCATCGCACCAGGTCCATTAATCAACGGACAACAGTCACGGACAGTTGCAAGTGAGGACTTAAAAAGGACAGACACCCCCCATTTCGGTGTCTGTCCTTTTTTCCAACCGGCGATTCTTACGCTCCTGCCTGCTTCTTCATGGAAAGCGCCTTGTCCGTCATTTCCCATGAGAATTCCGGCTCCGAACGACCGAAATGACCGTAGTTGACTGTCTTTCGATAAATTGGCCGGCGGAGGTTCAGCGATTCGATAATGCCGCGCGGTGTCAGCTGGAAATGATCCCGGATGATCTGCGATATTTTTTCATCCGCTATCTTGCCGCTTCCGAACGTGTCGACTGCAACCGAAACCGGATCCGCCACGCCGATGGCATAGGCAAGCTGGATTTCCACACGATCCGCCAGGCCGGCCGACACCACATTCTTCGCAATATAGCGCGCCATGTAGCAGGCCGAGCGATCGACCTTCGTCGGGTCCTTGCCGGAAAATGCACCGCCGCCGTGCCGGCCCATTCCGCCATACGTATCGACAATGATCTTGCGCCCCGTTAATCCGCAATCGCCTTGAGGACCGCCAACGACAAATCGGCCGGTTGGGTTGATGTGATACTTGGTTTTGGCATCGAGTAGTTCTACCGGCATCACGGGCTTGATGATGTGTTCAATAACTTCATCGCGCAACTGGGACGGAGTGACTTCCGGGGAATGCTGGGTAGAGATAACGACGGTGTCGATTCGAATCGGCTTTGGCCCATCGTATTCGACACTGACCTGGGACTTTCCATCAGGCCTGAGGAAGTTTGGAACCCCTGCCCTTCGTGCGTCTGCCAGTTTCTTGGTCAATTTGTGAGCCAGAAGAATCGGCAGTGGCATCAGTTCAGGAGATTCATTCGTTGCATAACCGAACATCAGTCCCTGGTCGCCTGCGCCGCCCGTATCGACTCCCATGGCAATGTCCGGCGACTGAGTATCGACGCACGCCATTACCGCGCAGGTTTTGAAATCAAAGCCATAACTCGCATCGGTATACCCAATGGATTCAACGGTGTTGCGAACAATCTTTTGATAATCAATATGACACTTCGTGGTAATTTCGCCCGCAACTACGGCGACGCCCGTCGTGACCATCGTTTCACAGGCGACGCGGCCCATAGGATCCTGAGACAGTACATAGTCCAATACCGAATCGGAGATCTGATCGGCGACCTTATCTGGATGCCCCTCCGTGACCGACTCCGAAGTAAACAAATGCCTACCCTTATTCACTCTAAACCTCCGTGGAATTTACGACTAAATGCAGCGGAGCATGATAACGCAACTATGCACGAGGATGAAAGCTTTTGTAGATCTGCCTGAGGCGTTCTCGAATGACGTGAGTGTAGATCTGCGTGGTGGAAATATCCGAATGCCCCAGCATCATCTGTACGGCCCGCAGGTCGGCGCCACGATCGAGCAGATGAGTTGCAAACGAGTGCCGCAGGACGTGGGGCGATATGTTCTTTCGAATTTCGGCGATTGCCGCATAACGCTTGATAATCTCCCAGAACTCAAACCGCGACAGAGGCGCCCCACGGCTGGTCAGGAAAAGGTGTTCGGATGCGAATTCCCCTCTGCTTGTTTTCAAATAACTTTCAACTGCATAGCAAGCCGACTCTCCCAGAGGAACGATCCGCTCCTTGCTTCCCTTCCCGAAACAGCGCAAGAATCCGGATTGCAGATTCACTCCGTCGACTCGAAGACCCGTAAGTTCCGAAACCCGCAGACCGGTGGCATACAACACTTCGATCATTGCACGGTCACGAATACCAGCTAAGGTACCGAGATCCGGCGCTTCCAGCAAACGATCCACCTCCTCGACACTCAGGAAGTGCGGCAGCGGCACGAAGCCACGCGGCGCCTCCACCGTTGTCGTCGGATTAACGCTCGATATTTTCTCCAGCATCAAAAATTTGTGCAAACCGCGAACGGTGGCCAATGCCCTTGCCGCAGATCTCGGTTTCAGGCCCTGGCTGTAGAGATATTTCAGGAATGACGATACGTCGGCAGGACGCGAATTCAGAATCGATATCCGGCCCAAATGCAGCCGGTACATTTCCAGATCGTGTTTATAAGCATGCATTGTGTTTGCGGACAAACCGCGTTCAATTCGAAGGTAAGTGAGAAATTTCTCGCTAAGTTCCCGATTCGTCACGGGTAGTAAATTCTCCAGACTTCCTCGATCTCACGGGCGCGAAGCAGAAATGCACAGCCAAAGTATGTTCCTGCCGAAATGAGAATCGTCAAGAACAGAGCGCCGGCACGCTGGCTGAGTCCGCCTGAATAAAA
>JBGPBY010000747.1:0-2609 GCA_041481485.1 Terriglobia bacterium
ATTGTGCGCGGTCATAGACCGCGCCTACAGTTGCGGTCCCGCTCCTACCCTTCCTTTACAATCCGCATGCCGTAGAACGAGCGGTACACAAACACCATCGAGACCAGCAGGAAGACTACGCCCAGCACCGTGGTCAGTCCGCGTCCCTGCTGCCCGGCGTTCAGCGATACCGCCAGTTCCACCGCCAACACTCCAAAGAGCGTCGTGAACTTGATGATGGGATTTAAAGCAACCGAACTTGTATCCTTGAACGGATCCCCAACCGTGTCCCCAACCACCGATGCCGCATGTAACTCCGTGCCCTTCATCTTGAGTTCGACCTCCACAATCTTCTTCGCGTTATCCCAGGCGCCGCCTGCATTCGCCATGAAGATGGCCTGGAACAATCCGAACAATGCGATTGAAATGAGATATCCGATGAACAAGTACGGATCGAAGAACGCAAAGGCCAGCGTCGAACAAAACACGGTGAGAAAGATATTGACCATACCCTTCTGCGCATACTTCGTACAGATCTCCACCACTTTCTTGGAGTCGCTGACCGACGCCCTCGTTGTTCCTTCCAACCGGATGTTGGCTTTGATGAATTCCACCGCCCGGTACGCGCCCGTACTGACGGCCTGAATAGACGCTCCGGTAAACCAGTAGATCACGGAGCCTCCGGCAATCAGACCAAGGAAGAATGGCGGATTGAGTATCGACAGGAATTCCTTGTTCTCGGTCAGGCCCTTGGTCAGGCTCATGATGATAGAGAAAATCATCGTCGTTGCGCCCACCACGGCCGTTCCGATCAGCACCGGCTTTGCTGTCGCTTTGAACGTATTTCCCGCGCCGTCGTTTTCCTCGAGATGCCCTTTCGCGATTTCGAACAGCGGTTTGAAGCCAAAGTTTTTCTGAATATCACCCTCGATGCCGGGCAGTTGTTCGATGGTGGACAGCTCGAACACCGACTGTGCATTGTCCGTCACCGGACCGTAGGAATCCACGGCGATCGTCACCGGACCCATTCCCAAAAATCCGAAGGCGACAAGTCCGAATGCAAATACCGCGGGAGCCAGCATGATCGATGCAGGGAATAGAGTGCTGAAATAGAACGCACCCGTCATCAACGCCAGAATGGCGAATCCCAGCCAGTAGCTGCTGAAGTTACCGGCAACCAGCCCGGAAAGAATATTGAGAGATGGCCCGCCTTCGCGCGAGGCCGACACCACTTCCCGAACGTGCCGGGACTCGGTCGAGGTAAACACCTTCACAAATTCCGGAATGATCGCGCCTGCTGCTGTTCCGCATGTAATGACGCAGGAGAGCTTCCACCACATGGAGGTATCGCCGGCCAGTTCCGGAATCAACAATTTTGAAATGATGAATGTAAGAATCACCGAAATGATGGACGTCAGCCAGACGAGGCTGGTCAGTGGGGCCTCATAATTCATCTTGCTGGCGTTCTGATATTTCGCTTTCGCAACTGCAGCATTGATGAAGTAGCTTGCGGCCGAAGCAATCACCATCATCACGCGCATCACGAAAATCCACACCAGCAGCTGGACCTTCACGGTCGGATCCGAAACCGCAAGAAGGATGAACGCAATCAGCGCCACACCGGTGACGCCGTAGGTTTCAAAGCCGTCAGCCGAAGGTCCGACCGAGTCACCGGCGTTGTCTCCGACACAGTCGGCGATCACGCCCGGATTGCGTGCATCGTCTTCCTTGATCTTGAAAACGATCTTCATCAGGTCCGCGCCGATGTCGGCAATTTTAGTGAAGATGCCTCCCGCCACGCGAAGTGCGGCAGCTCCGAGCGATTCACCGATGGCAAATCCAATAAAGCAGGCGCCGGCCAGATCCAGCGGAACAAACAGCAGAATGCACAGCATCAGGAACAACTCGACGCTGATCAGCAGCATGCCGATGCTCATGCCGGCCTTAAGTGGAATCGCGTAGATCGGAAAAGGCTTGCCTTCCAGACTGGCGAACGCGGTGCGCGAATTCGCGAACGTGTTCACGCGAATTCCAAACCACGCCACTCCGTAACTGCCGGCAATACCGATCAGACTAAAAAGCAAAATCATCGGCACCGTAAGGGCCACCGGATGGCCCGGCACAGGACGCAGGAATCCGAAATACGCGACCACGATCACCGCTATAAATACCCATAGGATCATTATGAATTTGCCCTGGGTGGTCAGGTAGGTCTTACAGGTTGCGTAGATTAGCTCTGAGATCTCCCGCATTGAGCGATGCACCGGCAGGTTTTTCAACTGCATGTAGATTACCAGCCCGAACATCAGTCCGAGAAAACAAAATACGAGGCCTACCAGCAACAGTCGATGTCCATCGACACCCATGAAAGTTACCGAGGACAAGTCAGGAAGCTTCAGGGCCGCCTCGCCACTTTCGCGTGGTTGGGCCAGGACGGCCGGCGCGCCGAGCGCACTACCCAGAATTACAAATAAGAAGGTTAAAAATTGGCGACGCAGCGCCGTGGCAAAGTTCGACATTAAATTCACTAGTAAGAGAATCCTTTCCATTTCGTTTATGCGATTAGCGAGATTAAAGCCGCGCTGAAAAGCCGATTATTATTGCCGATTTAGGAGGGAACTGTCCAACTC
>JBGPBY010000748.1:0-2598 GCA_041481485.1 Terriglobia bacterium
CTTCGGAATGAGATCTCAGGTTCTCGAGCAGCAGTACTTCGCCATCCTTCAGCGAACGGGACATGCTTTCTGCAGTGGACCCGACGCAGTCGGACGCAAACGCGACAGGTTGTCCGATAAGTTCAGAGAGACGGGCGGCAACCGGCATCAGGCTGAATTGCGGATCCGGCTTTCCCTTTGGGCGTCCAAGATGGGACGCAAGAATCAGGCGTCCCCGCTTCTCGATGATGTAACGAATGGACGGCAGTGATGCTTCGATACGAGTGTCATCGGTAATTGCGCCATCGTGCAACGGCACGTTGAAATCCACGCGCATCAACACGCGGCGGCCGGCGAGATCGATATCCGATATCGATAGTTTGTTCATGAATCTCTCCGGTACGTCCGCGGTTAGACCTTGCCGACCATCTTGATCAAATCACGCATTCGGCAACTGAAGCCCCATTCGTTGTCGTACCACGAGAACACCTTCACCATGGTTTCGCCGAGGCATTTCGTTAACGGGCCATCGACGATGGAAGAATGCGGATTGTGGAGAAAATCGATGGAAACCAGTTCTTCTTCGGTGTACTGCAGGATGCCCTTCATCGGGCCGTCCGCAGCTTCCTTCAGAGCCTGATTCACGGACTTGTCGGTGACCGGTTTTGCGGTAGTGACTGTGAGATCCACAAGAGAGACGTCGGGTGTCGGCACCCGGATTGCGATGCCATCCAGCTTTCCCTTTAGAGCGGGAAGAACGAGGCCAATTGCCTTGGCTGCGCCGGTCGAAGTGGGAATCATTGACAACGCTGCGGCCCGAGCGCGCCGCATATCGGAATGCGGCAAATCCAAAAGCCGCTGGTCGTTCGTATAGGAATGAATTGTCGTCATCAGGCCGCGTTCGATGCCAAACGTTTCGTGCAACACTTTTGCTACCGGAGACAAACAGTTCGTCGTACACGACGCATTCGAAATGACGTGATGTTTGGCGGGATCGTAGCTCTTGTCGTTCACGCCCAGACAGATCGTAAGGTCTTCATTCTTGGCGGGCGCGGAAATAATGACCTTTCGAACGGGTCCACGCATGTGCTTTCTTGCATCGTCCGCATTGGTGAATAAACCCGTAGACTCGACGACAACCTCCACACCGAATGACGGCCAGTCGATTTTCCCGGGGTCTCGTTCCTTGAATACGTGAACGGCATGTCCATCCACCACGATCCCTTCAGACGTAGCTGAGACATTTGCCTTGAGACCGCCAAGAACCGAGTCGTGCTTCAGGAGGTATGCCAGCGCATCCGGACTGGTAATATCATTGACCGCAACGATATCGATGTCCTTGTCGCCCATCGCTGCACGAAACAGATTTCTGCCGATTCTCCCAAAGCCATTGATCCCAACCTTAATTGCCATTTCTGTTTGATCCTCCAGTTGCAAACGAGCCGAATATGCGAATCAGAAAGTATACTTTGCAGGCTACGGGGATTCGTAAACGTTTTCCGCAATCTCGTTTCGGTGATCTTCTACCGGCGGCCGAAGCCGAATTCCAAAACCTCTGGATTTGTAGAGCAAGCCGCACTACTATTGGCATCACTTCGGCGCCATAGTCTCTTTTTTGATTTGAGGAGGACGAATAATGCGTGCACAGCCATTCGTTTCGAAACTCTTGCTTGTGGTTTTACTGGTTTCTGGCTTCTCTTGCGTGCTCGTAGCCATGCAGGGGGGATCACCGGCAGGTCTGATTCTGGTTCCCGTCTCTGTAACCGATGCGAAAAACGTTCCGATAACCACACTGAAACAGGAACACTTTCAGGTGTTGGAAGACAACAAGGAACAAAAAATCACTCAGTTCTCGTCCGCCTCCGATCCCCTGACCCTAAGTGTGGTCCTTGGATTGAGCGCCAATGGGCCCATCAAAACTCCTGGCCAGAAGGACCGGGCTTCCGTGGAGCTGCTCGGCGCCGTGGACAAGATTCGCGAAGCCAATCCCAACGGCCCACTGGCTCAGAACCCATTCGACGGAGATGGAATGTTCGAGACCGTGATCCGTAGCATGAACGATCTCGGCAAGAATCCCAGCCCCAAAAAAGCCATGGTTATTGTGAGCGATGGCTATATCGCCAGCGGAAGTCAGGCAAGCAGCTTAGCCATGCCCAAGACTTTGATCGAAAACTCCAAAGTGGCCCCATTCCCGATCTATTTCCTGTTCGCTTCTTCTTCAACAAACTCCTTGCCAGGGTTCACTGAAGGTTCCACGTATGGAGTGGGGTATTACTTGCAGCAGGTGGCAGACTACTCCGGGGGAGAATCATTGGCCGGTCAGACTGAAAACAATCTGACAAAGGTTTCAACGGATCTGCGCGACTCTCTAAAGACCCTCTACTTCCTTGGCTATCAGTCCACAAACAACGCGAAGGATGGAAAGTGGCGGAAACTGACCATCAAAGTCACTCCGCCGGCAGACGTCGCTAAAGTAAAAGTGAACGCAAAGCCCCGCTACTTCGTGCCGAAGGGGTAGGTGGCGAGGTCTGTTGTGAGTTGTCAAATGATTTGTTGTCCGTTGATTAATGGACCTGGTGACAATGACCCAATGGATCAATGTCACCAGGTCCATTAATC
>JBGPBY010000749.1:0-2591 GCA_041481485.1 Terriglobia bacterium
CCCGAAGAAATGTTCAATGTTCACTGTTCACTGTTCAATTGTCATTTGGGGGCATAGTCCGCCCCTACAGTGGGCAAACGCGTTCCGTCAAATCATTTCTTCGACCGGAACGAACGCTCCTCGGTGTTGCGGGGGTCGAGTGAAACGGGCTGGTCGCGCCACAGCCATCGCATCATTTCCGGCAGCATCGCGCCGCCCATGTTATGACTGTGCACGCCCATGCCCCACGAATAGTTGACGTCATAACCCTTCTTTGTCAGCGCCTCCATCAGCCGGACGTTCTGCATGAACCAATCGCGATGCGGATCGTACTCGCCTTTGTCGTTAATTCCGCGATTGTCATTCCTCCCGTCCACCATGAAGATTCGAATCGGTTTCTTTTCGCTGGCAAGGACCTTCTCCGGATATACATATCCGCCTTTCAGATCCACAAACGTTCCGATACCGGTCAACACTTTGTGGAACTGATCCGGGCGTTCCCATGCCACCGTGAATGCCGCGATGGCTCCCGAACTCCATCCTGCGATTCCATGACGATCCGGATCGCGCGAGATCTTGTAGTCCCTGTACAGCGCCGGCAACAACTCATCCACGATCACTTTCGAATACTGGTCGCCAAGCGAGTCGTATTCGTCCTGACGAATCGATTTCCCGTCAGCTACAGTGACTCCGGGATCGATGAAAGCGCAGATGATCATCGGAATGTCGCCACGGTAGGTCAGGTTGTCCAGAACATTTTGGGCCCGATAGAAACCATCCGCCTTCAAGTATGTGGCGCCGTCATTGAAGACCATCAGGCTGGTTTCACGCGACCCGTCATATTGCGCCGGAACGTAAACCCAATAGCTATGCTCCACCCCAGGGTACGCCTTGCCTGTCAGCTTGAATGGACCCCGCACCTCACCCTTTTGAATTCCCTCGCGCGGAAGCGAGTCGGGACCCAGACTATAAAACGCATCGAATTCCGACGGTCCCGCCGGACCGCCGGGAGCCCGCTGCGTTGCGGGGACATTTGTGCGCACGATCACCAATGCGATAGCTATGCAGATGGGCAGGATCAGTCTTCCTCGTGTCATTTTCCCCTCCTCAACGCTGGTCCTATCTCCCGGTTGCCGGCGCCCTCTGTGGAAACCCGCAATTTGGAACGGTGCAAACCGTGAGGCTGTGAACAAAGCGCAGTTTGCCGTTCTCCACACGGAAGAGATGAGAGTCCGGCACTCCGCTCGGCCATCGAATAAACCCGACGACAGAGCCGGTCTCCGGATCCGCGATGAAACGCCGATTCGTAAGCTTCATACCGGTAGGAACGCCGACATTGCAGCTATCGTCCGGCATACCGCGGCCGGTCCGGATCCCACCCTCCAGACGATTGCAGGGTGTGCCCCACGGAACTTTCACGCTGTTGTCATCGAAGACATCGAAATAGGCCGTTGCGGCGGCGATCAGGGTCTGACGGCTGTCACGCGAAGCGGCGGGAATCACTCCCCAGTTTTCCGCAGGGGAATACTTCAGATAGTTGTCGGCGTTGAAAAGCCAGTCGTCCGCGTCGGTCACCAACGCCTCGAGTTCCGAGATCTTCCGGTTCGTTACCTTGATCCGAACACCAAGAACGTACGGATGACTTTTATCGGTAACGATCACTTCGGTGAAGGTTTCGCAAATCGCGGTATCCAGCAGGCTGCGGCTAAAGTCGATTTTCAGCGGCGTTTTCAGTATCCCTTTGTCGAACGCGGATGACTGAGTGTTCTCGATGAATTTCGCCGTCGAAGCCAACGACAGCGATTTCGGGTTTCCGCTGCGTTGAGTGGTGAGATAACTGTCCACCGCGGACTGAAGGTCCGCCCGTGTGCACGTTCCTTGCGCCTGGCTTTGCGCCGGTGTGGCAACGAGTGCGAAAAAGACGAGGAAACCGACACCGATGGTCCGCGCCATGAAAACCTCCGTATTTGCTGGCTTCGCTAGATATCACGTTTCGAAAGTTATTTCTATGGCGCGGCGTTGTTGTTACTGTAGGTCCAAATTTCTGCAAAGGACCAGGGAGAAAAACCATGAAGACATACCAGACAGCGCTCGGGATGGGCGTTGTGCTCGCGTTGGGTTATCAGATCGTGCAGGGGCAGGCGCCGAAAGCGGCGGCACCAGCTGCCGCGTCTAAGGCGACGATCGAGCGCGGACGCTACATTGTCGAAATCGGTGGCTGCAATGACTGCCATACGGCGGGATATGCGGAGGCCGGAGGAAAAGCGGCGGAAGCAGACCGGCTGAAAGGCGATACTCTCGGATATCGCGGCACATGGGGCACCACCTATCCGACGAATCTCCGGCTCTCCATCGGCAAAATGACGGAAGACGATTGGGTCAAACGCGCAAAGACCCTGGAAACGCGGCCGCCAATGCCGTGGTTCAACATTCGCGCGATGACGGAAGCCGATCAGCGCGCTCTCTTCCAATATGTGAAATCGCTCGGAGCGGGCGGCACGGCGGCTCCCGCGTTCCTGCCACCGGATAAGGCTCCGAAACAGCCCTTCATCCAGTGGCCCGGAGTGAAGTAGCTCAAGAAATCCCTCTCCCAACGGGAGAGGGTGGCCGAA
>JBGPBY010000750.1:0-2590 GCA_041481485.1 Terriglobia bacterium
CCAATGCTGGTAATACGGACTTCGTAGATTCTGCAGCACTCCAACTTGCGACAGCAGGGGCGTGATCTCTGGCGCTGTGGTGGGAAGAAGGCCTGCAAGATTCGCGAGACCGCGCGGTGCAGCAGCGTTCACCTGCGAGGGATTACTGGCTGCGACGGCATTCGGCGCACCCGTCACCGCGTTGGACGTGATGTTATTGAAATAGCTGTCATAGCCAATTCCATAGCCGAGACGCAGTGATGACCTTCGCTCGCCGAGCAGCCTGCCAATGATGCCTGTTGTGCGCGAGGGAGAGTAGGCAAGACCAACCGTGGGACCGAAATTGTTCTTATCCGCGAAGACCTTGTTCGGACGAGTGAAAGGGCTCTCAAACGTTACCGGATTGACGTTAAAAATGCCTGCATACGCAGGTGAGCGGATAACATTCATCGGAGTCCCAAAATACTCGTAACGCAGGCCCAGACTGAGCGTGGCACTACTGGTCATTCTCCACCTGTCCTGACCGAAATAGGCCTGCCTATAGAGCGAAGGGTAGTACCACGGGCTGCCAAAAGTTCGGCTGGCGCTTCCCGCTCCACCGAAACCGTCCAGGAAGTTGGCGAGGCCGCTAAACGTCTGACCGGCCAACGAACTCGAACCGTAACTCAGTGTGCCGCGCTCATCGATAGGAGCTGCCTGCCGAGCGCGCTGGTTCATCAAATCGAGACCCATTCGCAAACTATGCGTTCCGCGAATCACGCTGATTGTGTCCTGCACAATGTAATCATTGAACAGGCGGCCCTGGGGGAAATTAGAACGAATGCCATAGACGCTGTTGGTCGTGGTGTTCACGCCAGCAATGGCGATCAGGGACAATGTTTTGCCCAATGGATTGTCCGAATCCAATGGTAAAGACAGGTTGAAGCGAGTGTAGGCGATGCGCACTTCATTGGTAATGTTCGCCGAGAAGACGCGTGTGTGTTGTAGCGCCGCGCTATGGGCTAGTTCCGAAGAGCTTGTGTTGAACGATGGAAAGGACAGAGTTTCCCCGCCGCTCGGTGTCGAGTCATCGCTCACGAATAATCGTCCGGAGAGAGTATCCCGATCATTAAGGCGGTGGTCGCCTTTGATGCTCCACTGGCGCAGCCGCCGCCTCTGGGAATATGGAATGATAAGTCGGCCGAACTCGACGTCAGGACGGCCCAGGCCAAGTGGAACATTGAAAGTCCCGAAAGCGCCATCGTTCGAGTTGGTAATGTTCATCAGCAGGTCGGCGTTGGCGCTGCGGCCTGGCGGAAAAAGCGTGCGAAGTGTGTTGCGTCCGGCAGCGGTAGGAGAAACCATTTCTGTCGAGCTCTGCGAGAACTGCCGCATTTCCAGAAAGGAAGCAAAGAAGAAGGTCTTGTTCCTGACAAGCGGGCCACCGAAAGCGCCATCGAAGTTCTGCTCCGTTCCCGGAAAATTCTTGCCGCGGGCGCGAATCTCAGGAGAGCGCGACAACGAGCTGGAAATTGCATCGTCCCGTGTTGAATCCAGCCCGAAGCCGAGGGAGCCGTGAAACTCGTTGGTTCCCGATCGGGTGACTAAGTTCACAACTCCACCACCCGCGCGGCCGAATTCCGCGTCGAAATTGGAGGTCTGCACAGAGACTTCCTGAACCGCCTCGGGATTCCGGATCAAATAGGCTTGGCCCGCCACAGAGATGTCATTGTTGTCTGTGCCGTCAATCATGAAATTATTCGATCGACCCCGGGCACCATTAATGACAAAGGTTCTGTCACCGGCGGGGGTGGCAAACTTGCTTGAAGTGACACCGGGCGCGGTGAGACTCAGGCTGACGGCATTGCGCGACGCAAACGGCAGGTTCTGGATTGCGAATGCCGGAATATTTGCGGCTCGTGTGGGAGTCTCAACCTGTATCTGTGGAACTTCGGCTATCACGTTAATCGTTTCTGAAGTTTCGCCGATCTGCAAAGTCACGTCGATGGTGACCATCTGTGCCGCACCCACTTCGAACTCTTTTGATGAGAGGGTCTGAAAACCGCCTTGCGAAAACTTCAAAGCGTAGAAGCCTGGATCGACTGCGTCAAAGCGGTAGAGGCCGGAATCATTCGAAACGCCAGTTCGAACGACGTTAGTCGTAAGCGCGGTTAGCTGAACTGTGGCGTGAGGTATTACGGCCCTCTGGGCATCCATCACTATTCCACTGATGGTTCCGCGGCTCGTTTGCGCACCAAGGTCTTTGGATAACGTTGCCAGCGCGAAAAGAGATAGAAGTAGAGTGCGTCTCGACATTCGTAGTGCCTCCTGTTCCACAAAAGCCGGTTGATCTGCTCGGCATCCTAGACCTCGTCCATTGTTTTTGCAACGAACTTGCGACACGAACTTGCGAGATGGCCTGAATCTTCATCTCCCCCCAGAGATCCCAACTATTTAGGTTTGACACCCACTAACTGACACAAATCTTGCTTATCCGGCAGTAGTGGCGTCTTTTGAAATTTGGGGACAGGAATGGAGTGACGGCGACCGAATTCTGAACTTGAGTTTCAAAGCTAATTCGGTCTCCGACACACAATTCCCTGTTCCCGAATCTTAAAATGACCCACTAACC
>JBGPBY010000751.1:0-2575 GCA_041481485.1 Terriglobia bacterium
GGTGAAAACCGGCGCGCCTGCGGGCGGGACCGCCTGCCCGTCCGAATTGTAACCCCAGCCCACCAGGTGCCCGTTCGCCGTCAACGCAAGGATGTGATCGCCGCCGGAATTGTTCCCTCGGCTCTCGAGTTCGTCGACGCGAAAACGATCGAAGCTGTTGAAGCCTCCGTTTACAAGGCCGGCTATCCGTTGGATGCTGTTGCCGCGCTGCTCATCGAGGTCGATGGTTTTCAAGAAGGCCTCCCGGAAACCTCCGCGGCAATTGTCGAAATCTGCAGCCGGAACGGTGCGTACGAAGTGCGTGTGGCGAAAGACGATGAGGAGCGTGCAAGGCTCTGGCTCGGACGCAAAGGCGCATTTGGCGCCATGGGTCGAATCAGCCCCGACATGGTCACGATGGACGCCGTGATTCCACGCACCAGGCTTCCCGAAGTGTTGACCGAAATTGCAAGAATCTCCGAACGCTACGGACTTCCCGTGGCGAATGTTTTCCACGCCGGCGACGGAAACATTCATCCATTGATTCTGTTCGATTCGCGCGTTCCGGATCAGGTCAACCGGATTTTTGGAATGAGTGACGACATCATGAAACTGTGCGTCGACGTCGGGGGATCCCTCAGCGGGGAACACGGTATCGGATATGAGAAGAAAGAATACATGGGCATGGTGTTCACCGAAACCGACCTCGATGTCATGATGCAGGTGAAACGTGTTTTTAATCCGGACGGCCTACTGAATCCTTCGAAGATATTTCCTTCCAAGCGCAGCTGCACTGAAGTCGGACGCCACACCACCACGAGCACAGCCGAAATCGGAAAGCGCGTTGATGAGATATTACGAGGGACGGCGCGTTGACCATAGACGGCCTCTCTGTCTCCCGCGTTCTCCGGCCTGAATCCGTGGAGGAACTGACCGAATCTCTTGCCGCTGAAAAGGGCGCTATTGTTCCGGTCGGCGCCGCTACGCAGACGTATTTCGGTAACCCACTTCGACGTGCCGACTGCGCCGTCGATCTCACGCGGCTTTCGCGCATCACAGAATACAACCCGGCAGATCTGACGATTCATCTGCAAGCGGGTGTGACATTAGGCCAGCTCGAACACGCTCTACTGGAAAACAATCAGCTTCTGCCTATTGATCCATGGAACGGCTCTCACGCGACGATCGGAGGAATTGCAGCGACCGACGCGCAGGGCCCGCTGCGCGCCACCGGCACGATCCGGGATTGGATCATCGGGATGAAGGTCGTGCATGCGGGCGGACAGGTATCGAAGACCGGTGGGCGGGTCGTGAAGAACGTGACCGGTTACGATCTCGCAAGGTTATATGTCGGTTCACTGGGAACGCTGGCGATCATCGTTGAGATCAGCCTGAAACTTCGCGCGAAGTTTCCGAAAACGGCAACGGCTATTGCGGGCTGCGGGACCGCAGGCGAGGCGAAGGCATTGATTTCGGGGATTCGTGGAAGCAGTCTTCAGCCGGTTTCGCTGGAATGGGTCGGAAATCCGAATGAAGTGTGGGTGCGGTTTGGAGAACATTCAAAGGCGGTCGAATGGCAGTTGAAAAATCTTCCGGCAGCGGGCTGGAAGGTTGTTGAGGGAGATGAGGAATCGGTGGCGTGGCGAAGCATGCGTCAGCGCCATGCGGAGCTTGGGCCGGTGCTGGTGCGCGTTGTCGGACTTCCAAGCACGATGCATGAAATAATCGAAGAACATCGGCCGGCCGGATGGATTGCGCACGCGATGAATGGGATCGTGCTGATGAGCGTACAGAGTGCCGCGGCTATTCAGCGCATGCGCAGCAGATACCGGACGATAATCGAGAGAGCGCCAATTGAAGTGCGACGTGAGGTTGCGACGTTTGGTGTTACGGATACGGAATACGAACTCATGAGTAAGATGAAAAAGACCTTTGATCCGGAAGGCCGGCTGAATCCCGGGCGTCATGTTGATGGAGAACGTCGTTAATTCGGCGGTCGAATGAGCGACAAACTTTATCTGGACTGCGTGCATTGCGGGTTATGCCTGCCTTCGTGTCCCACCTACCGTGTGCTCGGCAACGAGATGGACTCCCCCCGCGGACGCATCTACCTCATGCGCGCTTACGACGAGGGCCGGGCGAAGATCACAGACTCGTTCGTAGAGCACATGTCTCGCTGCCTCGATTGCCGCGCCTGCGAAACGGCGTGCCCGAGCGGGGTGCACTTCGGCCACATGATGGAAGAGATGCGCGGCGAAATCGTCAAGCAGCGTCCCGCACACTGGTTGTCACGGCTTGTGTTGAATCACATCTTTCCATATCCGCGGCGGTTTCACCTTGCATCCCGATTCCTTCAGCTCTACAGCCGTGCGGGTTTGCAGACCCTCGTTCGCGCAACCGGACTGCTCAAACTCGTCGCGCCACGAATGGCCGCGGCCGAGGCGCTAATGCCGCACCTTGATTTCGAGTCCGGCGTCAAACTGGGCGGCCACTTTTCTGCCGAAGGAAAGAAGCTGGGGACAGTTGCCTTCTTCACGGGCTGTGTCATGAACTCCATGCTTGGCTCCATCAATCGGTCTTCTGTCCGGCTGCTGAA
>JBGPBY010000752.1:0-2565 GCA_041481485.1 Terriglobia bacterium
CCGTCCGACAATTCGCGTCGTGACCTCAAACGTTGGGAACGGAAATCCCCCATGCGTCATCGCGGCCAGGTTTCCCCCGTGGTATAGCGCGCAGGCGCCACCGATGCCGATCAACGCCCCCACCGCGGCCAGTGCAAAGCTCTCCGCCAGGATGAACCCAAACAGCTCGCGCCGACGGTAACCCAGCGCCTTCAGCACCGCCAGTTCGCGAAAGCGTTCGCGCACCGCCATGCTCATCGTGCTCGCGGTCACCAGCAACAACGTGAAAATCACCGCGCTCGAAATCAGTGTCACCAGCAACTTGATGTTTCCCCACATGGAAATGAAACCGAGTTGGAACGCCCGCTCCGATTCGGCGCGTACTTCCGCGGAAGTATTGGCAAAAGCCTTGTTGATGGCGGCGGTGACCTTGGGCATGTCCTCGGCCGACTTCACCTTGAGCCACCACATGCCCACCTGGCCGACGTCCCCGATCGCCTCGTTCAGGTAATCCTGGCGAAAGAGCATGTTCCGGTCGTCCGGCGTGCCCGCGTAAATGCCGACGATTTTGAATTCCAGCGTGACGGGATAAATGCTGCTGACCAATGACATTTTGTCACCGACTTTGAGCTTGTACTTCTCCGCGGAGAGATGGCCGAGGACACAAGCCGTGCGCTCCGCCTCAAACGCGGCATAGCCTTCCGGAGCCATGTGGGCCTCGGAGAAGAGCGGCCGCAGTTTCTTTGGGTCCATCGCAAACTGCGCGAACGTCATTCCCTCCTCATTCCTGTACTTGCCGCCAAACCAGGTGAACGGCGAAACCACCTCGACGCCCGGGATGCGTTCGATGATGGGTAATTGCCGGGCGGGCAGGGGATTCGCGATGGAGATCTTGTTGCGCACCGCGACACGTAGTTCCGCCCCCGCGCTTTCCGCCGGCACGGTCAACTCTCGCAACCCAACGAGCACCGTCACCAGAAGGAAGAGACTCACGGCCACGCTCAGGATGGACAACGCCGCGCGGCGTGGATTTCGCAAAGTGTTTACAAGCACAAAGCTAAAAGTGCCCAGCCCGAAAACCCTCACATACAGGCGCACGAGGCCATCCAGCCACGAAATCGGATTCAGCCAGTGGAGACCGCTCCGGAACCCCTTCAATATCGAGAGAATCTCCATTGCCTCACACAGTTTTGCTGCCGTTGGTCAATTCGCCTTTTTCGAGGTGAATCGAGCGTGACCCGAAGGCCGCCGCTTTCGGATCGTGCGTCACCATGATGACCGTTTTGCCCGCCTGCCGGCTCATCGTCTGCAGCACGCTGAGCACTTCGTGCGCGGAATTGGAATCCAGGTTGCCGGTCGGTTCATCCGCCACGATCAGGCTGGGCGAAGTCACGAGCGCCCGGGCGATGGCCACCCGCTGTTCCTGCCCGCCGGAGAGCTGCCGCGGCAGGTGATGCGCGCGGTCACCGAGGCCCACGAGTTCCAGGGCGGCGTTGACTTGCTGCTTTCGCTGGCGCCGGTTCAAGCGCGTCAATAACAGCGGCAACTCCACGTTCTCGTGCGCGGTGAGCACCGGAATCAAATTGAAGGTCTGAAAGACGAACCCGACGTTCTGATTGCGCCAGTCCGCCAGTTGGGATTCATCCAGCCGCGTCACGTCCACGTTCTGGACCCAGCACTCTCCCCGGGTGGGACGATCAATCCCCGCGATGATGTGCAGCAACGTGGATTTTCCGGAGCCGGACGGTCCCATCAGAGTCAGGAATTCGCCGGCCTGGATGTCGAGCGAGATGTCATGCAATGCTGTAACGTTGATTTCTCCCTGCTGGTAAATCTTGGAAAGATTCCGGATACTAACGATTTCAGGCGCGCCCATAAAGCGCGCCAAGCATAATCAACTGGCGCCCAATTGCAAATGGAGCGGTCCCCTTGTCGTGGTCAATCTTTCAGGCTCGCTGGTATCCCGGCCGTTGGTGGAGCAGCCGTGCTCGCCGTGGGGGCCTCCCACGACTGCGCGGGCTGTAGCCCGCTACTGGACGGCCGCGACGAGCGGGACGCCGAGCCTGGGGCGCCTGGCGCACGATCACCTCAAATTCCAGAGTCAGCCATGTCCCAATCGCGATCACCGCTGGTCTGACTTCGCCGCTCATGAGCACCTTTAAAACCGAAGACCCGCCGACGGCTACCCACCGTCGCACAATGGTCAATATTGAGAGGATTTGGGGGTCGGGTTTGTTCCCGATGGTCGGGGCACTTTGGGCTCGCCAGCCCGCGCCCGCTGCGGCAATCTCGTCCTGTAAGCGCTGCCATGTCAACTCCGGGAACAATTCTGCCTCTGGAAACTCCTACTAGGGAGTGACGGCCCTATGCCCGAAGGATTAGACTTCGAAAGTCTGGTATCCCGATACTATGGGCCGCTGTATCAATTCGCATACAGTCTGTCGGGGACGGAAGCGGATGCTTGTGACCTCACGCAACAAACATTTTATATCTGGGCCACCAAAGGGCATCAATTGCGGGATGTCGCCAAGGTCAAAACGTGGCTGTTCACGACCCTTCACCGCGAATTTCTCAACATGCGTAGAA
>JBGPBY010000753.1:0-2551 GCA_041481485.1 Terriglobia bacterium
GGGCGGTTTATGACCGCCCACAATTGAGAGGCCTGCATTCCTCCACATCGCGGGCGGTCATAGACCGCCCCTACAGTCGGACCGCATTCATTCACATCTTCGTATCTCCCGAATTCCCGGTCCGGAAACCAAAGCTCGCGAAAGCCGTTTTGAAGGTGCGCCGCTGACCCGTCTGACTTTTCCTCTGCCAGTTTTTCCCCGCCAATTCCGCATTAACAAGGGAAGGCAAACCTGAGAAGACATTCCGATAACTGCCATTCAGCACCAATCGCCCATACCGTTGCGACCTTCGTACCATTACGAAAGAGGCATTCCGATGCGATTCTGGAGCCCGTCCAAATCACACGAAACTTGAGAGGGTAGACCATGAATAATTTGACGTTAGAAGCGAATCCACTGAATCGGCCGTCTCCCACCGGTAGTGAAATCATCGACAAGACGAAGGATCTCTCTGTTTCATTGACCGCGAAGCCTGCGCTCAACAAGATCGATAGCCAATCCCCCACGGACAAATTCGAACAGGCGAGAATTGCCTTCTTTTCAAAATAGGCTTCTGGGGCAGCTACGTCAGCCGCGTTTTAAACGGATTTGGATCTCCTTCAAATCACTTTTGGGAATTTCCAGAGGCCGCGTCAGCAAATCTGTTGAGCCAGAAGTTATCGACTCCACCACAAACGGCGACTTCGAATCTGGAATAACCGCTCCCACGTGATATTCACCAACTGGCAGCACGATTCGGAATGTTCCATCGGGCAGCCGCTCCGGAGTCGGAACGTCCAATTCATCAAAAGGTCTAGGCAGAAACACTCGCATTGCCAACTTCCCAAGTTCGCCGCTTTTCAATTCCAGAATCCGAATGTTTGCCGAACTCCCATGAGCGGCAATTGCTGAACGTATATTTGCAGGTAAAGGCCGGTTGTTATCGATGTCAATTTCAGGAGGCTTTCCCACTACCGGCCCGATGGTCGAGTTCTCGATGATCAAGCCCAGCGCCGGTAAAGGAAGATCCTTCTCCACGAATACGCGCACGATGATCTCGTGCATCCCCGGATTCACGAATTCTATATTCGAGAGATCGGTATTCCTGACGGAAACTGCCACTTCAGGTGGATTGATCGTGGATGATGGTTTCAATTGCAACCTGTACACACCCTGCTTCAGGCTGGAGAATTCAAACATCCCGTCTGCAGAGATTGCGGACTCTGCCGGCTCAAAACCTTTACCAACACGATCGATTGTCACTGCGGATACTGCGACGCCCTCAGGCTGAGCAGTGACAACCCGGCCACGGATTGAGACGGGTGGGAAATCTCCTGGAATCAAGTCACGTAAGATCTGAGCAACAAGGTCGTATTGTTTCCCGGCACCGACCAGATCTCTGGCCTGGCCCTCGATCTGGTCGAACACGGTCAATCCCGTCTTGTCGCGGATATCGGCGCGTGCTCCCGCGGCCCGCATAAAGGACAGAACTTCCGTGCGTTCCCGGAAATTCGAATCGGGAATATAGCTTCCGAGGATAAACCTTGCTGCAAACATCAAGGCGGTTTGGCCATTGGCGTCCTGAATATTGATGTCTCCACCCGCCTGCTGGAGAAGGCGAAGTCGTTCCTTCACCTCATAAAATGATGCCGCGGCCGCCATCATGGCCGACTGCCCCATCGCAGTTCGAGTTCTGGGATCCGCTCCGGCCTCCAGCAGTTTTTGCAGGATACTGTTTCCATCCTTCCCCTCTGAACCTGCGGCATACATCAACGCCGTCCAACTGCCAGCGTCTCTCGCATTGACGTCTGCCTTGCCGGCTATCAGGTTTTCGACACTACCCAAATCCCCGCGAGCACTCGCGCGCATCAGAGGAGTGATGCTGGTCCTATTGCCGATTGCGTCACGCAAACTGATAACCGGAAGCGTACGTTCGTCGGGAACTTCCCCCGCCGAGTCCCGCGCCGGCACTAATGCAAAAACCTCCGTCCTGGGATCTCGTTCAGTCCAGCGACGTGTGTTCGCAACAGAGTCGATCTGGTCTCGAAGGTCATTGAACCAGCGCGGAGCACTGCCCGCATAGTCGGAAACCACCTTTTCCTGGTTCCCGATGTGCATCCTCGTGGTCACCGTAACAGAGTCCGTAACCGCTCTGGAATAGTCGCTGCACAAGCTCCAGACTTCACTCGTTCGAAATTTCTCAATCAAGGCTCTGGCCTGGTCCGGCAAAATCGTCGCGGAATCCTCTCCCACTTTCCCTACAAACGCCCGCCCATTCCAGGTGACCTTACCATCCGCTCGAACCTGTACGGTGTAGGCAGGACACCTTCCATAACAACTGCTTCGGCGCAACTCTACAAAATCGTTGATGACCGGTAGTCCCGGAGGTGCAGCGATCACCTCATTGCCGGAACAGGAGCCACTTGGACTTGCCTCCTTAAGCACAAATTCTTGAATAAATATAGTTTTCTCAGGTTCCCCGTCTTGTCCGGACAGAGGCAGCACGCCATTTCCTAAAATCAAAAAAGCAGTTACCAGCAATAGCGGTGTTGCCAGCTTTCCAAACCTGGAA
>JBGPBY010000754.1:0-2549 GCA_041481485.1 Terriglobia bacterium
ATATGGGCCTTTATGGACCGGACACATGGAAGGCGACGTCGCGACTGACACTCAATTATGGGCTTCGCTGGGAGCCATTCTTTCCGCAGCAGATCGCCAATGGCCGCATCTATCACATTGATTACGACGCCTTCGCGAAGGGAGTCCACACCACCCAACCGGACTATAAGAACGCGCCGGCCGGCTTGTTCTATCCAGGCGATCCCGGCTTTCCGGGCAAGGCTGGAGAGAACGTGCAGTGGGGAAACCTTGCTCCGCGTCTTGGATTCGGTTGGGATGTTACCGGTGATGGGCGTACGGCAGTGCGAGTGGCTTACGGCAGAGCATTCGACTTCGTTCCCGGCAATTCGATCATCATCGGTATGACGCTGGCGCCGCCTTGGGCCGGCCGTGTCACGCTCAACAATCCGGCCACTGGTTTCGATGATCCCTACGCAAGCTATCCCGGCGGCAATCCTTTCCCGGCTGGTTTGAGCCAGGGCGGGTTGTACGTTCCCTACGCTTTCTTTGGCAATTTAAACTACGATGCCAAATCGACCAATGTCCACCAATGGAACCTGAGCGTCGAAAGACAGATCGGTTCGGACTGGCTTGTCACTGCGGCCTATCTGGGAACGCACACACTTCATATGTGGATCTCGAAGGAAGACAATCCGGGGGTCTACATTCCCGGAGGACCATGCATCCTGAGCGGCGTGACGTATAACCCGTGTACAGCCACGACGAATCTTGACCAGCGGCGACGCCTCATTCTTGCAAGGCCGACGGACGGACTGTATTTCTCCTCAATTTCCGCGACGGATGACGGCGGCATCGCTTCCTACAACGCACTTCAGCTTTCTCTCCGCCGGCGCGTGAGCCGCGGCGTTACGGTCAGTGGGAATTACACGTGGTCACATTGCATCGGCGACACGCCCGGCGGATCTGTCAATCCGGGTACCGGCTATACCGATCCCAACAACCGCCGCGCCGATACGGGCAATTGCGCCGCAGATCGCAGGCATCTTCTAAACTTGAGCGCTGTTACCGAAACGCCGCAGTTTTCGCAGCGCACACTGCGTGCTCTGGCAAGCGGTTGGAAATTGTCCGGCATCTTCAGGAAGTCCTCCGGGTCTTATCTGACAGTAACGAGCGGCCGCGACCAGGCATTTACGGGCATCAACAACCAGCGCCCCGATCAGGTGCTTTCGAATCCCTATGGCGACAGATCTTCAATCACAAACTACCTGAACGCGGCGGCCTTTACGGTGCCGGCAGCAGGCAAGAACGGGTTTGTCGGGCGCGCGAATATCGAGGGTCCCGGAACCTTCCAGTTCGATGCGGCGTTGTCGAGGATATTCCAGGTCCGGGAAAGACAAAGACTCGAGATTCGAGCGGAAGCATTCAACGTTACGAATAGCTTGCGACGGGATAACCCTGCTACTAACCTGATCCAGAGCACGTTTGGTCAGACGACCACAGCAGCGGATCCGCGGATTCTTCAATTCGCATTGAAGTACGTTTTTTAGGAGGATGAATGAAAAATAAATTCGTAATCTCTTTTGTGGCGATCGTGTGTGTCGTTGGTGTTTGCACTGCCCTGTTCGCGCATCACGGCGGTACGGCATACGACCGAACAAAGTTGACCAACTTCAAAGCGACCATTACCGAATTTCGTTACATCAATCCTCACGTTCAGATTTTCTTTGATGCCAAGGATGCGAAAGGCAACGTCACCCACTGGAATTGCGAATCCATCAATCCCGGAATGCTCTCTAAACAGGGCTGGACGAAGAACACTCTGAAGCCCGGAGATGAGGTAACGCTTTCCGTCTTTCCTGCGAGAGAAGGCGCGCCTGTATGCCTTCTGCAGAAGCTCACGCTGGCCGACGGCAAAACATTGAACGCCGTTCTGCTGGACTAAAACGATGCGAAACAAATGTTCGTTCTCAATTCTCATTCTCGTTGCGATTGTTTCATTTTCATCGCTCCTTGAAGCGCAGGCGAAGAAGTTCGATCCGCGCGATTTCAATGGAGTCTGGATCGGGAGGCGCAACGGCGGTACGGCTGTCGATACAAAATTGAAGCCACCGATGACACCCTGGGCGCAGGCACGATGGGACGCTGCGGTTCCGACCGTCGGCCCCCGAGTGATTGCCGGTAAGGAAAACGATCCAATTCTGCGTTGCAACCCGGATGGAATTCCGAAGCTCCTCGGTGTTCCGCAACCGTTCGAAGTCATCCAGCTTCCGAAGAGAATGATGATGTTCTTCGAGCACAATCGTCATTGGCGAACCATATGGCTGGATGGCAGGAAACTCCCCGAAGATCCCGATCCCACCTGGATGGGATATTCCGTCGGCAGATGGGAAGGCGATACACTTGTCGTCGAATCCAGCGGGTTTAACGACATCCCATGGCTGAATTTCGACGGAGATCCACACAGCGATCAGATGCACCTCACCGAAAAGTATCGCCGTGTTGACGCCGAGACACTGTCGATCCAGGTCACGATCGAAGATCCCAAGGCGTACAAAGGGAACTGGGTGAATCAGCCAAAGCTCTACAAC
>JBGPBY010000755.1:0-2536 GCA_041481485.1 Terriglobia bacterium
AGATCTTTCACATAGGCCTCGGAGCAGTTGCGCGGGCAGCCGGCTGTCGCGAGCTTCATTTTATGTGGAGACTCGACGCCCTGGAATCGGCGTTCGATTTTTTGAGCGAGTGCAATGGAATCTCCCACACCGTAGCGGCAGAAATCGGTGCCGACGCAGCTCTTGCATGTACGGAATGCCTTTGTGTAGGCATGACCGCTCGGCATTCCCAGCTCCTGCCACACGTGCGGAAGATCTTCTTTCCTGATCCCAAGCAGATCGATGCGCTGTCCGCCGGTGAGTTTCACCATTGGCACGCTGTATTTCACCGCCACTTCGGCGATTCGCATCAACTCTGCCGCCGTTGTGACACCTCCATAGATTCTCGGGACGACCGAAAAGGTGCCGTCCTTTTGGATGTTGGCGTGAACCCGGTCATTGATGAATCGCGCATCGCGCTCGTCTTCGTATTCCCCGGGCCAGAGCGTGTTCAACAGGGAGGCCAATCCGACCTTGCTGGCCACATCTTCCTTGCCATCGGCCAATACGCGGAATACTTCGCTGACCGACTTGATGCCGCGATTGCGAATTTCCGCAACGAGTGCCGACTTCTCCAACGGAACTCCGGGAACGTAGAAGTGTTCGCTCGGATCGTAAGCCAATTCGCCCAGATACGATTCCAGTAATTGAACCACCAGGCTCTTGCAGGAACCGCATCCCATACCGGCCTTCGTGCATGCACCGACTTTCGAGACGCTATGACAATTCTGTGTCTGAATCGCTTCGACAATTTGTTGTTTGCTGACGCCGTTGCAGTTGCAGATCTGTGCGTTGTCCGGAAGATCGGCGACCTGCAACAGCGACACACCTTTCGGTGCGCCAAACAGCAGATCCGCCCGGCGGGAGGGAACTTTCATATTGCCCTGAAACATCTGCATCAGCGTGGACGCGGCTTCCACTTCACCCAGAAGAATGGCGCCGGCAATCTTGTCGTCGCGCACAATCAGCTTTTTGTAGAGCCCGTGCGCGGGCTCACGATAGACGATGACTTCGTCTCCGGCGCCGGCGGCTTTGGTTTCTCCCATCGAGGCAAGTTCCACGCCCATGACCTTGAGTTTGGTTCCGAGTTTGGAACCGTGATATGCCGCGTCGGCCCGTTTGCCAGTGATGATATCGGCGAGCACCTGGGTTTGTTCCCAGATCGGATCGACGAGTCCGTAAAGCTGGCCGCGATGTTCGACGCATTCGCCGACGGCAAAGATGGCGGGATCGCTCGTACGCATCTGATCGTCGCAGACGATGCCCCTGTTGACGTTCAATTCGGATGCTGTCGCAATTTCAGTAATGGGTCGAATACCGGCGCTGACCACCACCATGTCGGTGTCCATCGTCGTTCCGTCCTTGAATTCCAGATGCGTGATGCGGCCGCCGGTTCGCGCGATGCGCGTGGTGATGGTGTTGCACTTCACCTTCATTCCCATCCCCTCAATGGTCTTGCGAAGGATGTCCCCGGCTTCCGAATCCAGCTGGGCAACCATCAATTGAGGCGCTGCCTCCAGGACAGTCACTTCGACGCCGTGGGTCAACAGGCCGCGCGCCGCTTCCAGGCCAAGCAATCCGCCGCCGATAACCGCCGCACGCCGGCTGTCTTTTGCAAAATCCGCGATGCGCGCACAATCATCGATGGTGCGGAACATGAAGGCGCCTTCACCGGCGAATCCATCCATCGGAGGGACAAACGGGCGGGATCCCGTGGCAATGACGACGTAATCGTAGGGCTCTCGGATTTCCGCTGCGCCTTCCTCTTTGCGCGCATCCACGCTGTATGCCAGAGCCTGCCTGTGCAGTGGCGCGCCCACGACAACGCGGCGTTCGCGGTCAATGCGAGTGGCGCGAACTCCGGCATGCAGCTGAATGCCATTGTCGTGGTACCACGACAATGGGTTCATGAAAATCTCGGTGGCCGACTGGCTCCCATTGAGCACATTGCTCAACAGAATCCGATTGTAGTTGCCGTAGGGCTCGGCGCCGAACATCACGATTTCAAACTGGGCCGGAGCCCGTTTCAAAATCTCTTCGACAACCCTTGCGCCCGCCATTCCATTGCCGATCACGACCAGCTTTTGTTTCGTATGTTCCAATTCGATGTCCTGCTCCGTTCGTTAATGAAGGCCAACAAATTTGCAAGAACGCTGCCATTCCCGGATGGCGGGGAAGATTTGCTAAATCCTTAGGAAAACTGCAGAATTCGATGGAGAAGCGAGAACTCCGGAGGATGGATTCAAGTTACAGGATTGTCGGAATCGCTCGTAAGCACCGACATCCCTGTCGCGCATTTACGAGAAACTTTTACGAAATTGTAGCGAATGCGGTCCTGGACGGGATTCCAGATGGGGCGGCGGCCAATCCGGACATGAACTCGGGTACATTGGCGAATTCCTTTTTCCTGTAGGGGCGGTCTATGACCGCCCACTCCTCTATTAGTAAGCAAAATTAGAAATTGCGGGCGGTCATAGACCGCCCCTACAGAGGGTGCTTCGGCTACACGTCAAACTTC
>JBGPBY010000756.1:0-2528 GCA_041481485.1 Terriglobia bacterium
AATGTAGCGGCCGGTCGCGACAATGACCCGTTCATCTCCAGAAATCGCATCAATCTCGGCGGCAAGGGCTTCGCGCTGCTTCTTTCCCATGCCCCCTCGGAGCACGATCACGTTGCGCACTCTCCCCGACAATTGATTCGCGAGGCTGTCCAGATGCTCGTTCCTTTCCGTGAGCACGAGCGGAGATCGGCCCGACTGCACCGCTTCGATGACATCGTCGCAAATGCGACGATTCCGCGACTGGTCGCCGATCAGATCGCCGTAAAGCGACTGAAACTCGACCCGCTTGTCCGAGGACGCCGGCATCGTCGGCAGAAACGATGTGGGGCGGACGAGAACGGTATGGGTAAAAGGACGCCGAATCGCCTCCGCCTTCGCGCTAACGCGATGCCGAACTGGGCCGCACTGCATAAAGATGATGGGATGATGTCCGTCTTTCCGGCTGACGGTTGCAGATAGGCCGGTGACGAATTTCGCCTTCGCTCGGCGAACAACCTGTTCGAAGCTGTGGGCCGACAGATGGTGACACTCGTCGACTATCACATGACCGTATTCGCCGACGTAGCCTTCGACGACGCTTTTGCGTACCAGGCTTTGGATAACCGCGACATCCAGCCTGCCCGTCGGCTTGCGCCGGCCGCCGCCGACTCTTCCAATCTCGCGGCTGTTGATGTTCAGAAACGTCGACAGCCGCTCCACCCATTGATCAAGTAACTGCCGTCGATGCACGAGCACGAGGGTGTTGACGCCGCGCTGCGCAATCATCCATGCAGCCACGACCGTCTTTCCGAACGCGGTGGTCGCGGCCAGCACGCCCGTCTCATGCTTCAGCATGGAGTCTGCGGCTGACTTCTGTTCCGGCCGAAGCGTTCCCTGGAATGTCACGTTCAAAGGTTGGCCATGGCAGCGCTCGTCCCGCACGACTGGCGTGATACTCAAATCCGATAAGAGTTGTTGCACGTCCTCCATGCAGCCGCGCGGCAGACCGATGTGCTGCGGATATTCTTCGGCACACGCGATGATTCGCGGCTTGTCGTAGGTGGGCAGCCGCATAGCCTGAGCTTTGTAGTACTCAGGATTCTGAAACGCTGCCAACCGGAGCAACCGGTTTCGGAGTCCCGGCGCCAAACTATTCTTCGAAATGTAGATCTCGTTCCCCAACACGAGGTCCAGGCTGGCGGGGGCTTCACCAATAATCGGAGGGTCTTTCCGGCGGCGGGAGGCCGGCACAGTCCAGGGCTCGGGTTCGTCTTCGTCCACCGGCGGAAACCGAACGCCGACAACACGCCCTCTACTTTCTGCATCGCGCACCAAGTCTTCCATTCTGCTTCGGCCAATTCGCTCCACGGACGACAGGAACGCCCACTGATCTGAATAAGGAACCATCTGATCGTCGAGGAAAACGCTGTTGCCCAGATCTCGCGGCTGCTTCTGGAGCGGCAAAGCGATCAAATTACCGAAGCCTCGGTGCGGTAGCGTGTCCTGGTTTGGGAAGAACCGATCGTAGGAATCGAAACCAATATCCGGTCGACGTTCCATCGTTTCAGTCAAAACGAATGAACCCAATCTTCTCGCTGACGCGGCAGTGACCGCCTCCTCGAAGAACAGCCAAACATGTCCGCCGCGACCGGATCGGGACCGTTCCAGTACCACCGGAAGGACCAGGGCCCTACAGGTCTCCATGAATGCCTGAGTGTCTTCGCGCCAACCTTCTTTATCGAAATCGGCCGCAAGGAAGAAGCACGTCTCGTCCTGAAGCATCGGGTAAATGCCCGCGACGCACGGCTCGCCAGCCTGATCAAATCCCGACAAGTGCCAACGGATCACTTCGTCAGTCATTGGAAGAAACCGTCGATGCTGGCATTCCGCGCACTTGATCCGTGGCTTCTCACAGATACCGCGAACCCATTCGTTGCCACACGCTGGCGCGTAACCTGATCTTCCGGTTTTGCGGCTCTCGAATCGTCTTGGATAAACGTCGTCCCGTCCGCGGAAAAGAGAGCGGAAGAGTCGAATCTTGACGTCAGCCGTGGAGTGTTGATGAACTAAACTCGGTTCAAGAATCATGAAACCTTGTTCGTTGGAAGAACGCCGAGTCCAAACTCGTCAACACCCAGACGTATCCCTTCTTATCCCGCAGACGGACCGTCGTTTCATCGATGTGCATGACAGGGCTTTGCAGAGTGTATTTCAAAAGGTCGTTGTACAAGGACAGGTATTCGAAAGAAAGCGATCGTCTGAATCGACAGAGATTGGATGTCTGAATCGAAATCCCGAACACGTCTTCCAATGACGCACGAATACGCTCTAGCTGCAAGCCGCGCACAACGCTCCAATAAGTGCACCACACTTCCATAATGGAAAACTCGGAAATTCCCGAGTTGAGCTACAAGTTCAATAAACTTCGTGAATATTGTTATCTCATCTGTCCGTTGATCGACCCAGAACGAATGAAACTGCTCCCACCCTTCGGACACGAATGTGTAGGAAAGTTGTTTAACGCTGAATATGCCTTTTCGCCGGTGTCG